>JARRJK010000031.1:27469-36016 GCA_037379555.1 Anaerolineales bacterium | reverse complement strand
TGATTCCGTGGACGCCATGATGAGACCATGCCATCCAGATATTTCCCGTACGCATCGATGCCACGAGCTCGAGCGCTTCCGCACCAGAGCTCGCTTTCAGCACGCGGTAGTCTTCGGCGTAGCGAGTCCGCAAATCTCGCTCGATGGCATTGAGCACGTGCAATTCATCATCAACTGTAAGCAGAATCGGCTTGGCCATAGATCCTTCCATGGTATGTCCACGCCCAAGACAATGCGCCCACCAGCGATAAGGAAAGCTCATCGTCGACATGGGGTGCGTGCGGTTTGCTCTTCCGAATTCGAGCGTGTGGTTGAAACGATGGTGCGGTGTGATTCCCAGCTCTGATCGGGAGCCGCTGTCCGCCCGAATTAAGAACTCTGGAACAGGGTCAAACTCCGATCAGTATAGTCCGATTATTCCCATTTTGGAATGCCGGGCAGGCGTCAAGCGGCGGATGTAGTCGAAATCCAGGCCCCGCCCCGCTCCGAATAAAGCCCTGCTGAGGCATAGATCTGTACCCCGCAGCCCGGACTTAAGGCTGGCAGCCTGTGCTCAAGCCGTTCAGCGGGATGATCGCGCCTCATCCCATCCCCCCTTGATCCCGGCCTACATTCGCCAGCCCGGGCTGGTTCTTCAAGCCGGTCAAGTCCAGGCTTCGATCCCATAATCTGCGGGCAGCCTCTTCGTCATACGACGCCGGTGAGCTCTTCACCTGCTCGCAGTCGATGAAGTAGGACCCGCTGATCTCTTCCACCTCGGGCGATGTTGCCAGGTAGATCACCGTCTCGGCGCCTTCTGCGGGGCTCTTGGCGATCAAACGTAGAATGGGTTTCACAAGTTGATAGAGGGAGGTGTTGTTCGCACCGATGTTGGTCGCGACGAAACCCGGGTGTACGGCATTAACCGTGATCGGGGTCCCTGCCAAACGCCTGGCCAGCTCGTATGTGAAGAGCAGGTTCGCCAGCTTCGATTGTCGGTAGGCTTTTAGGCCACCATAGCCATGTTCGAGCTGCAGGTTATCAAAGTCCAGCACGGCGGCAGCGTGCATCGCTGAGGTGAGATTGATAACACGCCCCTGATCTGCACTTCGCAGCAGATCGAGCAGCCGAAGGGTGAGATGGAAATATGCCAGGTGATTTAACGCGAACGTCCGCTCGATCCCGTCTGCATTTAGCCTGCGGCGCATATATACAGCCCCGGCATCGTTGACCAGCACATCGAGCTTCGGCACAGCCTGATGGACTTGCGCTGCAAGCCGCTCGATCTCGGCTTTTCGCGAGAGGTTGGCGAGCAGACATTCGATGTCTTGATTGCCTGTTTCGTCTTTCAGACCGCGCAGCACCCGGGCGCATTTCTGTTCATTCCGGGCGACAAGCAGGATCCGCGCCCCACGCCGGGCGAGCTCCCCGACGGTCGCAAGTCCGATGCCCGATGTCGCGCCTGTTACCAAACAGACTTTCCCCTGCATTTCAGCGTCAGAAGCACCCAAAACCGGACCTCCGTTATGAATTGCGTATGGTGGTGGGATCCAGCTGCCCCGGAGTCAGTTAATGCGAATCAGCGAGCAGCTTCACAAGCATACCACCATCCACGTCTCACGATGATCAGCGCTGGATGCTGGAAGCACATGTCCGGGGTTTCAGGGAATTTCGATCGCGGGGTGTCCGGGTACGACGGCCTGGAAGATCGGCAGGTAGAGCACTCCGACGGGTCCAAGCATTGTGGTCTTGCCTGATACTATGTTCTGCGCTGGATCGACGATCGGATCCGCCAGGCGGTACATCACGCCTTCGGCTTCATTAAACACAAACAGGCGTACATTGGCCTCATCGCCGCCGGGGACCTTGGTTTCATCATAGCTGAAGTGGATCGTCGCCAGCTGGACAGGCATTGACGTCTGCAGCCGGACGAAGTCGCCGACGGCACCGATGTTCCCTGCGAATCCCGGTGCCCCCACCATGCGCTCGGCTTGCAAGACCTGGCTTTGATCACCCATCCCGTACAGGTCGACAGTCACCCCTAGCTCAGGGAACTCCAGTATCTGCAGGTGGAACTCCTGGCTGTCGGGGATGCCGTCACGGTCCGAATCGACGTGCATGGGGTCGGTGCCGAGGCGGGCCTCACTCTCATCGCTCAACCCATCACCATCCGAATCTCCGGTCTGGGCACCCATGTCCGGGCCGAGCAGCAGCGCCATGTCCCCGATGCCATCACCATCGCTGTCGAGTTTCAGTGGATCGCTTCCAAGGTCGCGCTCGAGCGCAGTCACCAATCCATCGAAATCCAGGTCCTCATCGCCGTCTAGCACGCCGTCACCGTCCGTATCCGCTTTGCCCGGCGATCCGGCCGGGGCGGTGTACGTCGCTTCATAGTAATCGCTCAAGCCGTCCAGGTCCGAATCGAGCACCATCGGACTCGAACCATAGCCAAGCTCGACCAGATCGGACACCTGATCCCCGTCGAAGTCACCGGTGTAGCGGATGCCCCAGACCGCCCGCACTGCCGCGGAAGAATCCCAGACCTGCATCAGATACCCCAATCCCCGCAGCGGCTCTCCCAGCCGCCATGCCTCACGCCCTTGTTCGAGCGCGGTCTGCATCCGCTCCAACTCAGTGCGGGCGCTCTGCACACCAACCGGCGAGATCTCATCTTCGCTCAGGGTTTCTGCAGAGCGCGTGATGATCGTGGCATCGGCTGCGACCGCGTCGATGATCAAGCGGTCTGCCAGCAGCAGCTTTACCAGCGCCTGCTGATAAGAGGCCTGCAGCCCCGGATCGAGATTCGGAACGCGCAGGAGTGAGACCAGGCGGGACGCCAGCTCGAGGTCATGCTCGAGGATTGATCGCTCTGTGAAACGCGCTTTATCGAGGAACAGTGTGCTGTCGCTCGCCAGGCGTTCGATCAAGTCGTTCGATACAGCGCGCGGACCTCCCTGTGCGGCGCTGTTTGCCGACCGCAGCAGGTCGACAACCTGTGCTCGCAGTTCGAGCGCATTCTGATCGGTGGGCATGTCGGGCAGCGACTTGATCTGATCGATGACAGCGGCCGGCAGCGGCCCGGTTGGCGTAGCTGTCGCTCCGGCCAGGGATTGCCCAAGATCGGAGATCATTCCGGGTACATCATCGAGCATCTGCGGCAGATTCTCGACGACCTGGCACCCACTGGAAAGGGCCAGTGCAAGAAGCAGCAGAAAAACTGCTTGGAGTCGTCTGCTCGGCAAGAGATCAAAAACCACCAGATGCTCCCTCTGGCATCGATGATCGGATTCCCGGACCGATCTCACGGCCGGGTGGCCCCCATTATGCGCCATCCACCAGGTCGAATCAACCGGGACCTTCTTCCCGATCGAATTTCCAGAGATTCAGCCAAGAACAATGGCTATATACTTAATCCACTATCGTGCATGATTTGCCAAGCTATCCGTCTATCGGTGTGCAGACTCTTCCCCTGATCACCCAGCTCCTGCTCGGCAGGCCGCGCTCCTTCAGGCAGGATGCAAAGCGGTTGATTCAGCAGGTGCAGCCGGCACCGAAAATACTCGGAAGCCCACCGCGTGGATCCGCTCGCGGGCTGGTGCTCGCGGTCAATCACTACTACCGGCCCGGCTTTGGGGCATGGTGGATCGCGCTCAGTATTGCCTCAGCTGTACCGGTGGAGATGCACTGGATCATGACGTCGGCATGGGTTTATCCGGACCGTTTCCGGTCATGGACGGTCACCCCGCTCTCTCGCTGGGCTCTGGCACGCATTGCATACTGCTATGGTTTCACAAGCGCGCCACCGATGCCGCCGCGCCCTCACGAGCACGCCGCCCGGGCGGCCGCCTTGCGTAAGCTGCTGCGGACGCTCGACCATATCCCGTCTCCCGTACTCGGCATCGCCCCCGAGGGTTCCGATTCCGGAGATGGAAATCTCAGTCCCCCTCCTGATGGCGTCGGTCATCTCTTCCTGCACCTCCAGCAGCGCAAGATGCAGTTCTGCCCGGTCGGGGTTTATGAAGAGGATGGATGTCTGGTCACACATTTTGGCCAAGTGTTGGAGCTCGGCGCATTGACCCGGGATGACAGAGTTTCGCGTGAAGCTATACTGGAAAAAGTGATGCACGGCATCGCCGCCTGCCTGCCGCCCGCCCTGCGCGGCTGTTACAAGTGAGGATTGGGAAATGAAAAAACGCGTGCGCACCGCTGAACTGATCAACATTAACGCCTACTGGCTGGGGCTCTCATTCATGTGGAACAGCCTGCATGTGCTGGTCCTTCCGGCGGTGCTGCTGTCCTTCGTCTCCGACGCCCGCAAGAACACCGCGCTGGGATTGCTGACATTCTTTGGCTTGATCGTGGCCATGGTCATCCAGCCGATCTCCGGTTGGTTGAGCGACCGCTGGACGACGCGCATCGGCCGCCGCCGGCCGTGGATCGGCATCGGCACCGGCCTGGACCTGATCTTCCTGGCGCTGCTCGCCGTCAGTACGAATCTGCCGCTGCTTGCCCTGGCGTACATCGGTTTACAGCTGACATCCAATCTGGCGCACGGCCCGGCGCAGGGCTTGATGCATGACCGAGTGCCCTCCTCTCAAATGGGTGTTGCGAGCGGCGTAAAGAACGTCTTTGACATGGCCGGGTTGGTGATCTCATCCCTGTTAATTGGCCGCATCCTCGATCCGCAGCACATCGCATCAGCGGTGGCGATCATCGCCGGTTTTCTGCTTCTCGGCGCAGTCTTCACGCTGTTTGGCGTGCAGGAGGAGAAGCAGCCAATCACAGCCCCACCCGAAAGCCAGCAGCTGCCGCCGCTCAAAGCGCTCGGACTGCGCGACCATCCTGCGTTCTGGCGTTTGATTGTGGTCCGCCTGTTCTTCCTCACCGGAGTCTACGGCGTGCAGACATTTGCCCAGTACTACATCCGCGATACCCTGTCTGTACCCGACCCGGTGCAGTTGACCGGCGATCTGCTTGCCACGATCGTGCTGACTTTGATCGGGTTTTCCATCCTGGCCGGTTATCTGAGCGATCGTTTCGGCCGCAAACCGATGCATGTTATCGCCACGTTTCTCGTGGCCGTCGGCAGCGTCCTGATGACGACAGCTGACAGCTCAACCTCCATCCTCATATTCGGCAGCATCATCGGGGCAGGCATTGGCCTGTTCGTCAGTGCCAACTGGGCGTTGGCCAACGATCTCGCCCCTCAAGGCCAGGCCGGGAAGTTCCTGGGGCTCACCAATCTGGCCACCGCCGGTGCGGGAGCACTCAGCCGGCTGGCTGGTCCTGGCATCGATTGGATCAACGGCCTGAGGCCTGGTGCGCACCTCGGCTACACCGCCCTGTTCGCCGGCACAGCCTTGCTGGCGATTCTCAGCCTCATCATCCTCGGCAAGGTGAGGGAGAGCCGGGAGACCCCTAACGAGCAGGCAATGCCGGTGCGTGTCGAATCCCGGGATTGATCCCACGGCGCGACAATTCAGCATGCCTGTGTGTAGAATCTGATAGGCACTGACCGGCCTGTGTAAATGTCCTGCTGGCCATCCAGATGAAAGGATCGTCCCCAATGAGCCGGGTGTGGAAATGGATTCTCTTCTCACTGCTGCTGGCAGCCTGCGGCACCAAGGGAGCGATCCCGCTGGAAACCGTGGACCGGCTTGATTCCCTCCCGCCCGACGCGGTTAAGATCAATCCGCAGGATGATCCCCACCCTCCCGTCATGCACGATCCGGGTTACTCCGATCCCATTCCCGTTCCCAGCCCGATCAACACCGCCGGCGGCGAAGATTCGCCCTTTATCCTCCCGTCAGGCGATGTGCTCTACTTTTTCTTCACTCCGGCGATTGCGCAACCGCCCGAGGAGGAACTCACAGGAGGTGTGGCGGGCATCTACCGCTCAACACTCGGAGCCGACGGGTGGAACGTCCCCAAACGTGTACAGCTCGCAGCACCAGGAGAGCTCGCGCTTGACGGATGCCCGTTCTTCCAGGACGGCACGCTGTGGTTCTGTTCAGCGCGCCAGGGCACCCTGCGCGGCGTGGATTTCTGGACCTCCGTGCTTGAGGATGGTGGGTTTTCACAGCCCGTTAACGCTGGCGACCTGCTGAACGCCACGTACAGAATCGGTGAAATGCACATCTCCCCCGATGGTGAGGACCTCTCCTTCCACTCCGATGCGCCCGGGGGTGCGGGTGGGGTGGATATCTGGGTAACCCACCGGGACGGGGAGCAATGGGCACCGCCCGAAAACCTCGCCTCGGTCAACACCAGCGGGGATGAAGGCTGGCCGTTCATCTCACCTGAAGGGGATGAATTGTGGTTCACACGCACGTATCAGGGGTCACCGGCAATTTACCGTGCACGATGGAATGGCGATAGCTGGTCTGAACCGGAGATGATCGTATCGCAGTTCGCCGGTGAACCAACCCTCGATGCAGCCGGGAACCTTTACTTCGTCCACCACTTCCTGATCGACGGCGAGCTGGTGGAAGCGGATATCTACCTCGCCCGGCCGCGCTAACTGCGAGGGCAGATCGATGATCCCGAGGATGATCCCGGTCATGCCCTGCTCCTGCTGCTTATTGTTGGCCCTGCAACCCTCCCCGCCTGGCCCCCGTGACGAATTCTGTAAGCTGATCGGAAGGTCGACAACGCTCAACTGCAGCTAGAATGCTGAGTGTATTACCCCGGCGCCTGATCACCGGCCCGGTCCTCCAGGTAAGGCTCCATTTTAAACGCTGATGCACCAGGGGGGCGCGTTCGCATTGCAACAAGAAACGGCTGATGACAGTCCATTTCAGGGGAAATCCATTTTCGCGAGGTGGCCATGACCGTGCAGCTGGACCGGAAGGGAAAGTTCTTCACCGAGATCGTCAAGAAAAATCCGATCCGCGCGGTCATCCAAACCTCAAACGGCAGGATCGAAGGGACAATTCACCTTCATCCCGGGCATCGCCTGCTGGATGACCTCGATCACGGATCGGGGTTTCTGGCGGTGACGGAGATCGAGTTTCTCCAACCGGGAGCAACGGATCCGGTGGATTTCATCGCCCTGAACCTCGAACACATCATCTGGATCCAACCTCTGGAGGAAAGAACGAGGCAGCTGCATGGCGACGACTGATCAGATGGCCTCCATCCCAGTCGGTGCACTGGACCAGCTTCGAACGTGGCTGAAAGAACAGGTCGCCCGCAATTTCAATGGAGACAATGGAGGTCGACCGGAATACGAGAAAGTTCAGTCCTTGTTGGAAAAAGCTTACGAGCATGCCCGGGTCAACCTGCCCGAATCACTCAAGCGCGAACTGCTGACCCAGGTCATGTCCGAAGTGCTCGGGTTCGGGGTGATTCAGCGCTTGCTGGATGATCCGGAGATCACTGAGATCATGATCAACGGACCGGAGCAGATCTATGTTGAACGGCAGGGACTGCTCGAGAAAAGCTCGATCAAACTGACGACGGATGAGATCCTGCGCCTGATCGACCGCATCATCACACCCATTGGGCGGCGGATCGACGCCGAACAGCCAATGGTTGATGCCCGCCTGCCGGATGGATCGCGGGTGAACGCCGTCATCCCTCCCGTCGCGATCGACGGACCAGGTGTGACGATTCGGAAGTTCGCCCGCGAGCGGATGGATATCCACGATCTGATCCGCCTTGGATCGCTCTCCGAACACGTGGCGGGATTTCTGGAGGCCTGCGTTGTCTCCCGCCTGAACACCATTGTCTCCGGCGGCACCGGATCCGGGAAAACCACGCTGCTCAACATCATCTCCGGCTATATCCCGGAGGGCGAGCGTATCGTGACGATCGAGGATGCAGCTGAGCTGCAGCTGCACCAGGAGCATGTCTTCCGGCTCGAGGCTAAACCAGCCAACGCGGATGGCAACGGAGAGATCGGTATTCGCAGCCTGGTGCGGAACGCTCTACGCATGCGCCCCGACCGGATTATCGTCGGCGAAGTGCGTGGCGGCGAAGCGCTTGACATGCTGCAAGCAATGAACACCGGTCATGATGGCTCGCTGACCACGCTGCACGCGAACTCGCCGCGCGACGCCGCATCCCGCCTCGAGACGCTCGTGCTGTTGGCGGGATTCGACCTTCCGCTAAAGGTGGTGCGAGAGCAGATCGCCTCTGCTGCTGACCTGATCGTCCAGCAATCACGGATGCGGGACGGCAGCCGCAAGGTGACTTCGATTTCGGAAGTCGTAGGCATGGAAGGCGAGACGATCGTGATGACCGAGCTCTTCCGGTTCGAGGAGACCGGGACCGGTATTGGCGGCAAGCTTGAGGGCCAGCTGGTCTCGACTGGCATGCGTCCGATGTTCGAGAGCCGCCTGAACGCCGCCGGTTTTACGCTGCCGGCGGAGTGGTTCGCCAATACGACCCGCAGTTTTAACACCTCAACACAGCATTAGGCGGCTAGCGTCCTTACAGTGATGTGACCATTGTGGGCAAGCAGCCGAGGTTCAGGATGAGTCCCGGCTCAGTTGCGGACCGGCTGCCAGGCGCCGTTGAATTCGTCGGCCGGATCCTGGGTTAGCTGCCTCAGTCCGGTTCCATTCG
>JARRJK010000031.1:0-27444 GCA_037379555.1 Anaerolineales bacterium | reverse complement strand
GAAGTTGCCTGAACGATCAGCGTTAAACAGGACCCACTCGCCATCTGGTGACCAGCTTGGGGAGTTCACGATCCCCAAATCCTCGGTCAGGCGCCGCACACCGGTTCCGTCAGCGTTCATGCGGTACAGCTCCGGCGTCCCGTCGCGGGCGGAGATGAAGAGGATCTCGTCCCCGTCTGGAGACCACGCCGGGCGCACATTGCGTTCCACGGTGTTTGTCAGCTGCAGCAGCTGCCCCGTCTCAAGGTCGAAGCTGAAGATCTGGTAATTGGCGTTCCCCAGCCGCGCTTCGAACAACAGCTTGCTCCCCTCCGGCGAAAGGCTCCCGATCGCTTCCTCTGCTTCACTTGTCCGCAAGCTTTCCAGGGTCTCCGTAGCCACGGAGATACGGTAGAGCTGGAACCTCCCGGAGCGATCCGAGTCAAACAACACCCATTCCCCATCGGGCGACCAGGAAGGGAATTCATCGTACGCGGGATCATGCACCAGCGCTGCGGCTTCCGCTCCCCACTCGTCCATCAGGTACAAATCCGGCTGCCCGGATTCCCAGCGCATATAGACCAGCTGGTTCCCGTCAGGCGACCATACCGGGCGGTATTCCTCCTCGGCCGTGAATGTGAGCCGTACCAGCTCGGTCCCGTCCAAGTTCATGCGGTAGATCTCCTGGTTGCCGTCTTGATTGGAGACAAAGGCGATCACCCCGCTTCCTCCCCCCAGGAAGCGGTCGCCGCTGCGGATCGCGGGCAGACCAGGCAGAGGTGTCGGGCTTCCAAATGGCGTTGGCACCTCTGATGCTGCGCCTTCCGGGCGGGGTGATGTCTCTCCCTCGGCCTCATCAGGCCGGGTGGTTGGGCTTGGAGTAGGCGTCCAGGTGGCAGGCAGCGGTACGGGCGACGTCGAACGCGCATCGTGCGTGGGCGCCGGTGTGCGGGTGACCAACCCGATCTGCAGGAGAGTTCTCCCCGGCTTGGTGAAAAGAACCAGCAGCACGATAGCAGCAGCCGAGAAGACCAGCGAGAACCCGCGCAGCAGCGCCTTATTCATAGGGGATGTCTACACTGGCGATTGTCCCGGAACCTGCGCGGCTGCGGAGCTCCAGCTTCCCCCCGTGGCGCTCAAGAATTCGCTTCACGATGGAGAGACCGAGACCGCTCCCGGAGACATCGTGCACATTGGAGCCACGGTAGAGCTCCTCCCCTACCATGCCGATTTCGTCTCCCGGGATGCCGCGCCCGGTATCGATCACTTCGACCTGGAGCGAACCGGCGGTGTGCCGTGCGCGGACTTCCACAGGCCCTTGCGAGTAGCGCAGGGCGTTATCGACCAGGTTGCGGAAAGCCATCAATAACAGTTCGCGATCCGCCATGAGTAATGGAATGGGCCACGGCGTCCGCTGAATGTCGAGCTCGATTCGGGCTGGCGCCTGCAGCAGCTCGATCACCTCCTCCAGCACTTCCGGCAGATCAACCTCTTCCAATTCGAGCGCGCGGGTTTCGAGATCAGCCAGCCGGCGCAAACCCCGGGTCAGGCCAGAGAGCCGGTCGACCTGGACCCGCAGGTCATCGGTCGAGATCTCGCCGTGCGAATCCGCTGCCTGCAGATTGTCGAGCTGGATCTGGATCGCCGTCAGCGGGTTCTTCAATTCATGGTCCAGGCGCTGGATGAAGCGCCGGCGCTCTTCCTCCTGCTGGTGGGTAGCTAGGTCGAGTTTTAGATCAAGCTCATCGCGCTTGCGATCAAGCCACAGCCCGATCAGGGCAGCGAGCGCTGCGAGCAGCAGGCTCAGCGCAAGGATCAAACCAGCAAGATCGAAATGGAGTGTGGTGCGCACCAGCAGGTCAGGAGCGGCAAGTTTTACAGCGATCCCACCGATTAAGCCTGCAACCAGGATCCCAGCTGCGGCATACAGCCAACCTCCTCTCATCAGCCCGCCTTGACTTCGCCGAGGAAGCGGTAGCCTTCGCCCGGCACCGTCTCGATAAATTCGGGGTCGCTGGCGATATCTTCGAGCTTGCGGCGGATCTCGGCGATCCGTACATCGACTGTGCGCATCCCGGTTGGATCATCCCAACCCCAGACCTGGTCCAGGAGCTGTTCACGCGAGACGACGACGCCGGGCCTTTCCATCAGGTGAGCCAACACACCAAAAGCCTTGTTAGTCAGGGAAATTAGGTCCTCGTCCAGCCAGACCCGCTGCGTTTCTCGCTCGAGGCGCAGCCGGCCGCACGTCAGTATATGCGCCAGTTCCCCCCGCCGCCCGGCAACCTCCTGCCGGCGCAGCAGCGCCCGGACGCGGGCGATGAGTTCATAAGAATCGAATGGTTTGTTGAGGTAATCGTCCGCACCCTCCTCCAGGCTCGAGATCTTCTCGCCCGTGGCATCGATCTGCGTCAGCATGATCACCGGGCGCCAATCCCCGCGGGCACGCATCTTGCGGCAGACCTCCCTGCCGTCCAGATCCGGCATCAGGATATCGAGCACCACCAGATCGGGCTGTTCCCGTTGGACCGCTTCCAGGGCTGCCAGCCCATCACCAGCCTCCAGCACCTCAAATCCAGCCCGGCGCAAAGCGGCTGACAGTGCGCTGCGAATCGCCTGCTCATCATCGACAATGAGCACGCGTGGAACGAGCGGAGAATTCTTGTCCATCATCACGCGCGAGTATAGGTTGCCGCCGGATGGCTTGTCAACGAGACATAACCAGACTGTAATATAAGATTACAGGGTTGGTATCAAGAAGCGGCAGTGTGGTAATGGCAGGTGGGTATCCTCTTCAACAGCAGGCAGTCCGCCCACCACACGCAGGGAGGCCAACCACGATGAAACGCTCACGGCTACATCTCATGCTCGCAGCAGGTTTAGGATTCGCAGCGCTGTTTACCAGCTGCGCCCCTGTCGGCCAGCCAGCATCCGAAGCCCCTTCCAGCAGATCTACCCCCACACCTCACACCGTTGATGTTACGCCGTCGCCGCGGGCTGAAGAAACCGGGATCCGTGCCAGCTTTCAACCGGGAGAGGGAGTGGATGGCAACTACCTTCCGGGCGAAACAGTCATCGTTGAGTTCAACCAGGCGATGATCCAGCCGGGCGAGCCCTATACCTTTCATATCCACCCCTTCACGCGCGGGACCTTCGGCTGGGATGACGGGATGACCCGCCTGACATTTGCACCCGATGATCTCCTGGAACCTGGTGAGACGTACTCAATCATGCTTCCGGAGGATTTGAAAAGCGCATCCGGCGAGCTGCTGGGCAGGCCTGAGTTGCTCCAATTCCAGGTTGCTCCCACGCCGCGCGTGCTCGGTCACCGGCCGGGAACATCTGCCCTCGGACCGAACCGTAAACCTGAGATCCATGTCGTGTTCGACCGGCCGATGGAGATGGCGAGCGTTGCTGCGCAGCTCCAGGTGCGCCCTGCGATCGAGTACGGACTCGAGTGGGGGGATGAGACCAGCATGTCGATCGTGCTTGCCGAGCCCTTTGCCCCCGGTCAGCGCTACCAATTCGTTATCCGGGCCGGAGCTCTAGCGCAGGATGGAATGGCGTTGGCCTCCGATTACGCCTGGGAATACGCCGCCGATCCATTAACTCTGCGCGTCACCGGCCCGATTAAAGCGGTCCCCATAGGACAGATCGGATTGAAGTTCAACTACGCGGTCGATCCCGATTCGCTCTCTGGCGCGCTGGAGATATCCCCGCCGCTCGATTTCAAGCTGAAGGTGTCCGAAGATGGCAAATCGGCACTGTTGGATCTTGAGGCGGATCTCCAGACTGGTGTGCTCTATGAGTTCGAACTGAACACATCGCTGCGCGATCGCATGGGCGATGAATTCAACACACCAGCGACGGCCTCGCTGCCCTGTCCGCCGCCGGTCGCGGATCACGGACCCCAGGAGATCGACGATGGCGGGACACGCCGCACCATCTGGATCGAATTCGACCGGCCGATGGATCAACAGAGCGTCCAGTCGGCGTTCAGCGTCGCGCCAGATATCCCCGGCTGGTTCAGCTGGGAGGGCAACAAGCTGATCTACCACCTGCTCGAAACCTACGACCAGTGGACTGAATATGGAGTCACCCTGGGGACGACCGCTCGTACCGCTGACGGCGACCGGGCGCTGGTCGAACCGTACCAGTGGACTTTCACATCAACATATCTCCCGGGAATCGCATCCTTTGGCGAGGCGGGAGAGAAAATCCAGGTAGTCGATGCCGACGGCCGCCGGGCGGTACAGTTCGGGACCTCCGAGTCGGGCCGTGTCCGCATCTTCTTCGACTTGCTGCCGCTGGAGATGCGGCAGGTAGTCGAGCTGAGCGCACAGAATCCAAGCTTCAACAATCCCAAGCCCGCGAACATCGACGGCGAACTCGAACCGGTCCGCACCTGGGAAATCGTCGTCCCCTCACAGGGCTATGGCAGCCTGCAAGAAATGACCCTTCCCGAAGATGTGGCGCCCGGTCTCTACCTGCTCCAAATGCGGGTGGGCAGCCAGGTGCAGGACCATCTCGTGCTGGCGCTTTCCTCCTACACGCTGGGGGTGAAGTCCGCCGGCCGGCAGCTCTCGGTGTGGGCGACCGATATCCATGGCGACCCCGTCCCGGAGCTGGAGATCCGCGTCTATACCGATGATGGCCGGCATATCCGCGAGGACCGCACGGACGAGAACGGCCTCTACGAGACCACGCTTGCCGCAGGCGACCAGCCGCAGCTCATCTTCGGCAGGGACGAAAGCGGCGACATCACCGTCGCCGGGGTTGGTTCTACCTGGGGCACGGGATATTACTGGTGGAGCATGCCGCGCACGATCGAGACCTCCGACTACCTGGCCTATGTATACACCGAGCGCCCGATCTACCGGCCCGGCCAGGAGGTTAATTTCAAGGCGATCGTCCGCCGCGATTACGATGGAGTCTTCGACCTGCTGCCATTCGGTACGCCGGTTGAAGTGACATTGCTCGATTCCCGGGGCAATGCCTTAAGCTCAGATAGCCTGCGGACGAACAGCTTTGGTTCGGTCTTCGGCAGTTTCACGATCGCCGAGGGCGCTGCACTCGGCACCTATCACATCCAGCTCGATGTGAATGGCGAGACACATCGCGGTGAGTTCAAAGTTGAGGATTACCGTAAGCCCGATATCCAGCTCTCCGTCGAAACCGGCCGCTCCGTTTATATCGATGGCGAGAAGATCATCGTCAATATCACCGCCCGCTACTTCCACGGCGAGCCGGTCGCAAATGCCGAGATTACCTTGCGCGATTACCGGCTGGGCGAGTTCTACGGCTACTGGTGGGAAGAGACCTCGTCGAACGAGGTCGAGTACGTCTGGTATCCGGGCTACAACCGGTCCATCAGCGGACGGACGGACAGCAACGGCGAACTGCGTCTCGAATATCCAGCCAGGCTGCCGGATGACTACCTCGTCTGGTCTGACTGGCGCAGCAACCTGAAATGGTCCACCTGGGGCCTGGAGGCCAGCGTTGATGACGGCAGCCACCAGGAAATCAGTGCCTTCACCGTCGTGAAAGTGTACAACACAGACGAGATGCTCAACCTCGATAGCGGTGGATACGCGCACACAGCCGACGATCCGATCCAACTCGAAGCGAGTTTGAGAACGCTCGATGAAGTCGCGGTACCCGGGCGCGAGCTTAATCTGACGTTATCACGCTGGATCCGGACGAGCACTTCCTACGCTCCCTATAAAGTCGAACAAACAGGGGAGACAAACGCCAACGGCATACTTTCGTTCGATCTCGGCCAGCTGCCAAGCGGATACTACCGGGCAGAACTTGCCGGGGAGGATTCCGAGGGACACCTGATCGAGGTCCAGCGCTACTTTGGCGTTTACGATTCGGAGGATTTCAGTGGCTGGTACAGCTCGAACGATGATTTCACGATCACCGCCGACCGGGAGAGCTACCGGCCGTACGAGACCGCTTCGATCTACATCGAAAGCGCTACCGATGGCCCGGCATGGGTAACGATCGAACGCGGCAGCGTCCGCCGGCAGGAAGTTGTCCAACTGACGGCTCCCCTCACCCAGTATGATTTCACAGTGCTTGAGAGCGATGCGCCGAATATCTACGTGACCGTCAACACCTGGCAGCCCGGAATCGCCCGCCAATGGGGTTATTGGTACTCGAATATCCCCGAGAGTGAACTCCAGACAGCAACCGTCGAGCTGGAGGTCGAACCGCTCGGCAAGGAGCTGACGCTCGAGATCGAAACCGATCGCGAGGTATATCGGCCAGGCGATGAAGTCGAAGTGAAAATCACGGTGCGCGATAGCAGCGGTGATCCGGTCCCGGCGGAAATCTCACTTGCCGTGATCGATGAAGCCATCTTCAGCTTGAGCGAGGAGCTGAACGTGTCGATCTTCGATGCGTTTTACGGCCACCGCGCACACTCGGTCCAGACGTACAACTCGATGGCGCCGTGGCGCGAGATCTGGGTCGAAGGCCGGGGAGGCGGAGGCGGAGATGGAGGCATGACCCCGGCCACACTGCGCACCGACTTCCTCGACACTGCACTTTGGTATCCCGCCCTGCGCACAAACTCGCGCGGGGAGATCACAGTCACGATGACGCTACCCGACAACATGACACAGTGGCGCCTGACGGCCAAGGCGGTCACCCTGGGGCACGCCGTGGGCGAATCGTCGCAAACGATTCGGACCCATCAGCCGATCATGCTGCGCCCGATCCTGCCGCGTTTTCTCACCACAGGTGATGAGTTCACGCTCACAACTTTCGTATACAACTACAGCGATACTGTCCGCGAGCTGCCGGTCAGACTTGACTCGAACGAGCTGGTCATCCTTGATCGCTTGCTCTCACAGTCAAACCGCTCTCCGTGCCCGACGTGCAAACACAGGCGGGGCGAGTCGAGGATCCGCTCTCGATCGAGATTGACATGCCTGAGGATGCGCTGCCGATGAGCAGTGTGCAGCTCGAACTCAGCCGTTCGATCACCGGCAACCTGCTCTCCGGGCTTGAATACCTGACCGGCTATCCTTATGGATGTGTCGAGCAGATCATGAGTAAGGCCCTTCCCAATGCAGTCATCGGGCGGGCGCTCCGGCAGCTTGACCAGCTGGAACTGGCGCCAGCCGACCTGGACCAGATGGTCGAGGAAGGGATCCAGATGCTATACGCCAAACAGCACTATGATGGCGGCTGGGGCTGGTGGTACGACGATGCCACGCATGACTACCAGACGGCGTGGGTGCTGTTCGGACTGGCCACGACGCGCGACGCCGGATACGCCGTCGACGGTGATGTCATCCAGGACGGAGTCGATTGGCTGCTCCAGCACCTGGATTCGATGGATCCCAGGACAGAAGCCTTCGCCCTGTTCAGCCTCTCCACCGCCGGCTACACAGAGCTGAGCGCGAGCCGCGAGCTTTTTAATGAGCGCCAGTCGCTCGATGCATTCAGCCGTGCGGCGCTGGCTATCGTGCTCGACGCAGACGGCGAGGATGCCGAGGCCCGTATGCTGCTCAATGAGCTGCTCGAAGTGGTCGTGCAGGAGGGCGGATACTCCTTCTGGCTCTCGCCCACGGAAGATGGACACTACTATGACAAAGCCATGGCTTCCAGCACGCGAACAACGGCGATGGCGCTGAGTGCGCTGTTGAAGATCGATCCTGATCCAGACCTCACCGATCAGATTGCACGCTGGCTTATGAGCCAACGAAGAAGCTACGGATGGGGCACCACCAACGAAACCGCGTTCGCCCTCCTGGCTCTCAGCGACTACGTACTCACCACACGCGAAGCGGCGGAAACCAGCGGCTACCGTGTCCTGTTGAATGGTTCGGCGATCGCCCAGGGTACGCTCACGTCCGACCAGCCGCGCATCGATATCACCGTCAGCGCGGATCAACTGGCGGATGGGATCAACCAACTGCAGATCACACGAACGGATGCAGGTCTGCTCTACTACTCGATGGTGGCCCAGCGCTACATTCCGCAGGCCGAGATCGGCCCAGCCGGCAGCATCCTGCTCGAACGGCGCTACCTCGACCCCAGCACGCGTTCCCCGATCGATCATATCAAACTCGGGCAGCTGGTCCTGGTGGAATTGGAAATCAGCACTCAGCGCGACGGATTCTACATGCTGATCGAAGACCATCTGCCCGGTGGCCTGGAAGCGCTCAATGAAGGCCTGAACACATCCAGCCATGAGTTTACGGAATATGGCGATCCTGAATATCGTTGGTCTACGCTTGGTTACAATTACAAGGAAGTGCGCGCCGACCGGGTCACATTCTTCATCACGGAGGTTGACCGGGGCGAGCAGACACTGCGCTACTTCGCTCGCGCTACCCAGGAGGGCCAGTTCACAGCGCTGCCGGCCGAGGCTTACGGCATGTACGACGCAGCACTGTGGGGACGTTCCTCAAGCACTTCCATCGATGTCATGAGCTCCGCCACCGCCGGAGTCACCTTGCGCGAGGTCGCTGTTGTACCCGGTACCGAGGGCGTACCCTTACCCTGATGCCAGGAGAACTGCTTACCTGTGAAGGCCTCGATCTGCATATGATCGAGGCCTTCATTAAATGCACGCCAGGTTCCGGACAATGCCTGCACTGGGGCCTCGTCCGCCAGCGACATTCCGGATCCAATTGCCGGCGCATCGAAGTGTAGTAAGCTTACCCGTATGAGATCGGGAGAGGAGCCCAGGATGCGTGAATCGATCGCCTGGCTGGTCGTGGTAGCTGTACTGGCGACATCTGCCTGTACCGCGGGAGAGCCAGGTGGTACGACTCCCTCGAATACTCCACCCCCGCAGCAAGCACCAACGCTGACACCAACCCCGCCCGAATCCCAGGCGACGGAGAGCACCCCACCGGGACCCTGTACCGTCAACAATGCCGCAGGCTTTACGGCATACAACCGGCCCAGCTTTAATGCGCAGGTCTTCGGTCAGGTCCCGGACGATAATCCATTGCCGGTCAGTGGACTCACACAGGATGGTTGGATTGGATTTGAACCCGGTGTGGCGCAGGCGGGAAACATCGGACTGTTCCGGCTCAGGTGGCTTCCGCCTGAAAGCGGATCGCTTGTGGGGGATTGCCAGAACCTGCCGACCCTGCCCACGCTTCCAGCCCAGGTGTGCTTCACGATGGCTATGGGGGAGGAGTCAATCCACGCTGCGGCAAACGAAGATTCGCCCTTGATCGGGACGCTGCAGCTGAACGCGTATGCCAGAGTGGTCAGCCGGACACCGGACGGCTGGCTCGAACTAGATCTCTCCGAGAGCAGCCTGGGGCTCTCCGGTCCGGGCTGGATTCCAGCTGCTGCGGCGAACTTCAACGGTCCCTGCGATCGTTTCGCCCCTTCAACACAGGCAACCCCCATTGCGCGCCTGTCCGCCGGCGATCCGGTCGAGATCGAAACGATCCACATGGCGGACCAGGACCGCGGCTGGGCAATTGGAGGCTCGCCGGGCGCGGATCAGCACATCTTGCGCACCGAAAACGGAGGCCTGACCTGGAGCGATATCACCCCGCCGGAACCGTCGTCGAGCCCGGGTTCAGAGCCCAAGCAGGTGAGTGCACATTTCCACACCTCTGGACAGGCACAGGCTGTGTTCTGGTACTCAGAACCTGGCAGCGCGCCACTGGTGCTCAGCTTATGGCTGACCGATGACTGGGGCAGCACATGGCAGAGCGCCGGCCTGCGCCGGTTTTCCGATCTCGCTGAGGAACCGCCGCTGGTCGAATTCAACCAGGGCGGCGTGGGCTTGATCCTGGTGCGGTTCTTCGTCGGGATGGGAAACCATGCCTACGCGCTGCTGGCTTCATCCGATGGGGGTCAGAATTACCGAACCCTGCTTGGAACGCAGGACACCCTCGATACCTGCTTGCGGAACGACCTCGTCCTTTTGGATGATGGTACTGGGTGGATGACCGGATCCTGCCCGTTCATGGTTGACCGGGGTGCCCTGCTCGAGGCGAGTGATGATGCTGGCGCCAGCTGGGCATCGATTAAACTACCTGACCCGCCGTTATCCGCAGGCTCGTCCGATTCTGTGCTCTTCTGCGAAGCGGTGTCTCCGCAGCGGTTCTCGCAAGCCGAAGGCCTGCTCATCGTCCGCTGCCTCGGGCCGTCGCAAGGCTACCTGGCGTCGTATCTGTACCGGACATCGGACGGGGGTCAAACCTGGACCATCGATCCGGCGCCCGCCGAATCCGCTTACTTCCTTGACCCCCTGCGCGGTTGGGCCTTCGGCCATGGCATCTACTGGACAGGAGACGGCGGCCAGAACTGGGAGCAACGTAAGACAGTCATCTGGGAAGGGCAGTTCAGCTTTATCGATGCCGTCAGTGGATGGGCTGTGGCCCGGTCAGATAACGAGATCGCCCTCGTGCGCACCGAAGACGGGGGCGCATCCTGGTCGCTGCTCGAGCCCTCCATCGTCTCTCCCTGAAGTCAGTTTTACACCCTCGAACACCCGCGTGTCCGCCGCTCGCTGACACACCTGGCACGCCGCTTGCACAACTCCAATCACCTTGGTGGAGGGGAGTTGTGCATGCTGGCCTTCAAACAAACCCACAGCAGCGTCCTGGTTGTCGACGACGACACCGTCTTTTGCGAGATCATGCGCGAGATTCTGCTCGCACAGGGCTTTAAGGTTCATCTGGCCTTCAGTGTCGAAGAGGCGATGAAGATCCTCGAGATTCTGCCAGTTGATCTTATCCTGACCGACGTGATGATGCCGGACATCGACGGCTTATCTCTGATACGGCATATCCGTTCACGCTGGTGGACAGAAGGCATCCCCACGATCGTGGTCAGCGCGCGTGTCATGCCGGATGAAGTCGAAGCCGCGCGGCGCGCGGGAGCCGACGCATTCGTGCCGAAACCCTTCTCAATCCAGCAGCTGATGGGGACGATCGACGCTGCGCTGGCGCCCGGACGGTCGCTGGCTTTCGGTGCGGCGTAGCGATGCGCCCTGATCCACCGGAGGCATTCTTTAAGTCTTCCGTTGGCTTTGCGCAGGGAGCAAGCAGGGCAAAACCAACCCGCGAGTGTTATGCTGAGATCGCAAACCGCCTCGCTCGAGCCCAAACCGCCGAGCGACCAAGGGCGGTTTGCGCTATTTAAACCAGCGGTTAGAATGCGTGAAATCCTGAACAGAAACGAGGTCGTCTATGAGCGAATCGCTGCAGATGTGGGTTGAGATCGGCTTCAACCTTGCCTATCTGATCGGGATCTGGATCCTGGTCCTGCTCATGAAACGCCGCCTGAGAGATCTGAAGCCGGATCGAAGGCGGACGCCGCGCCTATTCGTGTGGGCGTTCGCACTGCTCGCACTCGGCGACACCGGTCACGTCGGTTTTCGCGTCCTCGCGTACGCACTCGGTGGCCTGGATGCGAAGCTGAAGCTGTTTGGTGCCGAGCTGGGGCTGGTCGGCGCCGGCGCGTTCTCAACCGCTCTGACGGTCACGGTTTTCTACATGCTCTTTGTGTTCATCTGGTCGGACCGCTTCGAACGGCCGCTTGGGTCCATTGGGTGGTTCCTGCTGCTTGTAGGTGCAGCCCGTGTCATTCTGATGTTCTTCCCCCAGAACGAATGGAACCGGGTCGTAGCCCCCCTGCCCTGGGGCTGGATACGAAACATCCCGCTCGTGATTCAGGGGCTTGGCGTGGCTTTCCTCTTCCTCCGTGATGCGAGCACAGCCGCTGACCGTACTTTTCGCTGGATCGCCTGGTTGATCTTGCTCTCCTTTGCCTTCTACGCACCTGTAATCCTCTTTGTAGCGAAAATTCCCTCCCTGGGAATGTTGATGATCCCCAAGACACTTGCCTACGTCGCGATGGCTGTGATCGCCTATCGTGACCTGTTTCAACCAAGCAGGGATTCAGCACCTTCACTCCTGCGCGGGGCCGGTTAGTCCATGCGATGGGAGCAAATTGGGATTGGAACGCCGGCCGTCTTTGATTAAGCTGGGACTCGCCGGATGGGTCTGAAATGATTAATCGACTGTTTACAGCAGCACAAAAGCACTTCGCAGCGCCGGAATTCTCAGGAGCACAGGCTCAGGTCCGGCAAGCCCGGATTCTGCATACGATCCTCGTCAGTCTGGAGTTTGCGCTCGTTTTTCAATTCGGTGTCACGCTGCTTACAGGTCAGACCCCGCTGACACGGATTTTGCCCCTGCTGCTTGTCTTCCCATTCCTCTACCTGCTTCGTTCGCGCATTCGCCCGCAGCAGAGTCAACGCCAGAGCATCATTCTCCTGATCGGGATGTTCATCCTGACCTATTCTCAGACCTTCGCCTACGGAGGAGTCCGCTCACCTGCCTACGCCGCCCTCACGGTCCTGGTGCTGCTGGCAGGACTGCTTCTGGGGTTCCGGGCCGGGGCTATCGTTGCCGCTGTGAGTTTCCTCGGGGGATTGATACTGGTTCTCCTCGAAGCGAACGGGGTTCTGGCCCCGATTGAGACCGAAGCCAACCTCTACATGTTTTTCATTTCGAGCATTACGTACATGGTCGTCGCACTGACCACGCTCTATCTGGCGGTGCGCGACCTGCGTGAAGCCTATGCCAGCGAGAAGGCCGCCATCCAGGATCGGATCCTCACCCACGATGCGCTCCAGCAGAGCGAAGCCCGTTACCGCGCCATCGTTGAGGATCAAACCGAACTGATCAACCGCCATGCTCTCGATGGCACGATCGTCCATGTCAATGAAGCGTATGCCCACTTCTACGGGCACACGCCAGAGGAGATGATCGGCCAGCCGCTTTCGGAGTTTCTGCCGCCGGCAGCCTGGATGACGCTGCGAGAGATCCTCTCCAGGTTGACGCCGGAGGATCCGATCGTGACGAGCGAACATCTCGTCAGACAGGATGATGGCAGCGAGATCTGGCTGCAGTGGCGCGACCGCCTGATCCTGGATCGAAACGGGGACCCAAGCGAGTACCAGGGCGTCGGCCGTGACATCACCCAGGCCAAGCAGGCCGAACGCGAACTTGAGGAATCGGAAGAGAAATTCCGCAATCTTGCGGAGAAGTCGCCCAATATGATCTTCATCAATCAGGGTGGGCGGATCATCTATGTGAACCAGGCGTGCGTCGACGAGATGGGCTATACGCGCGATGAATTTTATTCTCCAGACTTTTCCTTCCTGAGCCTGGTCGCGCCCGAATCCGAGGCTGAGATCCACAAGCGGTTCGCCCTGCATCAACACGGCGAAGAGGTCCCGCCGTATGAGGCGCGGTTGATCACGCATGATGGCAAACGGCTGCAGGCGATACACTCCACGCGTTTGATCAATATCGGAGGCCAACCGGCGATCCTGGGGATCATCACCGACGTCACCGAACAGCGGCAGGCTGCGGAAGCTTTGTTCCGCCTGAACAAAGCCGTGGAAGCCTCTGGTGAGGTGATATTTATGACCGATCCCCAGGGCGTGTTTACATATGTCAACCCAGCTTTCACCGAGACGTACGGCTACCACCCGGATGAGGTGATCGGAGTCGAGACTCCCCGCATCCTCAAGAGCGGTCAGATGACAGAAACGTTCTACCAGGACTTCTGGCAGAAGATCCTCGACCGCCGGAACGTCCGCATGGAAATGATCAACCGCACTCGCACAGGAGATCTCCTGACGATCGAGGCTTCGGTCAACCCGATTGTCAATGAAAAGGATGAAGTGATCGGCTTCCTGGCCGCCCAGCGCGACATCACCGAACGCGTCCGCATGCAAGAAGATCTGCGCCTGCGTGAAGAGCAGTACCGGGCGGTGGCTGAAAGCGCGTTCATCGGAATAGGTATCACCGACCCTGACGAGGTCTTTTCCTATGTCAATCCGACCCTGGCGCAGATGCTGGGCTATGCTCCGGAAGAGCTGATCGGACAATCGCTGGAGCGACTCGTCACCCCGGAGTTGTTTGCTCGTGTAAAGCAGGAGACGGAACAGAAGCGCAAGGCGGGCGAGCGGGGCCAATATGAACTGAAGATGCGTCGGGCGGATGGCAAGGAAATCCTGATGCAGGTTTCGGTCGCCCCGCTGTTCAATGCGCAGGGTGAATTCCGTGCCTCGCTCGGCGTCATTTCGGACATCACCGACCAGCGCCAGGCTGAGAATGAGTTAAGACGCCAGCTGGCGGAGCTGGAAACTCTGCAGCGCGTCGCAAACGCAGCAGCCGAATCGCTCGATGAGGACCGCGTGATCGAACGCTGCACCCGCATCATTGCTGAAACCTCCTACCCGGACCACGTCGGCATCCTGCTCTACGATGAACAGATGCAGGCGTTACGCGTTCATCCTTCATACCATGGCATACCAGATATCAATTTCGAGGATCTCATCCCGTATGGCGAGGGAATCACAGGCACAGTCGTCAAGCGGAAACAGCCTCTGCGAGTCGGCGACGTCTTGAACTACCCGGGATTTCGCCTCTCAACACCCGAGATCCGCTCCGAGCTCTGCGTGCCGCTCATCGCCAGCGGGAAGGTTTTGGGCGCAGTGAACGCCGAATCGAGAGAACTGGATTTCTTCACTGAGCATGACGAACGGTTGATGATGACGATCGCCGATCTGTTGGCGACGTCGATTGAAAATGCGCGCCTGTACAGCATGGCCAACGAGCAGCGCATTCTTGCCGAAGCGCTGCGCGACTCGGCCATGGCAGTCAACAGCACGCTCGATTTCGATGAGGTGCTTGACCGCATCCTGAGCAGTCTGATGCGGGTCGTGCCTCATGACTGCGCCAACATCATGACTCTCAGCACCGACGGCCACACCCTGGAGATCATCGCCTCGCGCGGCTACGAAAAGTTTGGCATGGGTAAGGATGCGATCCACTCGATCAAGTTCAATCTGCAGTCGAGCCCGCATTTCCTCGGGATGCTCCAATCAAGAGAAGCTGCCATCATCTCCAATATCGGTGAATACGAAGGCTGGGTTCCGGTCGAAGGCATGGATTGGATCTCGTCCTATATGTGTGCTCCGATCATCGTCGAGGACACCGTCATCGGTTTCGTCAACCTTGACAGCGAGCAGCCGGATTTCTTCCAACGCCAGCATGCGGACCGACTCAAAGCATTCGCCAACCAGGCAGCCGTGGCGATCGAGAACGCTACCCTCTACCAGGAATTGGAACGGCACAGCACCTTCCTCGAGCAGGCCGTGCACGAGGCGACGGAGGATCTGCGTGATTCGCGTGACCGCATTCAGACGATTCTGGCGAGCAGCCCGGACGCGGTGCTGCTTCTTTCCGTCAACGGAACGATTGAACTCTGCAACGTCGCGTTCACGACCCTGTTTGGTTTTTCACCCGAAGAGGTCGAAGGTCAATCGCTGTGCCTGTTGGCCTCGACCGACGAGATGGAGCACTGCAATCAGGTCTTGAAGCAGGTGGTTGAGGAGGCGATAACCCTCCGCTTCGAGTCGACTGGAGCGAAGAAAGAGGGCGCGGAGTTCGACGTCGATGTCGCACTCGCACCGGTGCTGAGGGACGGCACAGTCACAGGAGTCGTATGCTCGATCCGGGACATCACCGAGATGAAGCAGGTCGGACGCATGAAGGATGCTTTCGTTTCCAACGTCTCGCACGAGTTGCGTACCCCGATCACAAGCCTGAAATTGAACCATTCTCTGCTGAAGATGAACCCGAAAAACGGCGCCGTTTACCTCGACCGGCTTGAACGTGAGATCGCGCGCCTGAACCTGCTCATCGAGGACCTGTTGAGACTCTCCCGTCTGGAACAGGGCAAGGTCCAGCTGTCCCTGCAAATGCTGGATTTGAATGAGATCGCACAAGAATACGCGGTTGATCGAATGGTCATCGCCAACGAACGGCAGCTCTCGCTCTTTTTCGAAGCGGAAGCCGAGCGTGCGGTTGTATACGGCGATGTGGGTTTGATCGGGCAGGCGCTTAGCGTGCTGATCACGAATGCGCTAAACTACACCCCGGCTGGGGGAAAAATCGTGGTCAGCACCTTGAATCGCTGGGAAGCCGATCGCCAGTGGGCGGGGATCCAGGTGAGTGACACCGGCCCCGGGATTCCAGAGCAGGACATGCCCTATATTTTCGACCGCTTCTACCGCGGCGAGACGGGATTGACCTCCGGCTCGCCGGGCACCGGGCTTGGGTTGGCAATCGCCCAGCAGATTCTGCGTGAGCACGGAGGCAAAATCGAAGCCTCGACCAAAGCCGGAAATAACAGCGGGGCTGTCTTCACAATCTGGTTCTCCTGTGTCACGGACGAAATGCTCGATAGCATCGAGGCGAGAACAGGGCAGCATGTCTGAACAAACCATTCTGGTCGTTGAAGATGAGGATGTCATTCGAGAGAGCATCGCCGACATCCTGGAGCTCCAGGGCTTCCGTGTTTGCGTGGCGGAGGATGGCCTGGAAGGGCTGAGGCGGTTGGAAGAGGATGAACCTGACCTGATCCTCGCTGACATCATGATGCCGAACATGAACGGGTACCAGTTTTTCCAGCGAGTGCGCAGCAATCCGGAATGGACCTGGATCCCCTTTATCTTTCTCAGCGCAAAGAGCGAGGGCGAGGACATCCGTTTCGGAAAGGAAATGGGCGTCGACGATTACCTCAAAAAGCCGATCGAAGCGGAGGATTTGATTGCGGCCGTCATCGGGAAGTTAAAGCGTCTCGACATGCTGGCAAGGCATCCGTCGTCCAACGCGGCTGAGCGAATCCCCTACGATGAGCAGCCAACCCGCCCCTTTACGCCGGGTTCTGACCTCTCCTCGCGAGAACTCGAAGTGCTCGCATTAATGGGGCGAGGCCGAACAAATGCGGAGATCGCCGACCAGCTGGTGATCGGCGAGTCGACGGTTAAGACGCATGTCAGCAGCATCCTCGCAAAACTGGATGCCAGCAATCGGGTTGAGGCCGTCGCACGGGCCTTCGAACTGCGCATCATCCGGCCGGGAGAAGGGAATTAATCCCATCATCCGTTCGATGGAGTGCATTCCCCCGAAAGGGGGATTTTTAATTCCCCCGCCCGGTTGAACCCGAATCAGCATCTTCCCCGATGTGCAACACGCTGGAAACGGCTAAGGTTTATACGTGGGGTGTTATTGAGCAACTGAGGTAGGAAGCGGGGACACCATCATGTTGATGTCGAAGCATGGTCGAAACCAGGCACTTTCGCAGGTCTCTACGAAAACACGTGATGCAATCTTGATGATGTCGGTCGGGCTGCTGGCCGGCAGCCTGCTGCCGTTGCTGAGCAAAGGTATGGACCTGACCTCCGCCTCGGCTTCCGCCGCGGCTGGTGCCCGTCATCCCCGGATCCTGAAGATAAACTACCGCCTCGATCCGCAGGACCCAAGCCAGGTTTCTCAAGTGCAGCTCCGGCTCGCCGAGCAGCAAGGAACGCCGCTCGAGACCCTTCAAATCCGCTTCGACGATCAGGCAGGCACATGGATTCCCTGCTACGACATGGAAGAGACATGGGTCTGCCCGGTCATGGGCCTCAGTGTCGAGCAGTTAAGCCAGGTTGAAGTCATCTCGTCCTGAAACTTACGGACATCGATCAAGTCACCTCCGCCGGGCGTGTAACTGCAATCGTCCGGCACTTCCTCCCCGTTGGACTCTCTAACCCTTCGTATGCTAGGATGACGCAGGCGACTGCAACCCTGGCTGCACGCAGCCGAAGGACCTCCGTCCGATAGATTTCTCAAACCAGGAATAGGACCCCATGCTCAAGAGACCGCCCCGGCTATGGTTGTTTGCCCTCGCCGCCATGTTATGCGGGTGCACCACTGCTCAGCCCGCTGTCATTCAAGCCCCGATGATGGAGGCTGGTACGGAGGCATTCCAGGGAGTCGAACTGCCTCCGACCTGGACTCCTACGGCAAGCTCTACCCCATCACCCACCCGACCAACACACACTGCGCCTCCCCCCACTATAACCCGGACAGCGAAACCATCCCTCGGCCCGGCGGAAGAAGCTGCGGCATGGACACCACGGCCTCTCCCCACCATCCCCACGGTCCAATACGTCACCTCCGTGCCGGCGGCCACAGACTTCACCGGCTGGCAGCGGGTTGAGACTGCTCTTGCGGCATTCATGCTGCCGGATACCTACGAGGTGATCGACCTGGGAAGCGGGTTCAGTGAATTCTTCGGGGAGTTCGCCGAAGGTTTCGTTGAGGGAATGGGCGAGTTTGCCAATCAATTTGCTGGCGAGTTGGATCTAACCCCGACCCCGTTCAGCGTCGAGGGTCTCGATGAAGCCTTCACCTTCGATTTCATCGTCGCGCTGGGTCCTGACCTGCAGACCGGCGTGGTGCTGGTCAGCGAGCCCATGGATAGCATACCGAAACTGGAGCAGCAAATGCGGGCCGCGCTGGGATCGATGGAAGGCGACCTGACGGTACTCAGCTGGCAGGTTCTTGAAGATACGGCGATCCCGACGGGGCGCATCGTGATCGAGGCCGATGACAGTCAGACCGGCTTAACGGGAAGAGCCCTGATGTATATATTCCTGGGACGGGACCAGGTGTGGAGTCTCATATATCAAACGCCCGCAAGCGCCTTCCAGGCCAATCTTCCGCTCTTCGAGAAGAGCGCGTCTAGTTTTCAGATTAAATAGGTGATCTCAGCGTATTGAACAGGACATGGGGCGGCAGCGATTCTCAGGGAGTCGTCCTGCCTGCGGATTCCCAATCGATGAACCGCAGGTAGCGCGGTGTCTCAGCGGGCCGGCCCGCGTACACCCCCCTGTACCGCTCCGGCAGCAAGAGCGCGATCTGCATCATCAGTTCATCAACCACCTCCTGACGCATGGAGCGATCCAGCTTCCGCCCCCCGACATCAATCATCAAGGGCTTCCCAACAGCCACATGAAAAGGGGTGCGCCTGAGCCGGCGCAGATTGCGCTGCCAATGCTCGCTCCCCCAGAAGGCGACCGGCAGGATAGGGGCAGCGGCTTGCCGGGCCAGTATCAGGACGCCAGCCCTTCCGATCTGCAGCCGACCGTCTGCGCTGCGAGTTCCCTCAGGAGCCAGGGCGAAGATCTCACCGGAACGAATTCGGTTGACGGCCTGACCCAGCGCCTGGCGGTCCGGCTGGCCACGGTGGACAGGGATCCCTCCCAGGGTGGTCAGGAGCCACTTCATCCAGGCGCTCCTCAGGCGGTATGCAGCGAAAAAGCCCGAAACAGGGCGCGGCTGAAGCCTGGTGTAGAGGATCGGAATCTCAAGAATGTTGACATGATTTGTGACCAGGATCAGCGGCCCTCGTTCCGGCACCCTGCTCAGGTCGGAGGCATCGATGCGGCACAGGATCGAAGTCAGAAGCTTCAGAATACGCACCACAACCCAGTGAGACATCGTCAGGCTCCACTTTCTCCGACGAGCACTTGCAGTGCCCCCGGTATCAACTCCACCTGCAGTTCTCTGCCCTCGATGCTGATGATCTCACCATCTGTTTGCGCCGGCAGCACGCCCTGCAGGGCTTCGACCTGTATGCTGGCCGCTCGCCCCATCTGTACTTCAGGCTGTGTGCCCTGGGTACCGCGCAGAAAATGCGGAATCAGACTCAGGATCCGCCGGCGGGTGACCTGCTGAACGACACATAGATCGAAGAAACCATCGTCAGGGCGTGCTTCTGGAGCCATCCAGAAGCCACCTCCCAGGCGCTGACCATTCATGATCGAGATCATGAGCACCGGCAGTTCGAGCACTTCGCCGTCGAAGGCCAACCTCACCTGCGGACCGCGGTGGTAGATGAATATCGTCTTCAGCACGGCAATGAAGAAGCTCAGGAATCCTCCCAGGCGCGGCAGTTTGGAAGCCTCAATGGTTCCCACGGCATCAAATCCCACCCCGACGCAGTTGCCAAAGTACCTGCCATCTGGATGCAGCCCACCCCGCACCTGGCCGATGTCGACCGTGCGAACACGGTCGGAGGCCAAAGCGTCCAGAGCAAGCTCGAACTCACCGGGAATACCGGCGCCATGCGCGAAATCATTACCGCGGCCGACGCCGATCACTCCGAGGTCAGGCAGCTGCACCACCTGCTCGCGGGCAAGGATCAAGCCATTGATGATTTCATTGACCGTACCATCGCCGCCGGCTGCAATCACCCGCGGCCAACCGGACTCAGCCGCAGCGCGCGCCAGATCCACAGCCTGACCGCGTCTCTCGCTCAGCACCATGTGGTAGGAAAGGCCGCGTGCGGCTAACCCCTGTTCGATCGCTTCGCGCTGGCGCAGCCCGTTTCCAGCCCCGGCCGCGGGATTCAAGATCACATAGCTGCCTTCGACCACCTGCACCTCCACTCCATCGCAGCTCAGGGAGCGCGCCAGAGCCGCACGGTTCCATCCGATCCGGCCGTCGCCAGCAGGTCTCCGAGCGGAGAGAATGCGATGTCCTC
This sequence comes from Anaerolineales bacterium, assembly GCA_037379555.1. Classification (GTDB taxonomy): domain Bacteria; phylum Chloroflexota; class Anaerolineae; order Anaerolineales; family E44-bin32; genus E44-bin32. The sequence goes on along the minus strand of JARRJK010000031.1, from coordinate 7,077 downwards.
CAGCGTTCCGGGGTGCAGCTGCATTGTTGCCAGAAGATTGCCATCCCGATCCCACGCCTTCAACATGCCATCCTGGCTGCCCGACAGCAGCAAAGCCCCATCCGGCGAATAGCGCAGGGCATAGATTGGGCTCGTTCCAGCGTAGATACGAGCCTGAATTTCCCCCGTACCCGCCTCACGCAGCCACAGTTCGACGTTCAGGCAGGTGTTGGCTGACGACTCCGTGCAAGGGGCTGCGGCGAGCGTGTGCGCGTCCGGTGACAGTGCGAGGTCGTATACCTGGCCCGGATAGTAGATCAGATAGACCTGGTTGCCCTGCGGGATGTACCAGGCACGCACATTGCGCGAGATCCCACCGGCAATCATCAACAGGGAGTCCGGAGTAAACACGATCGCCGGGATGTTCCACCCTTCTTCCACCTTCACAACAGGATCCCATGTTCCCACGTCGACCACCCAGACAGCGGCCTGCGGCCATCCATCAACACCCCCATAGGCGAGATAGCGTCCATCGGGTGTGAAAGCCACGCTCGTCACTTCGCCTGGCGTATTGAAGACTTGAATCTGCTCGCCGTCTTCAACCTGCCACACGCGCACGCTCTGGTCTTTCGAGCCCGAGGCGAGGAAGCGGCCGTCAGGCGAAAAGGCCACATCCCAGATGATGGCTGTGTGTCCGGCCAGGGTGTGAATTAGCTGGCCGCTCTCCACCTCCCATAGCGCAATTTCGTAGGAATTGTCATCACCCGATGCTGCTACGAGCAGCGACCCATCGGGCGAAAAATCAACCGCCCTCACGGCCGCATCCATGCTGAAAGCGCGGAAAGGCTGTAGCTGGGAAATGTTGCCGCTCTGAATCGGGTGCCGGGCCGGGGTGGGCGTGAATTCCGGAACGGGTGATGGTTCGGACGTGGGCGAACTCAGGTCAGTTGTTGGTTCAACACTCAGTTCTGTTGGCGTCACCTCTGGAGCTGGCTGCGTGGCGCCTGTGCACGCTGCCAGTGCTCCCAACAGCATGCAGGATGCCAGATAAAGTGTTCCGCGAAAAGCCATGCTGTATTGCACCTCCCGGGTTAGAGTGGGTATACCACGAAGTTGAACAGCATTGTCCAGCGATCTTCGTGCTTGGTCAAGAGGCCGTCGCAAGGGAGGGTATACTTCCACGCTATACGCCATGCAGTTAGGCGATCCACAGACGGGAGAATTGATGCGGACCAGGCTATTACGAAACATTGCACTCGTGCTATTGGGGATCACCCTGCTTCTAACCGCGGGCTTTGTATTGTGGGCTGAAACACCGCTGGGTCCGCTCGAGTCAGCTTTACCGGCCCTCCAGTCGGATGCATCCGTTCGGGTTGTTCAGGAGGAGTGGATCGTATTCCAGCCGCTCACGCATTCACCGCAAATCGGTCTGATCCTCTACCCCGGTGGCAGGGTGGATCCCACAGCATACGCTCCCCTCGCCCGAGGCATCGCGCAGGGAGATGTGCTGGTCGTGATCGTTCCCATGCCGTTGAACCTGGCCGTGCTCGGCTTCAACCGTGCACTCGATGTTCAGGCCGCCTTCCCCGAGATCAAGCACTGGGCTGTTGGCGGACATTCGCTCGGAGGAGCGATGGCGGCACACTTTGTCAGTGAACATCCTGCCGCCGTGGAAGGATTGGTGCTCATGGGTGCTTATTCGGCCGAAGGTGATGATCTATCGAGTACGAGCCTGTCCGTGTTATCCATCTATGGGTCACAGGACGGACTAACCACGCCTGAGGATGTCGCTGCAGGCCGTTCAAGGCTGCCGGAGGATACGCTCTATTTTGAGATTGAGGGTGGGAATCACGCGCAGTTCGGGAGTTATGGATCACAGCCGGGCGATCTTCCCGCGAGCATCCCTCGCGAAGAACAGCAGGAACAGATCATAGAAGCGACTTTGGCCTTCCTTCAACAGCTCGATTCCGATTGAAGCAAAGCGCAGAGCCCATCTGCCTCCTACATCATCCGGGCAGCTTCCGTCCCGCGCGGCAAGTTATTGGCCGAAGATCTCCATCAGCACCTGGTTGATGCGGGTCCAATCGGGCGCCAGCACCTGCGCCCCGCCCGCCGTTGTGAAGCCGTTCGCCATGGTGCGATCGATAATGCGCCCGTCGATCCCGCCCGCGCCCACACGCAAGAGAGCGAACGCCAGCCTAGGCCACTGCCAGGGTGGCAGGCTGCTATCGATTGAACGCGCGAGTGCGACGAACGCCAGCGGCAGACGAGCCCAGACGACAGGCTGACGGATCCGGCTCAAGACCGCGCGCAGGAACTGCTGCCCGCGCAGCATACGGAAGAAATCGTCGCTCCCCTCCCGGCTGCGGACGAATGCCAGCGCCGTCTCGCCGTCCAGCAGATGCTCTCCTGGGCTCAGTTTCCCAACCGGCTGTTCCAATGTTACCGGTATGCCACCCAGCGCGTCGACAAAGGCTCGCAGTCCGTCGAACTGAATCCGAATGGATCCATCCACATCAACGCCAAAGTTTTGACGCACAGTCTGGGCGGCCAGCGCTGGGCCTGCGCCAGGACTCTCATTCTCAGCAAAAAAATGGGCTGCGTTGATTCGATTTTCACCATAGCCGGGGATGTCCACCCACAGGTCACGAGGGATGGACACCATACCGACGTAGGGCTTCCCAGGCAGAAATGTCACGAGCACCATCGTATCGCTTCGGCCTAGTGCGGTGCCCTGGGGCGTGCGATCGATCCCCAGCATGAGCAGATTGAAGCGCGATGGCCAGGTCAGGCCCACATAAGCCAGCGCCCCAACCAGCAGGCCCATGAACAGCGCTGACGGCCATCGGCGGCGCTTGATGGAGGCAGGTCGGCTGGCGACGGGTTGTGTCTCTTCGAGGCTTATCGGTGCGGGAGCGTGATTCGCCCCCGTCCGTTGATGTTCGAAATCCTGTGTCACAGGCGCAAATTTTACCACCCCGACCGGGGCATGTCGCCTCCCTTTCCAAACCTTACAGCGAGCTTACGAAGTCAACAACCAAAGCCGAATCCGGACTATGCTGAAACAGTCAAAGGCTTCTCAAAACTACCCAATCCTTACCAAAGCCCATCAACCTGTCCCAAATCGCCTCGAGGTGAAAGCAAACGGCACTTCGAGACAGGCAGTAAAAGGGAAGACAAGGCTTCGTTCTTGATGGAACACTCGAGAGGACAACTGCTGAAAGCCCGTGAAGCGGCGCGCTATCTCGGCGTGAGTCTGAACACGCTGTACCGCATGGAGCGGAAAGGCCATCTCAGCCCTTTCCGCACGCCGGGTGGTCACCGTCGATATTCGCTCGATATGCTGGATCGATACCTTGAACAAAGCCGCAGCCGGTTTAACAACCAGAGTGGCACCGGATGAACATGCGACCAGAGTCAGCGGGAGTCTATGCGGCGTACAACCGCCGGCGCGTGGCTTCCCACCCGCCCTGTGGCCGTTTGAGACGAGCGAGTACTTATGAATGACGATTGGTTGAGCGAACAACTCCAAGCTTTGGGACTCTCACACTCAGAGGCTCCCACTGAGGATTCATGGCGGCAATTTCTCGAGCGCCTCGAGGCTGAGGCCGCAGGCTCATCCGCTGTCCGTCGCGTTCCAGACGAGAACACGGCTGCAAGCGAGACGGATGGCTCTTCGAGCGACGAGCGAGCGACGACCGTCAGCGATGTGCGCTACAAGGCGATCGTTGAGGACCAGACCGAGTTCATCAACCGCTACACACCGGACGGCATCTACACCTTCGTCAACCAAGCTTACGCCAGGCTGCACGATGCCAGCCCGGAGGAGATGATCGGCAAGTCACACAGGGATTTTATTCCGCTGGATGACGCCGAACGTCTCGAGCGTATCCGCAAGGGGTTAACTTCGGAATCCCCGGTTGTGACGACCGAACACCCCTTCGTCGATTCTGATGGCGAAACGATCTGGCTTCAATGGCGGGATCGCCTGATATGTGACGAAGCAGGACAGGTGATCGAGTATCAGGGTGTGGGCCGCGATATCACCGAGCGCAAACGGGCAGAAAGGGCTTTGCGGGAATCCGAGGAAAAGTTCCGCAACCTAGCCGAGAAATCGCCAAATATGATTTTCATCAACCAGAATGGAAACATCATCTACGTCAACGAAGCCTGTGAAGAGATCATGGGCTATTCGCGTGAGGAATACTACTCGCCAGATTTTCAATTCATGGATCTGATTGCTCCGGAGTGCCGCGAGTTGATCACCAAGCGCTTCAAGCTGCACAATCAGGGCGAGGAAATTCCGCCATATGAGTCGGTCTTGCTGACAAAAGACGGTCGTAGATTGAATGCCCTGCATGCCACCCGCCTGATCAACTACAGTGGGGAGAACGCCATCCTCGGCATCGTCACCGACGTCACAGAACGTAAACGTGCTGAGGAAGCACAGTCGCGGCGCGTGGCTGAGCTGCGCATGCTGAACGAGATCAGCCAGAAGATCACCTCGGTCCTGGATATGGACAGTGTTCTCAACCGGACGGTCGAACTCGTGCAGGCGAGCTTTGATTATCATCACGTGGGCATCTTCATCCTGGATTCCTCGCGGACCGTGCTCCAAATGCGGGCTAAAGCTGGAGAGTACGTTGCGCTGTACGATGAAGATCATCGCCTGGATCTCGGTGAAGGCTTCGTCGGCACTGCAGCCGCTCAGGATGAAATCTTGCTTGTGCCAGATGTGACGCTCGACAGCCGCTACATCAACCGCTATCCCGATGTCATCAACAGCCGCTCCGAGCTGGCGATACCCATCCGGGTTGGCGGCCGGGTTCTCGGAGTCCTTGATATTCAGTCCGAACGTGTCAATGCGTTTGATGAACACGATTCAATCGTAATGGAGACACTGGTCGATCAGATTGCCGCGTCAATTGAGCACGCAAGGCTTTACGGCGAGGTTCAGCGTGAGCTTGAGGAACGGCGCAAAGCGGAGGGCCGCATATCCCTGCTGGTGACCGCGCTTGAATCTGCAGCCAACGCCATCGTGATCACCGATCGCTCCGGTGGCATCGAATGGGTCAATCATGCTTTCGTCGAGCTGACTGGCTATGAAGCCAGCGAAGTTATCGGGAGCAACCTGAACATCTTGAAATCTGGAGAACACTCCGAAACCTTCTACCAGGACATGTGGACGGCAATCCTGAGCGGCCGGACATGGCAGGGCGAGCTGGTCAACCGCCGTAAAGACCAGACCCAGTACTATGAAGAACAGACCATAACGCCCGTGAAGGACACGACGGGTGAGATCACACACTTCATCGCCATCAAGCAGGACATTACAGACCGGCGCATCGCCGAACGGAGGATCCAGCAGCAGGCGGACGACCTCAAACTGCTTAACGAGTTAAACGACGCCATTAATCGGGGGGCAGATTTGGAGTCAATTCTCGCGCTGCTCTCGGATACAACCAAACATCTTTTCAATTCAATGGGAGCGACCACGTACCTCCTGACGGAAGACAGCCGCTACCTGGTCGCCCAGAACGTCGGCTTTCCGGAAAAAATCTCTGAACAGATTTCAAAAGTGATCGGCCGCTCGCTACTGCACCATCGCTTGCGGTTCGAAGCGGGCAGCCTGCTTGCCAGTGTACTTGAGGACAAGGAACCGAAGGTATTCAACGACGCGAACGAGTGCAACCAGCTGCTGCGGAAGATCGTTGAAGCCGCCGAAATCCCTGATGCTATGCGTTCGACTTTACTCGCCAGCGTTGTCCCGGGGATCCTCAACCGATTGCCGCTGCAGGCGATCACCCTGATCCCGCTCGTAGCCGAAGGCCAGGCGATCGGCTTGATGATCATGGGACGAAACGCGCCATTCTCGAAACCCGACCTCTACCGCCTGCGAGGCATCGCTTCTTCACTGACCTCCGCCATCAGCCGCAAGGCGCAAGACGAAGCCCTGCGAGCATCTGAAGCGAACTACCGCGATATCTTCGAGGGGGTGCAGGATGCGATCCTCGTCATCGGCATGGACCACGGCATTTTCGATGCAAACTCGCGTGCCTGCGAACTCTATGGTTATGAACGTGACAAGCTCCTGAGTCTGACTTTAGGTGAGTTAGAAGAGGAGGGCCGCGCCTCAATCCTGCCGGATGAGATGCAGGCGGCGGGGATATCAGAGATGGTGCTCGAGAGCAACCACCGCCGCGCAGATGGCAGCATCTTTCCGGTCGAGATCTCAGCCCGGGCGCGGACGCTGAGTGGGGAGCCTGTCATGCTGGCGGTAGTGCGCAACCTCACCGAAGTCCGCATGGCACAGGAGCGTTCCCAGCTGCAGTCACGTCTGGCTGCAGTGGGTCAGCTGGCGGCCGGGATCGCCCATGACTTCAACAACATCCTGGGCACGATCCTGCTTTACGCTGAGCTCATGCTCAACAACCAATCCCTGGCCGAGAAAGACCGTGAGCGGTTGACGACGATCTTCAACCAGGCACAGCGCGGCGCCAACCTGACAGCCCAGGTCCTCGACTTCAGCCGGCGTTCGGTCATGGAGCGCCATGCCGTTGACCTGGTGCCCTTCTTCCAGGAGCTCGAGAGCCTGCTCTCGAGAACACTCCCCGAAAGCGTTCAAATTACTTTTGAAGCCGATTCACGTGGGTCATTCGTCGTGGACGCCGATCCGACGCGCATGCAGCAGGTGATCATGAATCTGGCGTTGAATGCCAGGGATGCCATGCCCAAAGGTGGGAAACTGCGCTTTGAGCTCAGCGAGGAGCGTATTGATCTCAACTCGCCTCCGTTTCCGGGGATGGAAGCGGAGCAGTGGATCCGGATCGACGTCCTCGACTCTGGAGAGGGCATTCCGGAAGATGTCATGCCGCATATCTTTGAGCCATTCTTCACGACCAAACCGGCCGGTGAAGGTACCGGCCTCGGCCTGGCGCAGGTTTACGGCATCATCAAACAGCACGATGGTTTTATCGACGCTCAGAGTGTGCCCGGGAAGGGCACACGCTTCACGATCTATCTTCCCGCTGTTCAGGAGGCGGAGGGCGTGTTCGCCCCACCGGATGCCCGTTCAACGCGCGATGGAGACGGCGAGAC
>JARRJK010000030.1:0-52857 GCA_037379555.1 Anaerolineales bacterium | reverse complement strand
CCGACAAGCGAGAGGATCTCGCCGGTGTTGATGATGCGCAATCCGAGCAGGGCGCCGCTGGTCAGATCCGGGCCGGAGGGCGGGGATGGTTTCGTCGCTGCGACTTCCTCGCGTATCCGGTTGGGAGAAATCGACATGGTTGGCATGGCCGAAACGTTTACAAGGCGTGCGCCGCACTCGCTGCAGAACAACGTTCCGACAAATTCGCGGTGCTTGCAGGATGGGCATTCAATCATGATTCATTACCTGATGGCGGCAGGAGCAGAAGCGAACGCGTCCCGTATTTTAACGTTTTTTCACCCTCACTTGTAAACCTGCGAATATTGCCGAGCTGGGCGGCTTCGTTCAAAGCCGCCTTCGCAAGCTCTCGTTCGCCGGCAGCCAGGAGCTGCGTGGCCAGATTCTCAAGGCGGCGTGCTGCCTGGGCAACCTGGCCCAATTCCGCCTCGTGCCTTGCCTTCTCCTGGAGTTTGTACATGGAAAGCAGATTCAGCGCGGAGGTGATATCGTCCGGTGGCGGCTTGATGTCCGGCTCCTCGACCACCGGCAGCAGCAGGTTCACAGGGACCGAATTTACCTCATCTTCCTGCGACAGGACTACGCCCGAAACCGTCAGGTAAGCCAGCTAGATTTCGTCTTGGCTCGTAAACGGATGAATAACTAGCTCGAGCAGCAGCCTGATCTGGCCATTCTTTGGTAATGCCCCGAGCTGCATCGGGAGGCTGTCTCCGAGCGGCATGGGCTCTGGCAGAAGGCGATAGGTCGAGCGTAAATCAACCTGCTGGCCTAAAGCACCTTCAATCCGGATTTTTTTCGCGATGGTATTGGTCAGGCTGTCGAAGATCGAGTGGAGCAGGTCCGTGATCGCCCGCGGCGAGTTTAAGAAAAGGACCGAGCCACCCGTACGGCTGGCAAGATCATCGAGCAGCCGGTCGGACCAGTCGCCTCCGATCCCGACCGCATTGATCGTGATCCCGGCTGCTGAGGCTTGATCGGCGAGTTCGAGGCACTGGTCTTCATCACCGTAGGTGCGCCCATCGGTGAGCAGTATCAGGTGGTTGATACCTTCCCGGGCGTAGCTGCGGTGAAGCTCGTCGAGACCGGCGAGCAGGCCCTGAGCGATCTCGGTCCCGCCTCCAGCCTGCATCAAACTCAAACGCGCTCTGGCAGTCGGGAAATCGCGCGCCTGATCCGCCGAGACGATCACTTCGGCACGATCGCTGAACGCGACGATTGATGCCCGATCATCTGGCTGCATTTCCTCCAGGATTGTGAGCACGGCCGATCGCACCTGATCCATACGCTGGCCCTTCATGGACGTGGAGCGGTCGATCACGATGCTCAGATTGATCGGTGGGCGGATGTCGGGCAGGTTGTTCGAGGGTTTGATATCGATCAACACGTAGTGGACTTGCGGTTCATCCAGGCTGAGCAGGGCATTACGGCTATGCAGCACACGGCATTCAAACAGGGCTTTCTCGGCCTGCTCGGCCTCGAAAACTGCAAGCTCCTTGTCGTACTGGTCGCGCTGCGTTGGGTCGATCAGCGTTTCGTAGGCCTGGCTGACTTCGAGGAAAAGCTCTGTTTCTCCGGGCGAGAGGTTTTTATCGGGGTGAAGCCGCTGAGCAGCTTCGCGGTACGCGCGCCGCAGCTGTCCCGTTGTCGCATTGCGTGGCACACCCAGAAGCGCGTAGTAGTCCTTCATCGGAGATGTGCGTCAGGCCCTTCTCATTCGTTAGCCCTTGGGGAAACGAACCAGGACCACGGTGATGTTGTCCGGTCCGCCGGCGCTGTTTGCCGCCGTCACAAGCTGCTGTGCCGCAAGCTGAGGATGATGCGCGCTGTTCACAATGCGCTGGATCGTTTCATCCGGGACGACACCCCACAGGCCATCCGAGCAAATCAGCAAATGCCCGCCGTTCTTGGGAACCGGGTGAGTGAAGACATCGACCTCGAGATTTGCGCCCTGACCGATGGCCCTGTACAGCACGTTCCTCTGAGGATGGACGGAAGCCTCCTCCGGGGTGAGCTGGCCGAGTTCCTTTAACCTGGTATCCCCAACATGGCCGATCGTGATCTGCGGCCCGAGAAGAACGGCGGCGGTCAGCGTCGTGCCACCACCCGGAACTTCCTCGACGACCGCCCGGTTTGCCTCCTCCAGCGCTTCCCGCAGCAGATCCTGCAGGGGGGTTTCCAGCTCTGAGTGGTCATTATTCAGCAGCTGGATCATCGTGTCCCGCGTCAGCATTCGGGCGACGGTCCGGATCGAGACGGCGCTAGCGACCTCTCCTGCCCGGTGGCCGCCCATGCCATCCGCAACGACGAAGAGTCCGAAGTCGGGCAGGGGATGGATACCTGTGAGCTGCCCAGTCAAAACCAGCAGCGCGTCCTCGTTATGACTGCGTTCAATTCCGACGGACTGGCCGGTGCCTACAACCACCTGCTTGGTTTCGTTAACGTCTGGATATGACCTGCCCGGGTGCGCTGTCGGAGTCGGCGCTCCCTCAGACGTTCGGCGAAATATGGATTTAAGAAGGGATTTCAGAGATGGCATCCATTACAGCTTTCTCGAGTGCGGCTCTCGAAATTCATGCGAGCACAGCATAAACCCGGTGGTCCGTGGAACCAATGAAGACCGTGTTGTCCACGATTGCCGGGGTTCCGGTGATGGGACCTTCCGTGTGATAACGCCAGCGCAGGCGCCCTGTCTTATGATCGATGCAGTACAACGAACCATCGACCGACCCGACGTAGACGGAGCCTTCATGCACAACCGGCGATCCTGTGACCTGGTGGTCGGCTTCATAGCGCCAGGCTTCGCGTGCGTGACGGGCATCGATGGCATAAATGTTGTTGTCACCACAACCGATAAACAGCATGCCATCGTAAAACGCAGGGGTTGAGATCGTTGCGCCGCCCATGCGGAAGCGCCAAATTTGGTATCCATTCTCAGCCTCGAGCGCATATAGCGTCCAATCACGCGACCCGAAGTAAATCATATCTTCAACCAGCAGCGGAGATGAGGTCACACCGCGCTTGGCCTTCTTGCGCCACTTGAGTTCAGCCTTGAAATCGTAGCAGTAGAAATCTCCGCTTTCGCACCCGAAATAAACCCGTTCGTCATGCACGAGCGGCGTTGACCAAATCGGTGCATTTGCTTCTACACGCCAGGCGCGGCGTCCATTCACTTGGCTGACGACGTGCAGGCGCCGGTCGTCCGAACCAACGAAAACGTGGCCATCTGCCAAGGTCGGCGATGAATGGATCGGTCCTTCCGCGTAGTATGTCCAAACCAGACCGCCGCGATTGGCGGTCAGGGCATAAAGGCGATTGTCCTCCGACCCGATGAATACCACTCCATCTTCAACGGCGGGCTTACCGGAGATACCGCCCTCGGTCGCGTACTTCCACTGAAATTCTCCGCTCTTGGCGTCCAGGGCGTAAATGTTGTTATCGTAGCAGCCGATATAGACGTATCCGTTCTCCACCAGCGGACTGCCGCGGACTTCATCCTCGCATTCAAACTTCCAGATTTCTTCGACCTTATCCGATTGGGCGATCACAGCCGCCACCGAGGGCCGGCTTAACAGCCCCGTGCGCTTGGCGGTCGAAATCAGGGCTTCTTTCATCAGCGCGGCTGTTGGATAGCGATCCTTGGGATCATAGGCCAGCGCGGTGCTGATTACATTTTCTAATTCAGGCGAAACGGTCGGGTTGATCTCGCGCACCGGTCTCTCCGTGAACGAAAAAGGAGGTTCCAGGCGCGGGTCACGGCGGGTGAGCAGGTGGTGCATGGTCGCCCAAAGAGCATAAATATCGCCCGCCGGTGAGGCTTCTCCACGGTATTGTTCCGGGGGTGAATATCCCTCCGTACCGATCATTGTGCCCTTTTCGCCCGGTTGGAAGTGGCGTGCGATGCCGAAATCGATCAGGCGGACATGATTGTGATGGTCTATCATCACGTTGGAGGGCTTGATATCCCGGAAAATGATCGGCTGCGGTTTGTGATTATGCAGGTAGCTGAGTACATCGCAGATTTCGATGGCCCAGGTGACAACCCGTTCTTCCGGGATGAAGTCTTCATACTCATCCAGGATCGCTTCGAGGTCGTCGCCGTCGATAAACTCCATCACCAGGTAGGAACGGTTCTGATGCGAGAAGTTATCATAGATGGTTGGAATGGCAGGGTGGGATAGTGCCGCAAGCAGATCGGCTTCCCGCTCGAAATTTTTAACGACCATTTCGTACATGGATTGATCCGCGATCAAATTGACCATCTCTTTGATCGCCACAAGCTTGGTCACATTCGGAAAGTGAAGATCGCGGCCTTTATAGACGGAACTCATGCCGCCCGATCCAAGCATGCCGAGCACCAGATAACGTTCCTGTAAAGTGGTGCCGGCCTGCAATCGATCCAGGCCGTCTCCCTTTCCTTCTTTATCACTCAATTGCCGGGTGGTTCTCTGCATATTTCACCGTCTTCGACCGGATTATAGCATGTCGTCATTTTATGACAATGATATGCAGGAACTATGCCTTAAATCAGGGTTTTCGGGACAAAATGCGCTTGCCGGGGTCAGTTTTCTCGGCGCAGGAGCGAACTCACCAATTCCTGCAGCATACTTCCTGCAGGATCCTGCGGTGCTGCAAGCTGCAGCGAGCGGCTGGCTACGGCAGAATAGCCGTCGGCATATTCCTGCACAAGGGGGCGGATGCCCTGCGCATCAAGCTCAGCGGTGAGCAGATCGATCTCGACTTCATCTGGCGCTGTCTGCCAGAGCTGGGTGAAGTGAGGTGAGCGCTGGTGGCCAAGGATCACCGGTAGTGTGGTCTTGCGCAGCAACAGATCGTCCCCGCTCGGCTTGCCGGTCTTCGCGGGTTCACCCCAGATGCCGAGGATGTCGTCTTGCATCTGAAAAGCGAGGCCGAGGTTCACCCCAAAGTCAGCATAGTGACCCTGTTTGATTTCGTCGACCGGTGAGAGTATGGCGCCCACCTGGCATGCGCAGGCGATCAAGGCGCTTGTCTTGCCCGTTATCATCGCCAGATATTCTTCGGTAGTGATTCTGGGTTGCGATTCGAAGCGCATGTCGAGATGCTGACCTTTGCATAGCTCGATGGTGGTCTGATCCAATGCGCGGTTAATTTCGATCAACCTCTGGTGCTGGATGCCCGCGTCCTGCAGCCTGTATATTCCCAACCGTGCGATCGCGAATAAGGCATCTCCGGTGTTGATCGCCAACGGTACACCACTCCTGACCCACAAGGTCTCCCGACCGCGGCGCGTTCTACTTTGATCTTCGATATCATCGTGAATGAGCGAAAAGTTATGCAGCCATTCGATGGCTGCTGCCGCCGGGAGGGCTTGGCCCCAATCGCCTCCAGCTCCAGCGCATGATAGCAGGGTCAGGAGCGGCCGGATGCGCTTCCCGCTTGGCGTCTGGTTTTGCTGCCAGCCCATATGGTAGGCGATTAGATCGTACAGGTCGGATGCCGGGCTCTGCCGGATGGGCTCTGCCTGAGCCCGAAGTTCGTCTTCGATCGCGGCAAGCATACTGTTGTGGAGCTGCACCTGGGAGGTCATCATCCTTGATCGAGGATAAGCTTGCCGTCGCGCAGCTGCTCGAGATCACCAGACCCTGTGGCGAACATGGTGATGCGCAGTTCCATGCGCACGCGATCGATGGTCTTCTGAACCGCAGCCTCCGATTCGGCAGCGGCTTTGAGGAAGGGCCCAGCCATCCCGCATATATCGGCACCGAGCGCGATGCATTTGGCGATATCGATTCCGGTGCGCAGGCCGCCGGAGGCAATCAGCGGTGTCTCGGGCAGCTCATTCCGCACCTGCTGTACGGCGATTGCCGTGGGGATGCCCCAGTCGCGGAACGCCTGTGCAAGCGCAGCTTGCTGGTCATCTGCCGCACGGAAACTCTCCACTTGCGACCATGATGTGCCGCCTGCGCCAGCCACGTCGATGACCGAAACGCCGGCCTCGAACAGCCTGCGTGCGACACTGGCTGAAATGCCCCAACCGACCTCCTTGGCGATCACCGGCACCGGCAGCGCGCTGCAGACTGCGGCGATCTTCTCCAGCAGATGCTTGAAGTTTGTATCCCCTTCCGGCTGCAGCGCTTCCTGCAGCGCGTTGAGGTGCAGTATCAGGGCGTCCGCCTCGATCATATCAACCGCTCGCCGGCATTCATCGGGTCCGAACCCGTAGTTAAGCTGGATCGCGCCCAGGTTTGCGAAGAGCAGGATGTCGGGCGCGTGCTTGCGCACCTGGAAGCTTGAAGCGCTGGATGGGTCTTCAAGCGCGGCCCGCTGCGAGCCGACGCCCATGGCGATCTGGCTGGCCTGTGCTGCTTCAGCCAGCGCGATATTGACCCGCTCTGCGAATTGGGTGCCGCCGGTCATCGAAGATATGAGCAGCGGAAGCTTGAGCGCCCTGCCCAGAAACTGCGTCTCGCACTTGATTTCATCCAATGCGAGTTCGGGCAGTGCGTTGTGGCCGAAGCGGATCGAGCGCAAGCCGGTTTGGATGCCCGACTCGACATCGCGCTCCAGGTTGATGCGAAGGTGGTCGTCTTTACGTTTTGAGGTACGCGTAACTTTGCCCATTGGCTGGTGTTCCTAGGTGAGAGCGCCATGATAGCAGGCGCATAATCCGCATGTCAACTTGCTACACACGGCAAATGTCGGGTACAATGCCCCGGCCTGTCTGCAAAGACACCTAAGGAGGCGACACATGGCAGATACGTACGAGGATGTCAAGTCGATCATCGTGGAGCTTTTAGGGGTGGAAGAAGCCAAGGTCACCCCTGAGGCGAGGTTCCGCGAAGACCTCGAAGCCGATTCGCTCGATCTGGTCGAGTTGATCATGGCTTTTGAAGAGAAATTTGGGGGCGAGATCTCCGACGAAGACGCACAGAAGATCACGACGGTTGGCGAAGCCGTCAGCTACATCGATTCCCATCTAAAGTAGTCTGGTGGTCCATCGTAAAAAAGTCGACCGGCCCGGCCGGTCTTCTTTTTTTGGGTGTCAAGCCTGCAGCTTGCTTCCGGCTGGGTGCTCATCCCCGGTTCTGGGAGCTAGGTCGTCTCGCGTGCCCGGCGGCTTAAACGGTAAGCCTGGCGTTCCTTGCCGGCCTCCATGCGGGATTTCTCCAGCTCGGTTTCAGCGAGCAGCGGGGGAACGCGAACCGGTCGCCCCTGCTCATCAAGCGCTACATAAACCAGGTAAGCAGTGTTGGTGTGAACTCGTTCTCCACCGATCGGGTCTTCAGCTGTCACAGATACCCGGGCCTCCATCGAGGTCTGCCCAACGTATGTAACCTCCGCTTCGAGCGTAACCAGATCCCCGATCCGAATCGGTTCATGGAACATCATCTGGTCAATTGCGACCGTCACGACCCGCCGCTGGGCATGGCGCATCGCGGCCAGGGCACCGGCTTCATCGGCGAGCTTCATGATCCATCCACCGTGCACGTCGCCGCGCGGGTTTGCGTGCTGAGGGTGCATTAGCTGGCTCAAGGTGACTCTAGACTGTTGAACCGTTTTAGCTTGCAGCTGGCCTGAATCTCCAGTCATCAATCCATATCTTCCTTGAACTCACCGGTGTCCGTGGTGTGCAGCCGTTCGGGTTCCTCGTCGAGAATGTCGATTACTTCGAAGGGGAGCTCGGCCATCATCGGGGGCAGGGGGACGGTTGCTGGCGGCCTGATCCTTCCCGGAGCCTCAGGGGGAACTTTGCGGGGCAGTTCCTGTTCAATGATGCGCCTACGAAGAATGCGGGGTTCATCTGTCAACCAGCCAACGTAAACCCCGTCGACATCGAATACCTGCCGGTCTGGAGAGACCCAGCCGATCCATTCACCGATCGTGTTGTACAGGTGCGGAAAGACAAGCAGGGCAGCCCAATCGCCAGGTGTGGTGTAGATGGGTATCGGTTTGCGTTTTGAGCTACGTGCCATAAACGGCTCCAGGATCCTCTTCCGCGACTGTTTATTATACTGATCCGCTGCGCTTACAGCGGCTGCCGGTCAAGGCTCGGCATCCGAATATGTCCAGATGCGGTTGATGCCGAAGTTCCAGAAGAGCACGATGATCACTGCGAGCGCGAGTGCCAGGTTGCGCCCGATGACCGTGGCGTCGTAGGCGGCAATCAGGGGTATGCGCAGGAATCCTACACGCGGCAGCAAATGTTCTGTAAGCTCAATGAGCGGGTTTTCGCTCAGCGCGAAAATCGGCGTGCGGATTGCCAGCCCAACAAGGCTGACGAGTCCAAATTGGACGATTTGCTGGCTCACTGGCTTGGAGCGTGAATCCGGGTAGGTCCAGAAGCGGTTCCAGATAAAATTGCTCGTTACCGCCATCGAGAAAGAGATGACGCTTGCCAGCAGGCTGTTGATCCCGATCAAATTGGCGAGCACGTTGAAAATCCCAAAATCAACGACCGCGCCAATCACTCCAACCACGGAGAATTTAAGGAAGCGTTGCAACTCCTTGCGGGCGCGCATTCGGTCTACCGTCATAACCTTCGTTCGAAATCTTCGATCGTGCGGATTAAACCATCTTCCAGCGTTACTCCCGGTTCCCAACCGAGAATCTCCTTCGCACGTGAGATATCAGGCTGCCGGCGCTGCGGATCTGCTGGCGCCCGGTCGGCAGCGTCAATTTGTAGGCCTGCCTTGTTGCCCGTGATGCGGTTGATCTCTTCCGCGAGCGTCCGGATCGAGATTTCAACCGGATTGCCCAGGTTGATTGGTAGGTTCTCGTCCGATAACAGCAGGCGGTAGAGCCCTTCGACGAGGTCATCCACATAGCAGAAACTTCGGGTTTGTTCGCCTGAACCATAAATCGTCAGCGGTTTCCCCTGCAGTGCCTGAACGATGAAATTGGGCACCACCCGGCCATCGTCCAGGCGCATGCGTGGTCCGTACGTATTGAAGATCCGGGCAATATGCGTATCCAGGGAGTGATAGCGATGATATGCCATCGTGATCGCTTCTGCGAAGCGCTTGGCCTCATCGTAGACAGAGCGTGGCCCTACGGGATCCACGTGCCCCCAATAGCTTTCATTCTGTGGGTGTTCCTTTGGATCCCCATACACTTCGGAAGTCGAAGCCAGCAGGAACGCTGAGCCGTGCGCCCGGGCCACGCCGAGCGCGTTATGGGTGCCCAGCGCGCCGACTTTCAAGGTCTGGATCGGGAGCTGCGGGTAGCCATATGGGGAGGCCGGATTTGGGCTCGCAGGGGAGGCAAGGTGCATCACCGCGTCCACTTCTCCGGGGATGAATATGAAGTTTGAGACATCGTATTTGATAAACGCAAAATCGTCCCGGCCGGCCAGGTGGTCGATGTTGTCCAGGCTGCCGGTAACAAGGTTATCGACGACAACCACCTGGTGCCCCTCATGCAGGAGCCGATCGCACAGATGGGAGCCGATGAATCCAGCGCCGCCGGTGACGAGTACTCTCAAAGTCGTGCCTCCTTGTGAGCAGAGAACGATCTCATGGGTTCCATTCGAAGGCCTGCGTCTGCCCGTCCGTTGTCAGTGGTTGGCCAAGACCCGTCTCAACGTCGACGATCCATAAATCGCCGCGGTAAAGAACGGCCAGGCGGTTGCCATCTGGCGACCAGGAAGGCGGGATGGGCTCGAGCCCGCCTTCTCCTTCTGCTGGAAAGAGCAAGCGAGCGTTGCTGCCGTCACGGTCCATGATCCCCAGCCGGTAGCTGCTGTCGACGCTTTCGAGCGGGGTGATCGCCTGCAGGTATGCGAGGCGGTATGCAATCTCGACGGTTGATACTTCAAGAATAGGTGAGACGCGGGGATAGGCAAATAGGCCGCTGCGCTCAGCCAGTGTCACGTCAAGCGAGCTTGTTGCGTTGAACGCTGCCAGGTTGAAAACCGGTGAAGCCTGGGGATCCTCGAAACCAAGAGGTCGGCCGTGATCAACATAATAAATCGTCTGGTCATCATAACCCCAGGCCAGGCCAGGGACCCATGCCCAGTCGCTGAGCGTCTGGAAAGGAACGACCTCCCGGAGCGGAATTGCGATCTCACGATCCAAATCCACCAGGCCAAACTCATCCGAGCGGACATAGGCCAGGTGATTCGCGTCAGAACCCCACACGTAGTTCGTCCCCCACCATCCATACTGGCCGCCGGCGTTCGAATCGAGAATCACTTTCGGACGCAGCACACGGCCTGTGCTGGTGATGGATATGCTTTGCAGGTCGTTATTCGCCTGCCATCCGGGAGGGGCCGGGCTCGGCTCCACGGTTGAATAGAAGATGGTGTAGGAAGGTACCGCCGGGACCCAATCGGCGAAATGCACAACGTTCTCGACGCCGAGGTCAACCGGTTCGAATTCTGGATCCTCAAGTGAGGCGATCCACAGGCTGTTGAGCATCTCATCGTCTTCGTCTGCGGCGCGAGAGTAGAGCAGCCAGAGACCGTCCGGGGAAATCTGCAGGATGCGTCCGTCGAGATCACCGCTTGTAACGACCGGCTGGCGGTTTCCGCTCGTGCCTTGCACCAGCCAGGCGTTGCCAGCGCTCAAGTAGACCAGGCTGCCCTGGATCTGCAGAGGCGTACGCGCTGCTTGCGCCCCGATCATGACGATCTCCGGGATGGGTTCTTCCAGGATCGTGTTCTTGACGGGCGCTCTGGAAACCTCTTCTCCGCCTTCGATCAGGATGCGGTAGGTAATCTCCTGCAGTCCGTTCTCACCGGGTTGTAGCAGCCGCGTTTCACCTTCAGGCAACGACTCGTTCCGGATCGTCTGACGTTCAAACGGGATGACGATTTGCTCGATCTCGAACTGTTCGGTCACCCGGGTCACGGTGATGAGGGTCCCGCTCGAGACTGTAGTGTACGTCGGGGGAACGACCCGATCGAGCGCCTGCAGTTCTACGCCAGCCGCATCGAGCACCCCCTGAACACTTGAGCCCGATCCAACACTAACCAGCTGGCTTGCACCATCGACCTGCAGTTCCACCTGGATCGAGCCGGCGGTCGCCTGTGGCCGGGCGCATGCCCCGAGCAGCGTGAGAAGCATAAGCAAGGAAACGCTGAAACATGTCCGGATGTCGATCGCTTTGCTGGTGAATCTGGCCACTGGTATAATCCCGTCCGGATCTCTAGCGGAGCTCTCCGACAATCGCCATTTCGCCGTCTGCGATGACGAGCGCAGTGATGCGGATACCGGTAGCAAGCGTACCGACGCTGCCGGTGAACGCCTCGGTGAGCAAGGCAGAGATCGTGTCTCGCAAGGCAGCAGGTGCAGGAACCGGGCCGATACTCGCTTCAGACACATCGAGATGAATATCGCCCTGTTCCGTCACCACAGGACGGACCGAGATGAGTATGCTGCCGCTCAGCATGG
This sequence comes from Anaerolineales bacterium, assembly GCA_037379555.1. Taxonomy (GTDB): domain Bacteria; phylum Chloroflexota; class Anaerolineae; order Anaerolineales; family E44-bin32; genus E44-bin32. The sequence goes on along the minus strand of JARRJK010000030.1, from coordinate 41,470 downwards.
CGCGCTGGACGATCCCGTAGATTTGAATCGCACCTTGACGCAGGTAAACTTGAGGATCGGAGAGAAGCGGATTTTGACTGCTTTCAAATCGCTCGGCCAGAAACCCGGTGAGTTGACGCTCGTTCAAAATCACGCGCACCTGGCCTTCGAGAGCTGCGCTCTGGATAGCTGACTGCCAGGTTTGCCTGACCTGCTCGGCAGAATCTTCTTCGATGGGGATCGCTGAGCCGGGGGGGTCAGGTCCTCCGATGTCGATCATGCACGCAACCATCGCCGCAGCCAGGCTGATGAGGGCGAGCGACAACACGAGCGATCGGTTTATTCGCAGCTGCTTGCTCAAAATCGGATCCTTCTCGGGCAGGAATCGGACAGGATTATAGCATGCTGGATTCTCAGGCAGAACAGAGCGAGCAACCACTTTCCATAACAGCAAGACTGGAAGCGTTGCTGTTCGTTTCCCCCTCGAGCATCAGCATCCACCAGCTGGCGCTTATTCTGGATACCACGCCGCGCCAGATCGAGCTTGGGCTTGATGAGCTGGAGCAGATGTACGCCACCCGCGGTCTACGCTTGCAAAGATCAAATCGCAGTGTTCAACTTACAACTGCGCCTGAGTTGGCTCAAGATGTCGAGCGGTTCCTCGGTCTGGAGGAGACCACTCGCCTCTCGCGTGCCGCGCTGGAGGTGCTTGCGATCATCGCTTACCAGCAGCCGGTCACCCGTCCGCAAATCGATTCGATTCGAGGGGTCAATTCCGACAGCGTTCTGAGAACTCTGTTACGCCATGGATTGATTGAGGAGGTCGGCCGGACCGAGGCTCCTGGCCGGCCGATCCTGTATTCCACAACGGAAGAGTTCCTGGCCCATTTCGGTTTGGGATCGCTGGCAGATTTACCGCCTCTCAACCTCGATCAGGGTGCCATCGGAGCACCTGCCGCTGCTGAGAATGAGGGCGATGATCCTCAGGATTCGTAGCATGGGGGAGATCCGGCTTCAGAAAGTGCTCGCCCAGGCAGGCATTGGCTCCCGCCGAGCCTGTGAGGGCTATATCGCTGCCGGCAGGGTAAATGTCAATGGGCAACCTGCGCAGCTCGGGATGAAGGTTGACCCGCAAAACGACCACATCACGTTTGACGGGGAGCCTATCGCCTCAGCTCAAAAACTGGTGTACATCGCGCTGAACAAGCCACCCGGCGTCCTGTCTTCCTTGAAGTCGCAGGGCGGCCTTCCCACGGTGATAGACCATGTGCAGGTTCCTCAGAGAGTGTATCCAGTTGGCCGGCTGGACAAGGACAGCGAAGGACTGATTCTGCTGACCAATGATGGCGAATTGGCCGAAGCCTACATGCATCCCCGTTACGAGCACGAGAAGGAGTACCGCGTGCTGCTCGACCGGCGGCCTTCTCCAGCAGAACTCAAGCGCTGGCGGGAAGGCCTTCAGCTCCGGGATGGCTTCCTCACCAGCCCGGCTAAGGTATGGATTGAAAACCCGGAAGGGAAGATGAATTGGGTTGGGGTTATTCTGAAGGAGGGGCATAAACGGCAGCTGCGCGAATCCGCACGGGTCTTGAATCTACGCGTGCGGCGACTGCAACGAATACGGATCGGCCCGCTCGAGTTAGACGATCTCAAACCTGGATCCTGGAGATACCTGCGCCAGGAGGAGATTCGGCGTATGAAGACCTCAAGGGGATAGGCGGCCCTCACTCGAACGGATTACAATGATGCCAAACCACGCGTGAAGGGATCTGAATGACAGACGTATCCACAGCAGAAGGCCACTCCTCACGGACTGCCGGGTTATCGCTTGCCACCAGTTGGAAGATCACCCCAGAGATCCTTTTCTACCTGGCCCTTATCCTGATCGTGGTTTTCACCCGCTTCTACAACCTCGAATCGCGGGTGATGAGCCACGATGAGAGTCTTCATACTCAGTTTTCCTGGTATCTGGAACAGGGGCGCGGTTTCTCCCATGACCCGCTGATGCATGGTCCGCTCCAGATGCACCTGGTCGCTTTCTCCTACTTCCTTTTCGGCGATTCGGATGCCAGCGCACGATTCCCGGCAGCGCTCAGCGGCGTGCTGTCTGTCTTCATGGTTCTCCTCTTCCGCAGATGGCTGGGAAAGTGGGGGACAGCCGCGGCCGCCGCCTTGATGACTTTCTCCCCCTACATGCTGTACTACAGCCGTTATGTCAGGAACGACGTTCTAGTCGTCCCATTCGCCTTGTTGATGTTCTACGCCGTCTTTCGATATGTCGAAGAATCACAGCCGAAGTGGCTGTATCTGCTTGCTGCCGCCCTGGCCCTGCATTTCACAGCCAAGGAAACGGCATTCATCTATACGGCTCAACTGCTCATCTTCCTCGGCATCCTCTTCGCTGTCCGCGTGTTGCGGATGAAATGGGAGCAGAACCATCACCGCTTGATTTTCCTTGTCGGGCTGGCGGTTGCCGGCGTGGGAGTCGTACTCTCCTTGGGTGCGCTTTTCAGTGGCTGGGCTGCATCCGGTGCGGCGCCTGCTGCTAGCGTCGAGACGGGCGAAGCGCTCGTGAGCGGCGTTCAGATCTCGCCCCTGGTGCCGTTTGGGCTGATGCTCGCTGTAGGCGGCGTAATTTTGATCGTGGCAGGGCTGATCCTTTCATTTGGCGGGCGTCTGCGAAATGAGTTTCCAGTCCTGGACCTGATTATCTTCATCCTTACCATAACCATCCCGCAGCTGGCAGCTCTGCCCGCCAGAATCCTGGGCTGGGATGCGATGAACTACTCCTCGATCGAACCGCTCAATCGCACAATCATCCTGGTCGTAGTGTTGATCGCGCTCAGCATCGCTGTCGGCGTGGCGTGGAATGCACGCAAATGGCTGGTTGCCGCTGGAATTTTCTTCGGTATCTACTTTGTTTTCTATACAACTTTGTTCACAAATCAGGTAGGTATCGCCTCAGGTCTGGTGGGATCCCTTGGATACTGGCTCAAGCAGCACGGGGTTGAACGCGGGGGCCAGCCATGGTATTACTACCTCTTCATCCAGATCCCCATGTACGAATTCCTGCCTGCAATCGGCAGTATCATGTCTGGCTTCTATCTGCTGCGCAGGTGGGCGAAAACCCCCAACACCACTGAATCTCACAAAGCATCATTCCCGGTGCTGGCCTTTCTCGGATACTGGTCGTTGACATCGCTTGTAGCCTACTCGTTTGCCGGCGAGAAAATGCCGTGGCTGACGGTCCACATCGCGCTGCCGATGATTCTCTTCGGCGGCTGGGGCATCGGCCGTTATCTTTCCCAGGTCGACTGGCAGATGTTCTTGAGGAAGAGGGGCTGGTTGATCGCCCTGCTGCTCGTGTTGTTTCTCGTGGCGGCCCTGCGGGCCTTCGGGATCCTGTTCGGTGTTTCACCACCATTCCAGGGCAGCCAGCTCGATCAACTGGAAGCGACCAGCGGTTTCCTCGCGGCCCTGGCATTCAGTCTCGGATCTGGCTACGCATTGTGGCGTCTTTCAGCAGAGTACCGCTTCTCCGGGCTGGCACGCGGTTTCGGGGTGCTGGTGCTCCTGGCATTGTTCGTCCTGACCGGCCGGGCTTCCCTGCGCGCGTCATTTCCACATGCTGATCTGGCGACTGAATACCTTGTGTATGCACATGGTGCCCCGGGTGTAAAGACGGCCATGTCCCAGATCGAGGAGATCTCAAAACGCACGACCGATGGATTGGCGCTCAAGGTGGCATTTGACGATGATGTATCTTGGCCGCTGAACTGGTATCTTCGCCATTACTCCGAGCAGTACTATTACGGGAATGCGCCAACACGAGAGCTATTGAATTACCCTGTCGTCCTGGTAGGTGACAACAACTGGAACCTCGTGGATCCACTCCTGGCAGATAACTACTACCGCTTCGAGTATATACGAATGTGGTGGCCGAACCAGGATTATTGGACTTTAAAACGATCAAGCATTGAGGCAGAGCGCGATTTCGAGCTCTCAGCCACCGGTGTCGCCCCGACCCCGATGGGTACCTTCGAATACCTGCAGCGAGCCTGGTCTCATATTGCGCCCTTTTTCCGGGACCGGAATGTGCGCGAAGCGATCTTTCAGATCTGGCTTAACCGGGATTTTACGAAGTACGGTGAGGTCACTGGCAAAGACATGCGCCTGGATCACTGGTCGCCTTCAGACCGTATGCGGCTGTACATTCGCAAGGATATTGCCGCAGAGATGTGGGATTACGGTGTCAGCCAGGCCGACCTCGGATTCGAGGTCAACGGCGATCCGTACAGCGAAGGCATCGTTAGCCTCAACCCCAACCTGACGATTGGCGCGGAGGGTGTCTCACCAGGCGAGTTCTACCAGCCACGCGATATGGCAGCAAACGCAGAGGGCGAGGTTTATATCGCCGATACCGGCAATCACCGGATCGAGCGTTTCTCCGCTGAAGGTGAATTGTTGGGAACCTGGGGTGGATACGCCAATCTCGCCGAAGGAAATGCGCCGGGCGGGACGTTCAACGAACCCTGGGGGCTTGCGGTTGCTCCAAACGGAGACGTCTACGTTGCCGATACATGGAATCACCGGGTACAGTGGTTCTCCCCAGACGGCACCTTCAAAGGGATGTTCGGCTCAGAAGGTCTTGGCCAGGAGCCGTTTTCATTCTGGGGCCCGCGTGACGTCGCTGTGGATTCGCAGGGAAGGGTGTACGTCTCGGACACGGGCAACAAGCTGATCAAAGTCTTCTCCGCAGACGGCGAGTACGTAGGTCAATTTGGTGGAGCGGGATACCTGGAAGGCATGCTCGATGAGCCGGTGGGTTTGGCGGTGGACTCCTTCGATCGAATATACGTTGCCGATACGTGGAACCGTCGTGTTCAGGTCTTTCAGGAAATCAACCCCGGTCAGTTTGAGCCCGTGCTTGCATGGGATGTGAGCGCTTGGTTTGGTCAGTCGCTGGACAATAAACCATACCTTGCGGTGAACAGGGAAGGGGAGGTGTGCCTTACCGATCCGGAAGGCGCTCGCGTGCTGTGTTTCTCAGGAACGGGAGATTTCCTCTATGGTTTCGGCGGGGTAGATCAATTCGCTTTGCTCAGCGGGATTGCGTTCACTCCCTCGGGTGAGGTGTGGGTTGTTGATACCGGGAATCAACGGGCAATGCGGTTTAACCTTCCCGGAAGCGATGGAAACTAGTACCGCAAAGCATGCAGGATAAGCAGCTACCATCAGAAAGGGAACCGACATGAAGCTGCATGAATACCAATCCAAGCAATTGTTTGCCGACCACGGCGTGCCGATCCCTCAGGGCCGTGTCGCAACGACCGCGATCGAAGCGCGATCAGCAACGGAGGAACTGGGAGGCAGGGTCGTGATCAAGGCCCAGGTCCTTGTAGGTGGGCGCGGAAAGGCTGGCGGAATTCGCCTTGTGCATACCCCCGAGGAGGCAGAAGAGGTCGCTGGGCAGGTGCTTGCGATGGAGATCAAGGGCCTTCCTGTTCGCAGGGTTCTGGTCGATGAAGCCGCGGATATCCAGACGGAGATCTACCTCGGCATCACAAACGACCGTGCGAAGCGGTCGCCGGTATTGATCGCCTCGGCCGAAGGGGGTGTGGATATCGAAGAGGTCGCCCGCTCCACCCCCGAAAAGATTGTACGGGTGTGGATCGATCCGCTGCTCGGGTTGCGGGATTACCAGGCTCGTTTTCTGGCGGCGTCGATCGAGTTACCCAGGCAACATTGGCGCAGCTTTATTAGTATTACGCGCGGCCTGTATGAAGCTTTCAAGGACACGGACGCGACATTGGCGGAGATCAACCCGCTCGTGATTACAGGTGATGAAAGGTTGATGGCGCTCGACGGCAAGATGGTTCTTGACGACAACGGCCTCATCCGCCACCCCGATCTGGCGGAAATGCGAGATATCGATCAGGAGGAGCCGGTCGAACGCGAGGCGCGTAAATACGGCCTCTCGTATGTAAAGCTGGACGGGAATATCGGCTGCATGGTCAATGGCGCCGGACTTGCTATGGCGACCATGGATGTGATCCACCTCTTCGGTGGCGCGCCCGCAAATTTCCTGGATATCGGCGGGGGAGCGACTGCTGAGAAGGTATCGGCGGCGATACAGATCATCCTGCGTGATCCCAGCGTCGAGGCGGTGTTGTTCAACATTTTCGGCGGGATCACGCGCGGCGATGAGGTTGCTCGTGGAATCTTGGCGGCGATGAAAGGAACGCCAACCGAGGTTCCAATGGTCATCCGCCTGGTTGGAACGAACGAGGAGGAAGGGCGGCAATTGCTGGCTGACGCCGAGATGGAAACGGCTAATTCCCTGGCCGAAGCAGCAAAGCGTGCAGTGGCACTGGCAAATGAAGGAGCGGGGGCATGAGCATTCTGATCGATAAGAATACACGGCTGCTGGTACAGGGCATCACCGGCCGGGAGGGCTTGTTTCATACGGCACGTATGATTGAGTACGGAACGAAGGTCGTTGCCGGGGTGACGCCGCAAAAGGGCGGCGAGTGGGTGCTGGAGGGAAAAATCCCCGTCTTTGATTCGGTTGTTACAGCGGTCGATGCGACGGGCGCAAACACGGCGATCAGCTTTGTCCCTGCGCGTTTTGCAGCCGATTCCCTCCTCGAAGCGGCAGATGCCGGCGTCAATTTGATCGTTGCAATCACAGAAGGCATTCCCGTGAAGGATATGATGCAGGTGAGGCGCTACCTGGATCAACAGGGTGTGCGGCTGGTAGGTCCCAACTGTCCAGGCGTTCTCAGCCCTGGTGAATCCAGCGTCGGGATTATCCCCGGTCACATCGCCATCCCCGGATCTGTAGGCGTGGTCTCCCGTTCGGGCACGCTGACCTATGAGGTATTGCACGCGCTCAAGCAGCACGGCATGGGCGTGTCGACTTGTGTGGGAATCGGAGGCGATCCCATCAACGGCACCTCATTCGTTGATGCACTCGAGTTATTCGAAGCGGATCCCTTTACTGAAAAGGTCGTGCTGATCGGAGAAATCGGCGGAAGTGGTGAAGAGCAAGCCGCGGAATTCATCAGCGAGCGGATGACGAAACCGGTTGCTGCATTTATTGCCGGGAGGACGGCTCCCCCTGGAAAACGTATGGGACATGCAGGCGCGATTGTGGAGGGCGGCGAGGGGACTGCTGAGGACAAGATCAAAGCCTTGCAAGCGGTCGGGGTGAAAACCGCTGATCGTCCGGAGATCATCCCCGAATTGCTTCAGTAGCCGGTATGCCCTTCAGCCGTGTTGCGTCTATAATGGGTTGACGCCATTTGAATGGAGGTGTGCGCCAATGCCAGGCACAGAAGAGCGGGAAGTCAACCTGTCAAATCTGGAAGAGTTGCGACAAGGTGCATCTTCTCAGCCAAATGACCTGCAATCACAATACCGTTATGGATGGGCTCTGCTTGGGCTGGGGCAAGCGGAAGCGGCGCGCAAGGTGTTTGAAGCCTCCCGCACCCGCTGGCCAGAGGAGATTGAGATCCTCTATGGCCTGGCGATGGCGGTGAAGGCAGAGGGGAAACTCGAGAAAGCGAGCGAGCTCTTCGAACAGGTGCAAGCCAAAGCTGCGGAAGGTACGCGTGATTCAATGCTCAAGCGGATGGCAGGCGTTCAGATCGAGGTCATTCTCAGCCGACAGAAATAGATCGACTTCCCGATGACGAGCTCAACCACCAAGCGCGAACGACTGGAGGCTGCAATCCTAGGCGAGGTTGCCGACCGGCCTCCAGTTTCACTTTGGCGGCATTTTCCCGTTGATGATCAATCCCCGCACTCACTTGCCCAATCTACTGCCAGATTTCAACAGCAGTACGACTTCGACTTTGTCAAAGTAACCCCTGCATCGTCTTTCTGCCTTCTTGATTGGGGAGTGGATGACGCTTGGCATGGAAACACGGAGGGGACGCGTGATTACACGCGACGTGTGGTTCAAGAGCCTGAAGACTGGCACAACCTGCGGATCCTGCAACCCGAAGCGGGTGGTCTCGGCCGACAGCTGGAATGCCTGCGTAGATTGCGAGACGCGCTTGGTGAAGATACACCGGTTATTCAGACGGTATTCAGTCCGCTCGCACAGGCGAAAAATCTGGCCGGCGAGAATCGTTTATTCGAGCATCTTCACGGCTTCCCGGAGGATGTCACCGCCGGCTTGCTGGTGATCACCGAGACGACGGCCGCCTGGGTGGATCGGCTACGTCAAGAGTCGATAGACGGCATCTTCTACGCAATCCAGCACGCTTCCTACCGATATTTCGATCGAGAAGGATACAGGAAATTTGGTGAGCGCTTTGATCTCGAAATTCTCGAGCGAGCGGGAGATTTTTGGCTGAATGTCCTACATTTGCATGGCGATGCGATTCAATTCGATTTGTCCGAACGCTATCCGGTCCAGATTGTGAACTGGCACGACCGTGAGGTTGAGCCGGATCTGGCGTCTGGAGGCAAGCGGTTTTCGGGGGCAGTTTGTGGCGGGGTTCGGCGTGATACGCTTGTATACGGCGAACCGGATGAGGTGGCACAGGAGGCGGTGCAGGCGCTGAAATCGTGTGGGAGGAAGGGGGTCGTGCTGGGAACGGGGTGTGTAACACCCATCATCGCACCACGCGCCAACCTGCAGGCGCTGCGTGACGCTGTAAATTTCGCATAGTCACCATAATCACCGGGGTTTTGCTTCGAAAATGGCTGGAATCCGGGTAATCTCTGGGAGCGCAAAAGGCCGCAGGTTGCACATGGTTCCGGGGGAGGGTACCCGTCCTGTACCCGATCGAGTGAAGGAAGCGCTCTTTAACATCATCGGGCCTCAAATAGAGGGCGCCTTTATGCTCGACCTGTTTGCGGGCACGGGCAGCGTGGGGATTGAAGCGCTCAGCAGGGGCGCCGAGCGGGTGGACTTTGTTGATCGCGACCGGCGCGCAATCCACACCATTCAAACCAATCTCGAATTAACCCACCTGGACGAACACGCCCGGGTTATTCACAAGGACTCGTTTTTGTGGCTCGAGGGCAAAACCCGGTTGGGTGCATACGATTATGTGTACGTTGCGCCGCCTCAGTACCAGAAGCTGTGGTCAAGATCAGTACTTACACTCGACCAGGATATCACCATCCTCCATCCAGACGCCTGGGTGATCGCACAAATCCATCCGAAGGAGTACGAGCAGCTAACGTTAGCCAATCTTGTGGAATTCGATCAGCGGAAATACGGGTCGACGCTACTCGTTTTCTATGAGTGTCCGAGCAGTTGACCTGCGTAGCAGAAGCTGCTATTGACAAGAATCATACAAGCGGGAAGAGCTCAGAGTGTCCAGCGCCCAAGCAGCCGATCTACATCGAGAACGCTGCGCACCGTCTGGTAGAGGACATAGATCTCAACAGCAAAGGGCGGAAAGCCAAGCATACCGAGGATCGGCATCTGACCGTAATGCCAACCGAAGATTCGCAGCTGTTCGGGGACTTTGTACACCCAATGTCCGCCGCCAGCGCCCAGCGCCTGGAAATTCCACGCCTCCCAGAGTAAGCCACATACCAAGCCACCGAGCATCAGCGCCAGGAGCGTCCCTGAAGGGCGGGATGTGAGATCGTGCCTCAGGCTTGGTGCGCGCAGGCGTTCGTTGATCGGATCAAAGAGCAAGATGAAACCAATCCATACGAACCCGAAGGTAAAGCGCGCAATCGGAATGGGGAGCAGCGGCGGGATGGCGACCATTGTGAATCCGATCAGGATCCAAGGCCAGCCTGGGCCAAGAGGCAGCGCCGATGAAGGCAATTCCGAGGCGCTTCTGTACTTCTGTCGCAAAGTATGGATAAGCTCAGATGAGATGAGAATTGCCGGCGCGATCGTCGCAAAAGACCAGAAGTATCCAAGATCCCGTACCAGGCTGTCTGCAGGCAGCCCGCGGTAAAGCCAGTTCTGCAGGCGAAAGTTGTAGACCTCGAAAACAAGCCAGATGAGAACAGAGATTAGCGCAAGGAATGGGAACTCCGCTCGCCGGGTCGTGAGCCAGGACCTGCCTCGGAGGCGCGCCAGGACTCCATCTGCGGTTAGGATGAACCCGGTCCACATGATCGGTGTGAACCAGGTCGCAACCCATGGGAGATGAAGCGCAATGCCAGTCTCGCCAGCGACCAGTATGGCGAGACCGAGCCATGTATACCGTGGGATTGACGATGGATGCGAGCGGTATTGGTTTGTATTCATGAGTCGAATGTCAGCCTCGGATTCCCGGCCTCGTCAAAGGATGTCAGGACCGAGAAAGGAGCGTCCTCGTTTCGATAGCAGGCCAGCGCCCGAGGGATGAGTTCGGTTAAATCTGCGACGAGATCTTGAGGATCAAGATCACCAAGCGCATGCCATTCGGGTTGCCCTTCTGGACCTGAGATCGGATCCCCGGGAGCGGGTTCGCCTACGAAAAGATAAAGCCCGATCCCCGGATTTCCTCCGGTATCAATCAGGACCACACCGCACAGCCGGAGATTCGTGGGAACCAGGCCGGTTTCTTCAAGGATCTCGCGCCTGGCTGCCTGCACTGGGCTCTCCCCACGCTCGATATGCCCGCCGAGTCCGTTCAGCTTGCCTGCCCAGGCGCCACGACCAGGAGCAATCCGGATCAGCAGCAGATCAGGTCCCCGTAGCAGGAAGCTGATGGTGCGGGGGATGATTGTGTACCGATCAGGTTGAACGCGCTGTCCGGCGAGCGTCATCACGAGACTCGCGCTCAGTCAGCAAGATCGCTTGTATCTTCTTCGCCTGCTGCATCGCCGATGTATGGTGAAAGTTCGAATTCTACGCCAACCGGTTCGATAAAGCGTTCAACAAGCTGCCGGGTTCCGCCCACGTTCAGGCTGTCGAAAAGCAGCTGAAACTGATCCTCCCAGGCTGTCTCGATCTCATGTACCACATCTGGCTCAAGATCCCATAGCTTCCGTTTGAACGGCCCCAAAGCCCGCTTGCGGGTCTTATAGTGGAACTGTTCATCCGTCTGCCCTTCCTTGCGTTCATTGGCGTGGTTCTCGTCCAGGTAGCTGTAGATTTCCTGGAGAAAATCCGCCGGCAGGCGGTCGTATAGGATGTTCTGAAAGCCTGTGGCCAGGTGCACTTCGAGCGCATTTGCTTCAGGGAACTTGCTGAACATGTTTTCTGGAAGCGTCGAGGCGCCATGCTGAACTGCGCCGCCCATACCATATTCTTTTGCGACTTTGGAGAGATGCCGGAGCGTGTCGAAGTCGACGCTGACTTTGGCGATCGAGCCATCCGGCAGGACGATTCCGCCATGCGAGGTCCCGGTTTGGATGCTGATTTTCGAGAGACCTGCTGCCCCTGATTGGCGCGATTCGAACTCGGAATTGAATCCATCCATAAATGCCCGCAGTTCAGGCTCGGTGCTGTTCTCACCGCCGACCTCGCCGATTTCGCCTCCGAGTGAGATCGTCACGTCCTGTGGCTCAAGCCGCAGCAACCGACTCTTCCATCAAGGAGCGGATCGCCTCCAGTTCCGTCTCGGGTCCTTTGGCGTACCGGGCTGAGCTGACCTGGAAGTGGTCGCCTTGTATGAACACCGGGCCGATATAGCCTTCTGCGATTGCTGCGCCTAAGATAGCGGCTGCGTACTCAGCTGGCCGCTGATCCGTGTAGCCCATTTCGGACCTGGCGATCTCGAAGATGAAGGCACATGCATCTGTCGAGACCGCAGACCGGAACACGGCCCGGGCGGCGTTGAATGGCAGCGCACGCAGATTCATCGCCGGGACCGTGAAGTTATCAGGGGTTTCGCCCCTGCCGCGAGCAGTATAGAAACCATGGATCGAGGCAGGGTACGCTCCGCTTTCCACAGCCAGCTTGCGTATCAGCCATTGGGCGAGTCCTTTAGACCGGCCTTCACCGAACACGGCTGTGCGGACCAGGGTCCCGATGCGCTCGCTCAATTCCTTCGGGTCGCGGATCGATACCTGCGGTCCCTCGCCTATATGAATCGCTTCGTCCAACGGTTTTGCAATTCGAATCAGATCATCCATAACCGACATGGAGCTTTGCCTCCTGTATGCGGGAACTCTTGCGGGTCTTCTATTGCGGATTGATTATACCCTGTCCAATGTCACTGTCTGCGTGCCAAGTCAGGCGTGTGTCAGGCTCGTGGTTGTTTGCAGTTTCACATCTGGCTATAATCAATTCGCCAGATAACAACGGGATTCTAAGAAACCGGGAGCAAAAAATGACTGACCCAATGGGAAAGATAACCGAGGGAAAGGATCTGCTAGGGAAGATCCGAAACAGCCTGGCGGGGTTTCTCGGATATGTCGACCGGGAAAACCGGCGTGAGGCTGACAAGATGCTGCGCGCAACGATCGCACAGCGTTATGAGGAGCAGTGGAGCAGGATCATCGATCGGGTGAAAGGCGCTTCATACGGCTATGCAGGTTTCTTTGATGCAGTGCGTATCAAAAGCGATGAACTCGAGCGTGTGTATCAGTACGACGCTGCTCTGCTGGAGAACGCTGAGGCTCTGGCACGGGCAATTGACAACGTGGAAGCCTCAACGGAAACCGAAGGCCTGCCGGCTGCCATCCGGCATCTGGTAAGCTTGAGCCAGGAAGCTGTTGATGCCTTCAATCGGCGGGAAGAAGTCATCCTCGAGACCGGCGCCTAACCTGAGACGGAGGAGCGAATATTATGGCTAGGATTTTTGATGTTGTCGAATACCCGAGCGAAATGCGCGACGAAATCGTCCACCGCTTTCCAGAAGATACCGCGGGCGATTTCCGAATCGGCAGCCAGGTGATCGTCCGTGAGGCGCAGGCAGCCGTCTTCTATCGAGACGGTAAGGCACTCGACACATTTGGACCAGGCCGGCACACGATTACCACGGCTAACATCCCGCTGCTCATCGATCTGATCGGCAAAGCATTCAACGATCGCTCGCCGTTCACCGTCGAGGTCTTCTTTGTCAGCATGCGCGAGTTCGCCGACCAGAAGTGGGGCACCCCGCAGCCGATTCTGGTCCGAAACCCCGGCATGGGTCTGGGGGTTGCGCTGCTCCAGGGATTTGGAACGTACAGCTTCCAGGTTGCTGATCCGCAGCAGTTCGTCACCCAGATCGTGGGCGTCACCGGTGCATACGGCACGCGGGATATCGAAGCCCGTCTGCGTTCAATGCTGCTTTCCAAGCTGCAGGACCTGCTCGGGGAGACGACGGAAGTGTCGAGCGTGCCAGAGTTGATCTCGCTGGTGGAGGAGATGGGGGCTGGCGTGCGAGCGAAAGCCCTCGATGATTTCAAGGCGATTGGCCTCACGTTGAAATCCTTCTACATCGAGAGCTTGAAGCCTTCCGATAAGTCCGCTGAGGAACTGCGGGCGATGGGCATGCTCGACATGCAGACCTATACGCAGCTGCAAGCAGCGGATGCAATGCGCGATGCCGCCCAGAATCCATCCGGTGGTGCAGGGCTGACGGCAGGGATCGGAGCCGGAATGGGGCTTGGCAGCGCCATCTCGGAGACGATGAAGCAGACAGCCCAGGGCGCTGGAGCGGCAGCCGCCGGCGGCGCCGCTGAGGTGCCTGACGTGATGACGCCCAGCGAGGCGGCTTCTTACTTGAAAGTCGCCGAGGAAGATGTGGTCAGTGCCATCGAAGGTGGCCAGCTCAAGGCGAAGAAGATCGGCAAAGCCTATCGCATCTCACGCGAGGCGCTGGACGAATTCCTCAACAGCTGACCATCCGGTCTACAGCATAAGACGCGGGGCGCACTTGTTCGCGCCCCGCGTTTTTTTATCCTCACAAACCGATTGATAGTTAACGGTTTTTCAATAAACGCGAACCCAGGTGCCGCAAGTCGTTCTCGTTGAAGGATTTCCTGCTTTCGAAGCTGCGTAGGAAGGATTTCAGTTTTTTCCGATAGGCTGCCGGCGTCGGCGAGTCATCGGCTTCGACGGTTGCATTCTCAGCCATGAACACGAAGATCGCATCAACGGCTATTGGTTCGCGATCGGGAAGGGTTTTTTCAATGAACTTCGTCAGTTTCCGCGATTCGCGCTCAGCCTCCGCTTCCATATCGGACAGCCTTTTTGTGCGAGTTCGAAACGAGAGACGGCCTCTCGGTGGCGTATTCAGCCAGGTCCCATCCTCGTACCTTATCTCGCCCCGTTCAAGCCGCGGCACAATCGCCAGGGCCCCAAAGGGTCCAAACACAGCATGGGAGGTGCCGGTCAGGTAGTGGAACACGGCGAAGCGGTCATCGAGCCCCTTCAAGCTGAAATCGATGACTTCGTCCATGCGAGGCGAGCGTCCAAAGCGATTGTACATCGCCGTGCCGATCTGCGACCCGAGCCCTGCCACGAGCATCAGACCAAGTGCGTAGAGGATATAGCCCGGAGCCAGGAAGCTGATGGCGACGGCGACAAGGCTCGCACCAAGCCCACCGTACATCAACCAGCGGCCCAAAGCCCCGTTTCTGCGGATTTTCCGTTCGTTCGTATAAAGCTGCATGCTTACTCCATCCGCTCAAGAACAAGGCAGGCATTCTGCCCGCCCAATCCGAAGGAATTCGAAAGTGCAATCTCCACATCGCTTTCGCGGCCTTGATTGGGTACATAGTCGAGGTCCAGGTCCGGATCCGGATCCACATAGTTGATTGTGGGATGGATTGCTCCGTGTTTGATCGTGAGCGCGCATACTGCGGCTTCGACCGCGCCCGAGGCGCCCATGGGATGCCCCATCATCGATTTTGTGGAAGATATCGGGATCTTGTAGGCAGCATCCTTGAAGAGGGACTTGATTGCTTTCGTCTCCATTGCGTCGTTGGCTGGAGTGGATGTGCCGTGAGCGTTGATATAGTCAACCTGCCCGGGATTGATCTCGGCATCATCGAGCGCACGTTCCATGGTGCGGACAGCGCCAGCCCCAGAGGGTTCGGGCGCGGCAATGTGGAACGCGTCGCTTGAACTGGCAAAGCCCGTGACCTCAGCGTAGATGTTCGCGCCGCGCTTACGGGCATGGGCGAGATTTTCGAGGATCAGGCATGCCGACCCTTCGCCAAATACAAATCCCTCCCGGTGAGCTTCGAAGGGGCGTGAGGCTTGCTCGGGTTGGGCGTTGTAGCTGGTCGGGAGCGCCCGCATGATTGCGAAGCCCGCCAGGATAACGTCCATGATCAATGCTTCTGTCCCACCACTGATCATGACATCGGCCCAACCGTTACGGATCGCTTGGGCTGCTTCACCGACGGCCTGTGTGCCGGTTGCGCAGGCTGTCGTGATGGTGCTGTTGGGGCCGAGGGCGTGGAAACGCTGGGTGACGTGGAAGGTCGGCATATTCGGAAGGACAGAGGGGAGGAAGAATGGGTTGGTGCGGGCGATGCCGTTGACACGGTATGACTCGATCCCTTCGTACGCGCGGTCCCAGCCACCGATCGCGGTGCCGAAGTACACACCGACTCGCTCCGGGTTGTCCCATTCTCCATCTAAATCCGCATCACGCATCGCAAGCTCGGCGGATGTCAGCCCGAACTGCGAACAACGTGACATCCTGCGGGCTTCCTTGGCGGAGATGAACGTCAGCGGATCGAATTCTGGAATTTCCGCAGCGATCTGGCAGGGCATTTCGCTGGCATCGAAGCTGGTGATACGCCGGATCCCTGACTGGCCCGCAAGCAGAGCATTCCAAACCGTATTGATATCCATTCCCAGGCATGAGACGAATCCCATGCCGGTTATGACGACGCGTGGGCGTGAATCTCGAGAACTCATGCTAAAGCCTCCTCGGATTTCTGCAGGCGTTCGCGAATCGCGGTGCGAGTTGCGTCCAGCACACGCGAACCGACGGCTTGCCTCGCGACGCGTATCGCGCTTACCAGCGCTTTGGCATCTGAACGCCCATGCCCGATGAAGACCAAACCATCGACCCCCAGCAGGGGTGCGGCGCCATACTCTGAGGGATCAAGTACTTTTCGGATCTTGCTGAAGGCAGGTTTCGCTAGCTGTCCTCCGATAGCCGTGATTGGAGAAGAGACAATCTCATCCCGCACCATTTCGAGCAAGAAGCGCGAGACCGACTCGCTTGTTTTCAAGAACACATTGCCGGTGAATCCATCCGTCACAATGACATCTGCCACGCCGCCGTAGATTTCTTTCGGTTCGACGTTGCCGATGAAGTTGAGCCCGGACGCCTCAAGCAGCGGGAACGTTTCCTTCACAAGCATGTTGCCTTTCCCGGCTTCTTCACCGTTCGAAAGCAAACCGACGCGGGGATTCTGCCGGCTGTGGACTCGTTCAGCGTAGATCGCGCCCATGACTGCAAATTGAACAAGAAATTCAGGCCGGCAGTCTGCGTTCGCTCCCAGGTCGAGCATAACTGCCGTACCGTTCTTGACCGGGACAGTGGGAGAGACGGCCGGTCGCTTGACGCCCCGGATGCGGCCCAGGGTGAAGAGTGCGGTAGCCATTGCTCCGCCAGTGTTGCCGGCTGTCACGAAGGCATCCGCTTCGCCGTTCTTTAATAACGTCATGCCAACTGACATCGAGGTCTCAGCCTTTGCCCGGGCTGCTTTCGCCGGCTTATCCGTCATCTCGAGCACATCCGGCGCATGGATCAGCGTGACCTGACCTTCTGGAACCCCCATGGTCTGCAGGTTTGCGCTCAGAATCTGCTGCGGGCCGACAAGCAGTATCGGATCTCCCCACAGCTTATAAGCCTGGACGGCCGCATCTAATTCTGGTGCAGGATGTGTATCACTGCCCATTGCATCCAGGACAATCCTCATCATGTCCTCCTCTTCTTCCCCCTTTTCATCGAGCGCTTGCGGGTTTTGTTGCGGTCGTTTCCCTTGGTCAAGCGCAGGTTGTTGACATCCGGGTGCGCTAGGCTATAATACCGCCGACCTCACAAGATATGCGCTGGTGCTGGAACTGGCAGACAGGCATGGTTGAGGGCCATGTGCCGCAAGGCGTGCGGGTTCAACTCCCGCCCAGCGCACCAGAATATCGGGCCGTCATCTCCACCGACGGCCCGGCCTATTTTAACCCGTTGCGACTTATCTGGCATGTTGTTGGAGATAGCCGGTCATTCCTCGAACTGCATCCGTTGCTCGAGCACACGCACAACCGCTGAGAGCAGCAGCGTCATTGCCAGATAGAGAAAAGACACCACGTTAAAGGTCTCAAAGACACGGAAGGTGCTCGCGCGGCGCAAGCGTCCCAGCTGGGTGATTTCCCTTACGGCAAGGACTGTCGCGAGCGATGAGTCCTTGAGCATGGCGATGAAGTCATTGCCCAATGGTGGGAGGATGCGCCGGACGGCTTGTGGCAGGATCACGAAGCGCATCGCCTGAAAGTATGTCATCCCGAGTGAGCGGGCTGCTTCCATCTGTCCGCGGCCGATGGATTGGATCCCGGCCCGGAATACCTCGGCTTCATACGCGCCATAGCCAATGGAAAGCGCGACGATCGCTCGCAGCTCCATATCCACCTGGCGAATGCTGAATTCAGAGAAGCTGTTAAAAACGCTGGAGCGATGTGGCGGTGAACTCCCTCAAGCCCCAGGCGCCGATCGCGTTGATCCCTGCAATGACGGCCGGAACCAGCACAAAGGCAACATATAGCAGAAGTACGATCAGGGGAATGCCGCGTGCGGTCTCTACGTACAGTGTGGCGACCGTATAGACGATTTTGTTCTTCGATGTGCGGGCCAGGCCGATGATTAACCCGATAAACAGTGAGATGCTAAATGCAGCGAAGGTCATGCGGAGCGTGACTTTGATTCCCTCAGCCAGGAAGAGAAACGTGTCCTTATACAAGGGATTGGCGAGTATGAGGTATGCGAGGATCAGGCCGGTCGCCAGCAGGATTAGAGCCCACCAGGGAACATTGGACAGCCTGTCGCTGAGACCAGAAAAACGCGAACGAGGTCGTTCCTCGCCAATATAGCCACCAGTCATGACCGACTCCTCCGGATGATGACAGGCAGGTCATGGCTATAAGCCATGACCTGCCAAGACTGCTGTTACGTGTTGATGCTCGAATCTCCTATGGATTGAACCATAGGTCGTTGTACGACTCGAGTGTACCGTCCAGTTTCATCGCTTCCAGTGCAGCGTTGACCGGATCGATCAGGTCGCTGCCGGGCGGAAAGACGAACGCCAGCTCTTCGTCGGAGGTCAGCGCTGGGCCCACCTTGAGCTTGCCGGGGTTGGCGCCGATGAATCCGACGGCCGAGACGGTGTCGATCACGACTGCGTCGACATCGCCGGCGATGAGCGCGGCCACCGCGCCGGGGAAGTCCTCGAAGCTCTTGATGCGCTCCTCGGGGAAGTACTCCTTGGCGACGATCTCGTTCGTCGTGCCGAGCTGCGTGCCGACGAGCTTCATTTCGTCAGCCTGGAACGCCTCCAGGTCATCAATCGAGTCGCCGGCGTTGATCAGAAGCACCTGGCCGATGGTGACATACGGGACGGAGAAGTCGACGATCTGGTCGCGCTCCTCGGTGTAGGTCACGCCATCTGCGAGCCAGTCGAACTCACCGGCTTCCATGGCGGGGAAGATGCCATCCCAGGCAGCCTCCTGGAACTCCGGCGTGCAGTTGATCAAGCCGCAGATGTGGCGGACGGCATCGTAGTCCCAGCCGACCGCTTCGCCGGTCGCTTCGTCGATGTTATTGAACGGGGGATATGCGTTCTCGACGGCTACGGTGACGGTCCGGCCGCCCAGGTCGGGCAGCCCTCCAGTTGTCATAGGCTCCTCGGGTGCCATGGGTTCGGTCGTGGCGGGAGCGACGGTTGGCGTTGCGCCGCCTCCGCATGCGGCCAGGATCATTGAGGCAACAACGAGCAGGCCGAACAACCCTATCCTCTTCATTCTTTCCTCCTATGGTTGCAGAATGTTACCTAGGGAAGTTCAGGTTTTCTTGCGGTTCACCTCCTCACAAGTGGATGGAAATCGTTTTTCGACAAAGTACAGCTTTCAACCTAGACTGCAATTTCCTAGCATAGCTGGACTCTTGTTGGGATGCAAGAATCTGGAGCTGTTTTTACTGAAAACTCATAGAGGTATCAGGTTCCATCCGTTCAGTGGAGATCCCCCCTGAGGAGGCCATGACCACCGTTGCGATGGGATGCCAGAAGACTGTACCACGGATCCAATTTTGAAATTGGCGGGAATTGCTGGTGGTTATCCAGTTGATCATCCAGGCCAGATTCGAATTTCAACCCCCTCGGCATCAATCGGCAGCAGCGGGATCGCCATCGTTGCTAGTTGCGCCGCTGCCGGAGAAGTGAAGGCATGATCCGGTATGAGCGTCGTCAGTGGAGTGATTTCGGGTGTCCTACCGAGTGCCGGTGCTGCTGCGATCATCGCCTGGAGGATTTGTGCCTGCAGTTTCAAGCTCTCATGAGGGCTGGTTTCGAGCAAGCTTAGCGCCACAAGGGCTCGTGACCCATCATAGGATTGATCCCCCAAAGTGAAACCTCCCAGGTAATCAATCAGCGCGGCGAAACCTATCCGGTCGAGGACGATGAAACCCTGGATGGGATAATCACTGAAGCTGGATAGGCTGCTGATCAGGCTGGCACCGAAATCAGGAGGTTCGAAAAGCGAGAAAGCCTCTCGAAGCGTCTGCCCGTCTGGGAGCAAGGTGTTATACGCGAGCCCGGTCAGTTCGATCGTCTCCGATTTTGAACCGAAAGTGATTAGCCAGGTGGTCAGCAGGGTGCCTGAAGATTCGCGGTCCATTTCGTCGATCCCGAAGATGATGATGGTCACTCTTGAGGCTCTGGTAGGTGTTGGAAACTGCGAAAGAGAGGACAAAGGGGTTGACGTTGGCAAGTCCTCGGGAGCCGTGGGCTTGACGAGAACGCTAAGGACTCCGGCTGCGAAACACACGATCAACAAAGGGATAATGATCACTAACGAAGAGCGGTTCCGCATCAGTCGACCGTTCCTAAAATGAAACACCGAACGCGCCCGGATTGTACTCCGGCCGCATTCGGTCTGCAATTGAAGGGCTTAAACAATAGGCGTTACAGTGTGAGGCCCCACAACACCAGATTGCCGAACACGCGCCCTAGGAAATAGGCCGCAATCGCTGCCAGCACGATGGGCGCAATCCAGAGCGCCCGGTTGAACAAGCGCTGGTTTCGAATTGCGATGCCGGTAATGGCCGTCGCAGCCCGCCAGAAGGCGACTTTTATCAGGATCTGGACATTCATTCGGTCAATGTTGTTCATGATTACCTCGACGTTGTGATCTTCAGAATTCGTCCGCGGTTATCTGCCACGACACGGACGATACGGTCAATGTTCTTCCCCCCCGGTAGTTGGGCTTTCCCCTTGTAGGTCAGCAGGTAGGTACCATCAGTGGGAGATTTGCTCTGCGCACTGACCTTCGGTCTAACGTTGGCCATCTCAGGAAATGACTTCCGTATTTCCTTGTTCAGTCTGGAAAGCGTTTTGGAATCCATCGCTTTACCCTCTTGGTACGGCGGCAGTACGGCGGCGCAGGAACGTCGGCAGGTCGAGGTCATCGAGCTCGACAGGTTCGGGGATGGAATCCTCCGGACTGTGTGCCTCAGCCTGGATTTTCGCATGCTGCCTGACTGCCCGTCCACCGACGCCGGTGAAGATCAGGATAACCTGAGCCCTTCCTGTCATCGCTGGTTCCGTGCTTGCGCCCAGGATGACGTCTGCGTCCGCTGAGAGCGATTCGCGCAACTTGGTTACAGCCTCTCCGACCTCGAACAGGGTGAGATCTTCACCTCCCGTAAAGTGGATCAGCACGCCGGAGGCTTGGTCGAAGCTGTCAAATTCGATCAGTGGATGGTGCATCGCCTGGGCCACCGCAGCCTGTGCTTTCTCGGCACCTTTTCCCAGACCAATCGCCATGTATGCCCCGCCGCCCTTCAGCATCAACTCTCGCACATGGGCAAAATCGACGTTGATCATGCCCGGCTGGGTGATGAGTTCGGCGATACCTTGAACCCCCTGGCGCAGGACATCGTCCGCCAGCCTGAACGCGATTTCGAGGCTGAGATCGCGCGGCGCGACCTGCAGCAGGCGGTCATTCGGAACTGTGATCAGGGTATGGGTATGCGGCTGAAGCTGCCGGATGCCCTCCAGGGCATTCTGCGATCGCTTGCTCATTTCGAAGGTTAAGGGCATGGTCACGACCGCGATGACCACCGCACCGACTTCACGGGCTATTTCGGCCGCAACAGCCGCCGAGCCGGTGCCCGTCCCACCCCCCATGCCGGCCGTGATGAAGACCATGTCGGCGCCGGCGAGCGCAGCAGCGATCTCGCGGCTGCTTTCCATCGCCGCGGCTGCACCGATCTTTGGATCGCCTCCGGCGCCCAAGCCGCGTGTAATCCGTGGGCCAAGCTGGAGCCGGGTCGGAGCCATGCTGGAAGCGAGCGCCTGTTTGTCGGTGTTGGCCGCAATGAAGTCAACTCCGGTTAGCCCGAGCTGGATCATGCGGTTGACGGCATTCGATCCGCCCCCACCCAGGCCCAGCACTTTGATCGAGGCCTGTCCCACGGGTTTGGGAGGCACTGCCTGTCCGCTAAACATTGCGAGGGGATCAAACTGCTCATGATCAGACATGGTCTGCTCCTGTGTTCGTTGGTTTTCCTGCGGTAAGTTCAGGCAGGGCCAGCAGAATTTCATCACTTTCTAGGTCTTCAAAGCGCCGCACCGCGCAGCCTTGTTCGCGCAGCTCGTGCTCGCAATTTGCAGGATATGCATCGCTTTCCCCGATGAGAATCACCTGGCGGGCGAGCCTGGCTTCTTCGGGGGAGAAGCCGATGGTGGGTTTTAGAGCCATCACAAGCGGCTCGATCCCTCTCCAGTTGGCGGACAGATCCAGGTCGGTCCGGGTCGGCAGCAGGAGGTAATGAGCGATGGGCTTGATCGGCGAAGAAACGGATTTCGTCTCAGGTGCGGCAAGCATCAGCCGTTCCAATGATTCCGCGCTCTTGCTGCTCGCAAGTTCGCTGTCATACCAACCGATATATTTTTTATCGGCCCCAGCGGAGAGCGAATAAAAGCAGAACCCGAGCAGGTTGTCGCTGTATTCGGACATCAACACGTCCCGCGCCAGGCTGGCATGGATCTCTGCTTGTGTCTCCTGATCGGAAGTCCTGCGATTGTCCGGGTGCACGCCTCCGGCCAGCACGAATATGTCAAGTGCTGAGCCGGTGATCTCGCTGGCGATGCTCGCGTACCAGTCCACGATGCGCGCCCCGCGCTGATCCTGACTGCCTTGGGGTGTGTGATACGGTTTCGATTCGGGCCATGCTGCTGGGCCGCCGATGCCCCAATCCAGCGGCCTGTCATACGTCCAGGCGTAGGTCGCGAGAATCATAGTTTGGAACAGATCGGATCGACCACGTCGCTGGAGTGATTTCAGACAGGATTGAAGGAAGGCGGTGTCCCAGTAATCGCCGCCCGGCTCAAGAGCGGGGAAGACAGGCCGGAAGCCGAATCTCGCCTGTGCGGTCCACACGGGCAGGAATTTGTCGATGAATTGATCAACCAGCCCGCCGCGTGCCCATTCGGATGGCTTCCACATCCCTCGCTGGTTTGGGCGGTCCCCGAAAACCGTGTAGCGGATGTTCCATTCAGCGTAGTTCGCAAGTTGGCTTTCGATGCACTGAAGATCCAGGCTCTGGAGGTCAAGCGGCACGTGGATGAAGGGCTCAACGCCCGCAAGCTGCAGTCCCTGAATGAACTCGCGAGGGACGGCTCGCTCCAGGCTCCCGCGCAGCACCAGCCAGTGGATCTGGAGGTTCCTGAGCACGCCCAGCCAATGATGCAGGTCAGCCTGACTGTAGTGCAGGTCATCCGGGCGGTAGTAGAAACCGAGTGGGTTTTGTACTGGGACCATGGCAGATTTCCTTCCTGCACACATTGGTGCAAGAAATGTGCCATGGTCCCTGGTGCTCAGCGGGAAACGGCGAGCTTCATAACCTTGCCGGCCGCATCCAGCGTCAACCGAGCGAAGTGGGGGTGGGTACGCTCGCCATCAGAAAACGACTTCGAGAGCGTGACAACCAGCGATGATGTTTCAGATCCGAGGTTCTTCTGTCCCATCAAGTGTGTGGGGCATGCATGATCCGACCCATCACACTGCATATGCTGGTGGTGGATGGTGCATGACGCATCCTGCATGCCGGGCAGGTATTGTGCGAGGATGAGCTCGATCTTCTTCATAGTTGTTGCAGATAGCTGCTCCTGCTCGATCTGAGGCCCTCCAAGTGCGCATGCAGTCTTCATGGTCGACGGGCGGCTGCTGCGGCGGATAACGGTCTTCTCGCCGGGATGGATCGATTCCAATCCAGGGCGGTACAGTGGATCGCCGTAGAGCACGAACGAGATCAGTGTCTTCTGGTCCTCGCCATCGAGGTATCCCTGGCGTTTGTGCATTTCTGTCGCCAGCTGAAGTTTTGCCCGTCGAAGAGCCTCGCCGACCGGCAGGCGAGAGTTCAGGTTCTGCCAGAACAAGCGTCCGAGCAGGTCGGCTGCGATCAGCGGTGGGGTGATCGAGCCGTATGAGATCTTGGTTGAGCCTACGATCGCCTGCGTTCCGGAGGTCATGAACTTCAAACTCAAAGCCGTGTCGACATCCTTACCGAGGATGTTCGCCCCGTAACAAGCCTCTGAGAAGACGATTCTCGGTGCCCGACCGCTGTTAACGACGTCCTGCGGGCGGAGAGCGATCGGGAATTCGATCTTCACGTCTGCGTCGCGCAGCGGATCGCGCTGTCCGTACCATTCCGGACTGTCCTCCAGGCCATGCAGATTGAAGTATGAAAGGTGGATCGGCCGGATCGCACCTGCTGGCAGGCGCGAGGCTTCAACAGGGGGTGAAGAGAACATCGATCTGGGATCGCCGATCGATTTATAGACGGCCAGCGAGGCTTTCTTCCAGATACTCGCTGTATAGCCCAGCGTCCTGGCATTCGGATTGAAAAAACTCGAGAGGCGGCGCCGCAGCCAGTTGCCCAGGCGATGCAAGCTTCCAGCTGGTCGTCCGGTCTGAAGGTGGTATGCAATAGAGTTTTCGAGCAGTTTTTCCAGCGTTGAACTCTTAGCGTCGAGCGGCAGCCGACCAACGGGCCACTCGGGGAGGAAGTAGTTCTCATCCCCGGTTGCGTATGGATTATCCGAGGGCACCTCGTCATCGCTATCATCTGTCGGGTTGGGAAGCCGGTGAAACGGGATGACGTCATTGCCGCCGATGATATACAGCGCACCGATCATCTCGCCCCGCTGCGCGAGCGATGCGTCGAGATCGGCCAATCGGAGTTTGATCTGCCATGCATTCCCGGGGTCGCAGGGCGCCAGTCCAAAGGGTTCTAATGTCGATGGATCGTCGGGATAGATCCGGTATGCTGTCCAGCCAGGCCGGCGTCGGACGGCTTCGACCAACCTCATAACAGCGTTGTCGATATGGTTGAAATCATCCTCGCCCATCTTCTGCAGCATCCGACTGCGGCTGGTGAGGACAATGTATGCCGGAACTCTCCCATCTTCATCACGCGTCCGGCGGCGAGCGTTAAGCCTGTCTGCGAGCCGCCTTAAATCCTCATCGATTTCGAGCAGCGCCTCCGGCTGCTCCCGGACTGGCATCTCCGGCGGCGTAATGTCACCAGGATCAGGACCGCGGAACGCCTCCCACGGCTCGGGCTCGGGGAGCGGGCTTTCGGGATCAGTCTGCAGCAAGTTTGGCGACTGCTCGCCCGCGTCGCCCGAGTCGTTGGCAACCATGTCTGGGGAATCTCCAGAGGCCTCGGGCGTTTTCGAGCCGACAAGCCGGTTATCTCCAAGCAGCGAGGCGACGTCGGCTGGCACCGGTCGGCTGAGCTCCGCTGCAAGATGCTCCGGCCATAGATTTCGGTATTCCGGCTGGCGTTCGAGTATCGCTGCTGAGAGATCGCCGCCGCAATCAAGGCTGGAGGCGCGGTGCAGGTACTCAACACCTCGACCGATATCGCCCTGCTGCAGGCTGGTTTCTCCAAGCATGAGAAGGAAGGCAACGCACTCCGGCCAGCGGTGATGGCCAACCTGAGCCAGTTTGAGTGCGCTCTGAGGATCACCAGCCGAGAGTTGAGCCCGCATACCAACAACGTATGGCAACGCCAGGTCGGGATCTGCTGCGAGCGCTTCCTGAACCAGTCTCAGTGGGAGCTTTGACCTGGCATTCCTCAATTCAGCATAAGCCGCGCGCAGTTTGATCGCCCATTGAGGGTGGCGGCTGCTATTGAGCTCGTCTCCCATCAGGATCCGCTCGCAAGCCTCAAAGATCAGCGCCCGGGACGTAGCCCCCAGAGTCCGCAGCACGCTGGCCAGCATCCCGTATGCTTCTGCACATTCCGGATCGACATGCACCAACCGGGCCAGCCGTTCGAGGGCTGTTGTGTGAGCTCCAAGTTGGACCTCGGCGCGTGCGAGGAGCAGCTGGGCGCGTACGTCGCCTGGCCATAATGCCAGCCAATCACTTGCCGTGTGGCGGGCGTAATCCGCCCGGTTCGCGAGCAGGGCGGTTTCGATCAGCTTGAAAAAGGTATTGCGATCCGTCATGAAGGCACCGCCTCGGTCTCCCTGCTGCCACCATGGATCAACTGCAGCGCCCGAATGGTCGCCAGTTGCTGGAGGGCCTGGGGATCGACTGGGTTGAGTTTTACGGCTCGTTCGAACAGCTCTCCGGCCTGGTCGTAGAACTTGATCGTCTTCAGAATCAAGCCGGCTTCGATCAAGGAATCGATATCCTCAGGATCCAATTCGAGCGCACGGCGGTAGGAGTTCAGTGCTTCGCTGTGCTCGCGGCGGATCTCATAGACCTTGCCCAGCTCGCGGGCGATGCCAGCCTCTGCGGGTGCAATCTGAGCAGCCTCGCTGAGAACGCTGAGCGCACGGTCAAGGTGGCCGGCCAATCGGCTGATTTTCCCGAGCAGCAGCATATGCTGGACATTGCGCGGGCTCAATTTCAGGGCTTTGTTCGATGCTTCGAGCGCCTGGTCGATGTTGCCCGCCTCAAGCTGGGCGTGAGCCAAGCCGGCCCATGCCAGGTCGTGGTTTGGAGCCGCCTGAACCAGCGATCCAAGTTCTGCGGCAGCTTCCGCTGGCCGGCCTGATTTCGTAAGCAGCTTTCCTCGAGCGAGGCGGGTCTCCGGGTCGTCTTCGGCAATTTTCAGCGCCATGTCATACATCTGGATCGCCCGATCGAGCTTCCCGTCTGCAGCGAGGATCTCACCCATTCCACGCAGCACCTCAGGGTTTTCAGGCTGCATTCGAATAGCTGCCTGACCACGTTTGACAGCGGATTTGTGGTCGCCCCGGGCGAGAGCCGTCCGGGCGGAGAGAATTGCGCAGGCTGCATCAGCAGGGGCAAGTGTGCAGGCGCGTTCGAGCCAGGCCTCCGCGCTCGCCAGATCGCCAGTCGTAAGTGCAACTTCACCAGCCTCTTTCCAAATCGCAGCAGATTTCGGAGCGGATTGCAGGGCGTGGGCGAAGCAATTCAGTGCGTCGTGCTTCTGACCGACCTGGCGGTAGGCTCTAGCTAACGCAATGCCGTATTCGCCGCTGGTCGGTTCGAGTTCTACAGCTTGCTGTAGGTGTGGCAACGCCGCATCATAATTCTCCGAAGCGAGGTACTCCTGCGCGAGGCTGAAGTGCCAATTGCCCTCATCCGGCCACAAGGCTAGCGCGGCGTTCAGTTTGCTGAGTGCTTCCGATGGCCGACCAGATTTCCGGTGGGCTTCTGATTGCAGGTAAAGAGCAAGGGGTCCCATGAGCGGGTCTGCTGTTGCCCTCGCGATGGTCTCGAGCGCCTGATCGAAGCGTTCCAGCATCATCTGGGCAATCCCGATCAGGAGAGCACAGCGTTGCCGGCACAGGCCGCGCTTCGGATCCCAATCCATCAGCTCGAGTGCACGTGCTGGACGGTTGGCTTTCAAGAGGGCGATCACGCCTGCTTCAACGAGCAGTGGCTGAACCGAAACGGGAGACTGGCCAATCTGACCGATGATCTCAGATCCAGTTTCACCGGCTTGCAGGTTCTCCCAAGTTTCAACAAGGAACGCGGTTCTTGGCGCGACCCCGGCTGGCATCTCGTTCGCTGCCATGCCAAGCTTTTCAAGCCTCTCGGTGTAGTTTGCAGGCGAATGTTTCTTTGCCTCGCAGGCGATGGAATAAAGCCAATCCAAGTCGCGAATGCGGTGGGAGAGAATCAGGATTAATTCCGCCAGCTGATCGCTAAGTGAATGGACCTTCAGATAGCCCTCGATCAAGTCGACAGCTTCGCTCCAGGCGTTCATCGACAAGGCAGCCTTCACGGCTGAGATGCACTCCATTTCGTTTTCGACATTTAAACTCATCAGTGCTTGGAGCTCTTTATCGCAATCCAGCATCTGCCCCTTCGAGCGGGAGACCTGGATCCGGATGGCGTGCAGCAAGGGGTTAGAGATTGATTTCTGCTGAATCGAATCAACACGCTCCAATGCCATTTCGAAATCTTTCCGCTCCAGTGCGGCTTTCGCTGTAGCGAGCGTGACTTCGTCATTTTCTACGCCATTTGCATTGGCTTTCGAGATCAACTCCCGGGATCGCTCGAAGTACCCTAGATCATAGAAGGCATCGCTGATCGAGATCAGCAGGGAAGGATCTTCATCGGCTTTTTCTGCCGCTGCCTGATAGTGCTCGAGGCTGCGTTCGTTGTCATTCATGAAACGCAGCGATTCCGCCAGCGCATAGTGCGCCTGCGCTGAATCTGACCTTTCGACGGCGCGCTCACGTAAACCGATGGCAGCTGCCCGCCTGCCGAGCGTCCACAAGGATTTTGCGGCTCGTTCGAGCGGCCAGGATTCCTGCTTGCACAGTTCTGCGTAACGCAGCCAGCTGGACTGAGCGGTATCAGGATCCGAGAGACGCTCAGAGGTTTCAGCAAGTGAACGCAGGACATCTTTGTTCTCCGGTTCAAGCCCGCTGGCTCGCTGCAAGAGCAGCTTCGCGAACTTGGCCAGGCCGAATTCATGCGCTGTATGCGAGAGCTCCAGCAGCTCGGAAGCGCTTCCGCGCCCCAGGCTGATCGCACTTGCCAGCTGCCTGCGGGCCTCATCAACCTGGCCGGAGGCATACTCAATTTCCGCCAGCACTCGAACTGACTCGACGACGTCGGGATGGGCAGCGATGATCGCTTTCTGTGCTGCTGCAGCGTCGGCGAGCTTGTTCTGTGCCAGGAAAGCATCACGCAGGACGTGCTGGTTCCCGATATGCGTGGGTTCCAGCTCTACGGCCTGCTTGGCAGCTTGCTCCGCCTCGATATTTCGACCGGTTGCCAGATAAGTCTTTGCAAGCGAGGACAGGACCTTATGAGAGGCTGGATTCTCGCGCAGCCCGGTTTCGAGCACGTCGATCGCCCGCTCGGGCTGGTCAGATCCGAGCGCAGTTCGTGAACAACCGATGAAAGCTTCGAGCTTAAGCGGGTGTTCTTTACCATCCACTGCGTCGAGGAAGGCCTGGTATGACTCGGCGGCTTGTGCCGTCAAGCCTGCCCGTTCGTAAGCAAGCCCCAGCCAGTACCAGGTGGATTCGTCCTCCAGGCCCTGTTCGTGCGCTGCTACGAGCAGTTCGATCGCTTGTTGGATCTTGTCATTGGCGTCATCCGCGGCGCTTCGGATCAAGATTCTGCCAGCGATGAGTTTCGAATCCGGGCTGATGTCCGCTGGAATACGGCGCAACACATGTGCGGCTGACGACAGCTCGCCCTTGACTTCATAAGTGAGGGCAAGCGCTTCACGTGCACGCCAGTTTCCCGGTTGGGCGGTGAGTGCCTCGCGCAGTTCGGGCAGAGCATCCTCGATCTGGCCGAGGTCACGCATGATTTCTGCCTGTTCAATGCGCCATTCACTCTGTTGAGGGTCAAGTCCCAATGCAATGCGGGCATGCTCGAGCGCCGATGTGAGCTGGCCCTCAGAGCGCAGCCAGCGGGCCCAGGCCATATGCACACGGCCGTCGCCGGCCGATGACTGGACCGCCTTCTGCAGCGTATCACCTGCGGCTGCACTTTCGCCGCACGCGGCTTGAGCTTCCGCCAGAGCGATCCAGGCTTCCGCCTGTTCTGGTGAGCGCTCGACGGTCTGAACAAGATATCCTTTTGCCGCCTCGTATTCGCCCATCAGGGCATGCGCCCTGCCTACCAGAACCTGCGCCTCGATGGAATCCGGGTCCCTCTCAAGCGCTGCGGAGGCAGCCTGTAAGGCGGTTGCGGGTTCGTTGGCCTCAAGTGCACAGCGGCTTACCTGCGCCCAAGCATCGGAGTTTGCTTGATAGATCCGCATCCAGCAATCCAATGCACGCTTGGGCTGATCGGATTTCTGCAGCGATTCAGCAAGCAGCTCAAGCGAATCGAAAGAACCCGGGTCGAGTGCCGACGCCAGTTCGGCACAACCGGCTGACGAGGCATAATCGCCGGCGTTGAAATGTAGTCTGGCCAGATCGAGCATCATCCCGGGTTGCGCCCCCAGTGTCTCACAGCGTTCTGATTGGACGTCGATCGCAGCTGTGATCTCTCCCAGATCGTTCAGCATATCTTTCAACCAGGATTTCCACTCGTCGCCAATCTCGGCTCCGTTGACTACGTTCCGGGCTGCCTTGCTTAAAGTCTCGCGAGAGATATTGGGATGACCAATCTCGCGATACATTTCGCCCATGGCGATCGACTCTGCTGCCGATACTGGCTCGGAGATCACGAGCTGCACTTCTTCGTGCCGGCCCAGTTCTACCAGAACACGCGCAAGCGCGGCCCGGCGATCAGGGGAGGGTGAGGAATCCAGCGACTGGCGGCGTGCTTCCGCTTCAAGCACCGGATCTCCGGTTTGTCTCGCAATCTGGGCGAGTTGATCTGTGACGCTGGCTGAAATCTCGTTCGAGCGATCCCAGGCAAGGCGGAAGGCTTCGTGTGCGCCGTCTGAATCACCGCTCGCCGCGAGCAGGACAGCGGGGGCGACCAGCGAACGTGCCGGATCCAGCTCGGCGGCATACGGGTCGAGCTCAGCAAGCTTCTCAAGCGACAGCTGACTGAGCGCAGCGTGCAACTGATCGAATCCGTCCGTCTTGAGCAGGGGGAGCAAGGCAGCGAGACGCTCACCGTCGAGGCCAACCAGTGCCTGTGCGGCTGCAAGTACATCCATATTCGCCAAGAGTGCTGTGGCGATCATGCGTGCATGAGCCGGAGTTGGCGATTGCGGGAAGCTTTCCTGCAGCCAGGTCGTAGCCATCAACTCAGGCCAGACGCAGGCCAGCGGAGTCGTCCACATTTCGGGATTTGCCTCGATCGTCTCATTCAGGTCGGCAGCGGACGTCTCGTCGGTCACCACCGCCAACAGTTGCACACTCAAAGCCGCGACATCCTTCAGGCTGGTTGCAGCGGGCGCGTTCTCGGGAGGCAGGTCATCCCCATCGAAGATGAGCCCGTCCTCAACCAGCGATTTGAGGTCTTCCTTCCCGTAGGCGTGCGCGATGATTTGACCCGGCAGCCATTGATCGGGGGGTAGCTTTTCAGCAAGGTCCGACAGAAAGCCGGCATCGCGCAACGCATTCCAGATTGCAGGGATGCGATACAAGCGCGCGACGATCGTTTGACGCTTTGCTTCGCTGAACAGCTCTGTCAGGGTGGAGAGGATGTCTGCGTCAGTGAGCATGGTAATCACCTATCTAGAGCGGCCACTGTACTTGCTGTAATACCCAGTAAGACGCTCCGAGCATGCCAAGGCCTAACATAATCAAGAACACGCCGATCCCGCTTGCTGTCCGCACCAAACTGGTGATCGAAGCGACCAACTCATTGGCGGAGTGTCGTGCTGTGTGCTTGGCCAGCGCGCTGATCTCACGCGAGTAGCCGCGATTGACCATGACGAAAGAGCCAATCAGTACCAGCAGGAACCCGAGGACGAAAAGGGCAGCGGACAATAGCATCTGAACGTCGTTAAAAGTGAGAGGAATCATGATCGCCTCCAAAACATGCGTCTGGAGGCGAAAGATGCAAGTAGCGTGCCAGGGGGTTATTTCTTCTTAGCGAACGCCTGAATGTCGGGAGGAAGATGAGCGAGATCAATCATCTCCTCGTCGCAGAAGAGCACCGCGCGCTCGATGACATGGCGCAGTTCGCGAATATTGCCTGGCCAGGAATGCTTCTTCAACGCCTCAATTGCTCGCGGCGTAATGCCCTCGATCGTGCCGCCGACGCGCAGGTTGATCTGGCGGATGAAGAGCCCGGCGAGCGCTGGAATATCCCCGATTCGTTCACGGAGTGGGGGCAAGTGCAGATCCACGACCTTCAGGCGATAGTACAGATCCTCACGGAAGGTGCCTTCCTGCATCATCGCCAGCAGGTCCCGGTTGCTTGCAGCGAGAATCTGGACATCGACGGCGATCTCTTTCACACCGCCTACCCGCCGGAACTTGTGTTCGTCAAGCACCCGGAGCAGCTTTGCCTGCATCTCCTGTTTGGTAGAAGAGATCTCATCCAGGAACAGGATCCCGCCGTCGGCGATCTCGATCAAGCCAGGTTTCTTCTTCTGCGCCCCAGTGAAAGCGCCAGCCTCGTGTCCAAACAGCTCAGATTCGATCATCGTGTCCGGCAGCGCTGCACAGTTGATCGGAATAAAGGGTTTATCCACCCGGGGACCAATGCTGTGGATGGTCCGGGCGAGTACTTCTTTGCCCGTTCCGGTTTCGCCGGTGATCAGGACCGAGACTGAGGCGGCTGCAGCGCGTTCGACCTCATGCATGATGCGCTTCATCCCGGGGGAATCACCGATGATCATCTCGGTCTCGCCCGTTGAAGAGCGGCGCAGCAGGTCGAGCTCGCGGCGCAGTGCAACGACCTCGGAAGACCGTTCGACTGCCTGTAGCAGGCGCTCCAAATCGAGCGGTTTCTGCAGGAAATCCTGTGCACCCTTCTTCATCGCCTCGACGGCAGTATCTACCTCTCCGAAGGCTGTGATGAGAATCACCGGTGGCCGCGGATTTTCAAGCGCCAGCCGGTCAAGCAGCGAGAGGCCCGAGCCATCCGGCAGCATGACATCCAGCAGCACGATGTCTGCGGCTGCGGTATCGATGGCCTCATTCGCTTCGGCGAGCGTACCCGCCTCAATCGCTTCGTACCCCCCATCGGTCAGCGCCTCGCTGATAAAGGAACGGGCCGGGGCTTCATCATCGACGATTAGAACGGTTGATGTCATACAGACTCCTGCCAGGCTTGGCTATGCAACGGGCAAGTGGATTGTAAACACCGTCCCCGCATCGGGAAAACTCTCAACCTGGATCGTCCCTTTATGGGCGCTGAGGATCCTGCGGCTGATCGCCAGCCCGAGCCCCGTGCCATCCTTCTTCGTGGTGAAGAAGGGATCGAAGATCCGGTCGATCTTGTCAGCCGGGATGCCCGGACCCGTATCGGCGACTTTCAATTCAAGCATGTCTTCCTGATTACCGCCAGCCAGACCAATCGTGATCGAAAGCGTGCCGCCCTCGGCCATCGCTTCGAGTGCATTGCTGATCAGGTTGACGATCACGCGTTCGAGCGTCCGAGGATCAGCAGAGGCGGCCGGCAGGCCTTGCTGGAAGGATGTATGGCAACGAACGCCGGATTGATTGAAGCGCGGCGCCCAGCGAGCGATGACGCGATGCATCAGGTCAGCGAGATCGAGGGCTTCCATCTTCAATTCCAACGGACGGGCGAAGAACAGCACATCGCTCATCAATTGATCAAGCCGGACGCACTCTGACCGCACGCGCTCGAGCGAATCGTACAGCGGATGATCCTTCCCGAGGCGCGATGCGGCCAGCTGAACGCCGGTCGAAATGTTGTTGATCGGGTTGCGAACCTCATGAGCAAAGATTGCTGTCACCTCGCCAAGCAGCGCGCGCTGAGCCAGGATTTCGGTCTGATCTTCAATAGCCTGCTGTTCGGATTGATCCTTGAGGGCGATCACAAGCTGCTTGCCGCCCGGGACTTTCAGCGGTACCGCATGCAGATGCACGGGCAGCGGTGTGCCGTCCCGATGGTGGAGGATCAGGCGTGAGCGTTCAGCGTCACGTTGATGCCCGAGCGCGTCGAGCAGGGTGGCGGTCACGTCCTCTGGACCCACCAGAACGTCCTGAATCGGTCGTCCGGTGATCTCTCCTGGCCGGAAGCCTAACAGGCGGGTTAGAGAAGAATTTGCACGCAGCACTTCGAGCTGTTGGTCGACGACAATCAGGACATCGCCAACCGCTTCAAACTGCAAACAAGCCGATCCAGGCATCTTGTTCCCCGACCAGCGCTGTCCGGAGATGTGCAATCTCCGCAGCCCGGGCAGCTTTCTGTAGTTCAATTTCCGGACGCTGGCCCAGTGTCCACGCAGTGGCTTTGGGCAGTGTGCCCAGCGCAGACGCTTGAAGGAATTCGGGAAACTCGGCCGGCAGGCTCCCGAGAAGTATGTAGTCTGGCGATGAGGGGGAGACCCGGTACAGGGCTGTATGCGAGGCATGAAACATCTCCCTGGCGTAGGAAAGCACAGTCGGGAGAGCCGATTCGCCTTGGTCCAGAATACAGTCGGTGATCTTCAGGACTGTGTGCAGTCGCTCCGCTTCTGCCTGCTGGCGAGCGATGGCTGCGTTCCTCAGCTGGGAGGGCTGTGCGATGATCAGGATCGCCGATTTTCCCGGGACAATGGGGTGGGCTTCGAGATCGATCGGGATGACGTCGCCTGAGCGCGTCTGGAACGGCACTTCCTCGAGCTGGCACTCTGTCGCATTCCAGCACTCAGCGATAGCCTCCAAAGCCTGATGACCGGCTTCGCCCGGGAAGAGCTCGGAAGAAGTCAGTGTTTCTAGATCTTTGCGTGCATATCCAGTGAGCAGCAGGAACTGATGATTACAGGTGATTAAACGAGGCTCCGTGCCGGACAGGACCAGCACGGCGCTCTCGAATGTGTCTGCGAGTGTGTAAAACAGCTCGCGGTAGGGATCGGTTTTGAACAAGCGGGCGAGCGGATTGGTAGATGACGTGTCCTTGGCCAATGACCTGATCCTATGCAGCTTGAGATAGCTTGTTGGTGCCACGCAGCCGGGCTGGGAGGATGCCCTCGATCGCTCGATACTTTGCGACGGTCCGACGAGCGATCTTGATGCCATCATCCCGCAGCAGCGAGGCGATTTCATCGTCGGTCAGCGGCTTCTGCTCATTTTCAACGATCTCCTTGATCTGATCCCGGACGGCAAGCGAGCGGTCGAAGAACTTCGCCAGCGGGATAATCTTCCCGTTGGGAAGTGCGACGGACTTGTTGGCAACAGCCCGGGAAATCGTCGACTCATGCACGCCGATTTCGTCTGCTAACTGGGCCCGCGTCATGGGGATCAGATGCCTGGGGCCGTTGAGAATGAACTCCCGCTGTCTCGTGACCAGCAGCTCCATCAGCTTGCGCATCGTATTGTTGCGCTGCTGAATGCATTTGACGAACAAGTTGGCTTTTTCGAGATGTTCGGACCATTCTTCGCTCTGTTCGCCGTCCTGCGAAGCCATAGCCTGTTTGAAGAGTGGATTGACTCGCAGCCAACCGGAGATCGCTGAGAATATCTCAACAACGAGCGGACCGAAGGGATCCGTTGGCGATCTCGAGATCATGATGTCAGGCGTGTGATAGATGTTTGGGTCGCCTTGTGCGGCTTCACGCCCCGAACCCCAATAAGCCCGAGCCGGATAGGGGTTGAGGTTCTCCTGAATGAACGCGGTTGCTTCGTGGATATAGCGGACGCTGGTATCAAGCTCCTCAGCGATCTTGTCGTACTCTCTCCGTCCGAGCTCGCGGAAGGTGTGGGTCAGCATCTGACGGGCGAGATCGGCCAGTTTGTCTTCCGGGGGAAATTGGGCGAGCTGAACGAGAAGTGCCTGCTTGGGACCTTCCGTACCCAGGCCGACCGGATCGGCGGATGATATCAAGGCCAATACTCGCTGAACACGCGGGAACGGAGTGCGCGTCGCCTGCGCGATGACCGCGGGGTGATCGACGAGAAAGCCGTCGTCGTCGAGGCTGGCGAGGATGTAGAGCGCCAGGCTGCGGTCCTCCGGCCGGATGTCGGCAGCAAGCTGCTGCATCACATGAAGGCTCAGATCCTCGGGAGCTGCCGGCTCGCGATCGATGGGCTGATCGTCAACTGTAGTGCGGCGCTTGGGACGGATCGATTCGCGCGGCGACAGGAAGACGATCGGCTCGCCATCCAGATTCCCGCGGCTGCAGACCGGGCATTGTGCGCTGCCCTTGAGCGTTCGCTGACACCCTGGACATATGCGTTCTTCCAGCAGTTCGAGCGCTGGATTGGACGAAATCTCAGCCAGCACCCGGTCGCGCAGCTCCTGGTTGGAAAGCACGAGCAGGCTCATCGTCTGTGCCAGATGGGCTGTGGTCAGGGGCCGGATCGATTGGTCTTGGACTTGATACATGGCTCGCCTCGCAGGTGAGTATACAATGATCAAATGGTACGAGCAATCAAGTTGCAAGAAGTATGCCATGAAATTCGAAAAGGCGCATGTTAGAATCTGCGGGATGGGAAAACAGTTGACGATCGTAGGAGGGGGGCTGGCGGGAAGCGAGGCAGCTTGGCAGGCAGCAGAACGCGGCTTGGATGTCGTGCTCTATGAAATGCGGCCCGGGATACAGACCGGTGTGCATGTAGGCGGTGGCCTCGCAGAGGTCGTTTGCTCGAACTCATTAGGATCCAGACTGCCTGACCGGGCATCGGGAATTCTAATGAGCGAGCTGAAGCTGCTGGGATCGCTTCTGCTTGAGCAAGCCGAAGCCTCCTCGGTTCCTGCCGGGAGTGCGCTTGCGGTTGACCGGGAGGTGTTCTCAGGTGCCGTCACCCGACTTCTGGAGCAGCATCCTCGCATCACCATTATGCGGGAGGAAGTACGTGAAATACCTGATGGCCTGACGATAATCGCTTCAGGCCCTCTGACTTCGCCGGCAATGAGTGCAAGCCTGATAGGCTTGACGGGAAATGAGCATCTCTATTTCTACGATGCGATCTCGCCGATCGTTGAGGCTGGCAGCATTGACATGACGATTGCGTATCGTGCCTCGAGGTATGGACGCGGGGAAGCCGATGAAGGTGACTACATCAACTGCCCGCTGGATCAGGATCAATACAAGGCATTTGTGCACGAGCTGCTGCAAGCGGAACGGATCGAACTCCGAACTTTTGAGGAAGGCATTAAACACGGTGTACGCGCCGGTGTGCACGCTTTTTTCGAGGGATGCCTGCCGGTCGAGATTATCGCAGAACGGGGCCACGATTCGCTTGCTTTTGGTCCGATGCGCCCCGTCGGGTTGCGGGATCCGCGCACCGGGCGCAGGCCGCACGCCGTCCTTCAATTGCGCCAGGATAACCTGGCTGGCACCCTGTACAATCTTGTCGGATTTCAGACGAACCTCAAATATTCTGAGCAGCGCAGGGTCTTCCGGATGATCCCTGGATTGGGTCGGGCGCGTTTCGCGCGCTATGGACAGATGCACCGCAACACCTTTGTGAATGCCCCGCAGATACTGGATTCAACGCTGCAGACACGCGTGAGGCAGGATTTAATCTTGGCCGGGCAGATCACGGGGGTTGAAGGCTATCTGGGGAACATCGCCACGGGAGCGGTAGCCGGTATCAACGCCGCAAGATTGGCTCAGGGCGAAGGGCTTGAGAGCCTGCCGCTTGAGACGATGTTGGGATCCCTGCTGCACTATATCAGTCATGCGGATGCGAAGGATTTCCAGCCGATGAAGGCGAATATCGGTTTGCTGCCTCCGCTGGCAGGCCTGCCGATACGTTCCCGGCGGGAGCGTGCTGCTGCGCATGCCGAGCGATCTCTTGCTGCGATGCGTGCGTATTTAGGCAATACGCAAATTGCGCATAGCCACTTAGTGTAATCATGTCCATTTTCCCCTTCACCATTAAAAAATCAAAGGCTACGCGCATTTCTGTTGCCGTCCTGGCTACCGTTCTGTTCATAGCTTCCTGCCGCGTCGGGGTTAATCAAGCACGCGAGTTCGATGCCCAGGAGGCGTATGCGCTGGTCGAAAAACAGATGGAATGGATCCCGCGCTCTCCTGGCAGTGAAGGGCATGAAGAGGTACGCCGATGGATTGAAGACCAGCTGGCCGGGCTTGGTTGGCAGGTTGAAACGCAGTGTTTCGATCACCTTGGATTTGAACTGTGCAATCTCATCGGTTGGCCGAGAGGATGGGATGGCTCAAAGCCCTACCTGATGATGGGCGCGCATTACGATACCCGATGGTTCGCGGATTCAGATCCCCTGCAGCCAGAATTGCCCGTTCCGGGTGCGAACGATGGCGCCTCAGGCGTAGCCGTTCTCCTGGAGTTAGCCAGGGTGATCGGCCCTGATGAATCGGGTTTCGGTATTGCGCTCGCCTTTTTCGATGGTGAGGATCAAGGTCACTTGCTGGGATGGGATTGGAGTGTAGGATCACGCTACATGGTCGATCATCTTGAACGACTACCGGAGGTAGTTGTTGTCGTCGATATGGTCGGAGATAGTGACCTGCAAATTTACATCGAGGGCAACTCTGATCCGGTACTTGCAGAGGAAATCTGGTCGGTCGCTAACGAGGCCGGTTTCGCTGGTTTTGTTCCGCAGCCCAAGCATGCGATCATTGACGACCATCTCCCTTTCGCCCAGCGCTCAATTCCTGCAGTCGACATCATCGATATCGAATACCCGATGTGGCACACAACAAAGGATGACCTCCAACAAATCAGCGCCGACAGCCTTTACCAGGTGGGGCGGACGCTTCAGCTTTGGCTGGAGAAGAGATGATGCCAAAGGCAGACATATGAGATCGCGTGTACACTTTCCCAGTATGCATCACCCACTGCTCAAGGGCTTTGCTTAGATGTCCACCGCGTTCGACCTGCTGCAAAGGATCAATCCCAGCTGGACTCGCACCATGTTGGAGATCCTCGAGCGCGATCCTCTTCAACGCACGTTCAACGAAGCGGGCTTGAAGCGTTTTTACCAATCCTTGAATGATGTCCTCTTGACGAACGATTGGAATCCATTCGAGACTTTTATCGCCAACTGGCTTAAGGACATGCGCTATGGCCAGGAAGCGCTTGACTTCGAGACCTACCAAGATCTCAGCCTGGTGAGCTTGCTGCACACGTTCGAAGGTGCGCTTTTCTCGGCTGCCCAATCTGAACTCACGGGCCGTGAAGCCCTGGATCTGCTGCAGGAACTTGAGCCTGTCTTTTTCAGGATGGTCTCATTCGCCGCGTTCCGCGAGAGTAGAATCCAGCTGGAATTGGCCTCGGAGAAGCAGCAAAAAGTCAGCCAGGCAACTGAAGCATTAAATGAATCCAGAGCACGGTTCATCACGGTAGCGACCCAGGAGCTGCGTACACCGCTTACACTGATCGAAGGCTACATGGCTCTGGTGCGGGAGCAGATTGGAGCAAACACCGAGGAAGCGTCATGGCTGGATGGCATGGCTGGCGGAGCGGCCAAAATGCGAGACTTGATAGACGATTTGATCGATGTTGCGATGGTGGATAACCAGATGATCTCCCTGCAGTACCGCCCGGTCCGCATACGCGAGCTGCTGGAAGAAATACGCGCTGAGGTCGCTCCGAAAATCAAGAGCCGCACCCAATCGCTCCGCATCTATCGCATCCCAGAATTTGATGAGGTCATTTATCTCGATCGGGAGCGGATCGGCCAGGCAATCATGCACATTGTCGATAATGCGCTCCGGTACACGCGCAAGGGAGGGACGGTGACAATCCGGGGCCGTGAACTATCAGGTTTTCTCGAGATCACCGTCAAGGATATGGGGCCGGGTATTGACCCAAAAGATCAGACCCGCATCTTCGAACCATTCAGCGCGCTGGAAAGCGACGTTCGGAAGGCGGATTCCGGCGCGCGGCCCCGGCTTGGGCTGCATCTGGCGCGAGGCATACTTGAAGCGCACGGCGGCGCAATCTGGGTATCATCCGCAGGATACGATGAGCGAAAACATCCCGGCAGCACATTTCACCTGATGGTTCCATTCAACAAGAAACCGCCGGATGACCTGACAGCGCGGCTCCTCGGTGTGCATAGGGAACCATGACAATGACCAAGCAAACGCTGCCCACGAAATTGCCCCGTCAGCGTGCTTTCATGGTCGGAGTCTCGTATCCCGGGCAGGAAAACCTGCTTCCGCTTGAAGATTCCCTGACAGAACTTGAGTTATTGGCTGCTACCGATGGGCTCGATGTGGTTGGCCAGGCAACGCAGAATCTGGAGAAACCAAACCCCAAGACCTATCTTGGATCCGGGAAGGTTGAGGAGATCAAGAGTCTGGTCGGAGAACTCGCCGCCGACCTTGTTCTGTTCGATGACGAACTTAATCCCAGGCACCAACGTGAGCTGGAGCAGATCTTCGGGGAAGATGTGCAGGTTGTGGACCGAACCGCGTTGATCCTCGATATCTTCGCTCAGCACGCACATACCCGGGAAGGTTCACTGCAAGTCGAGCTGGCTCAGTATGAATACCGGCTTCCCCGCCTGACAAGAGCATGGACGCACCTCGCTCGCCAGGCAGGCGGTGGTGGGGGCAGGGCCGGAGGGGTGGGCGGCGTAGGCCTGCGAGGCCCAGGTGAGACTCAGCTCGAAGTTGACCGGCGTGAAATCCGCAGGCGCATTTCCAACCTCAAGGATGAGCTGGAGAAAGTCCGGGCTCACCGCAGCCGGTATCGGTTGAAGAGAAAGAGAGCAGCCATTCCTACGGTCGCACTCGTTGGGTACACAAACGCAGGCAAATCCACTCTTCTAAACAGGTTGGCCGGAGCGGATGTGTATGTCGCAGATGAACTCTTCGCGACACTTGATCCAACCACACGCAGGATCGACCTGGCAGGCGGTAAACCTGTCCTTCTAACAGATACTGTTGGATTTATCCAGAAGCTGCCGACAATGCTGGTTGCAGCCTTTCGTGCCACACTGGAAGAAATCCTGGAAGCGGACCTGCTCCTGCACGTCATCGACATCACGCACCCGAATGCGCATGCTCAAGCCGAGGCTGTCATCGATACACTGGGTGACATTGGAGCGGCTGAAATTACGATCGTCTCCGCTCTCAACAAGGTCGATCAGCTGCCGGATGCAAGCTACGTGTACGAGCAGGTCGACGCATTTGAGCGTGCGGTGCCGATCTCCGCGCTCCGGGGTGATGGTCTCGATACTCTGTGCGCCGTTCTGGAACAAGAACTCTACGAGTCAATGACGGAATTAAGTATTGAGCTTCCTTATCGTGATGGCCGGTTAATCAGCCTATTTCATGAACTGGGGCAGGTTGAGAGTGTAGAGTACGAACAGGAACGAGTGCGAATAAAGGGGCGGCTACCGAAGCGGCTCTTGACAGAGTTCAGCAGGTACCGGATTGGAACTGCACAAGATTCTATCCCGGATAAATCGGTCGAGAGAGGCGATGGCGAAGGCCGTGATGTCTGACGGTGTCCCCGAAAACTGGCCATGAACATTCCTGAAGCAACACAGAATATCAGCGAACTGCAGTCCGAACTGGCTGCTGCTCTGGAAGGCGAGGTGCTGTTTGATGCCTATTCACGTGCGCTGTACAGCACAGATGCGTCGAATTTCAGCATGCCACCCCTCGGAGTGGTGCTTCCCAGGCATCCAGACGAGATCAACGCCATTGTCGAAATCGGGGCGAAGTACGGAGTTCCGCTCATCCCGAGGGGATCGGGAACGAGCATGGCAGGCCAAGCACTCGGCCACGGTCTGATTGTTGATTTTACCCGTCACCTGAATCAGATCCTAAACGTTGATCAAGAAGCTTTCAATAAAGGTAATTGGCTTTGTGTCACCAGGTACGGACAGGAGCAGTCCCAGACCAACTTTGCGCACTGCCCACAGATCCTCCTGCAGGTCTCTCTCAGCCAGTAGCAGACCGCA
Organism: Anaerolineales bacterium; assembly: GCA_037379555.1. Classification (GTDB taxonomy): domain Bacteria; phylum Chloroflexota; class Anaerolineae; order Anaerolineales; family E44-bin32; genus E44-bin32. The sequence continues at coordinate 483 of JARRJK010000030.1, read as the reverse complement.
CTGCGCCGCGCCTGCCCGGGCAGCCGCTTGTTCAGCGCTGTCTCCCGAGTATTCCAGGACCAATAGAGCTTGTGGTATCTCCTTGAGGAAACCCAGCTTGAATTACCTGACCGGATTCACCGCTTCCAGCCCGTCAGCCTGGTTTGATCCACAGCACCAGTACCCTCCGACGGCTGGTTTGAATTTGACCCCGCTGCTTTGCGGTTCGGAAGGCACGCTGGCGATGCTGAGAAGTGCAACCATGCGGCTGGTCCCTCGACCAGCTCATACCGTTCTCGTGATCCAGCCCTGTGATTCGGTCCAGGCGGCAGCTGACGCAACGTTGCCCGCGCTCGAAACGAACCCGGATGCCGTTGAGCTCTTGCCAAAGACCCTGCTTGAGCGGGCGCGGGCGATACCGGCGTATGCACGCAAGCTGGGTTTCCTCAAGGAGATACCACAAGCTCTATTGGTCCTGGAATACTCGGGAGACAGCGCTGAACA
>JARRJK010000029.1:0-21110 GCA_037379555.1 Anaerolineales bacterium | reverse complement strand
CCTTGAACTGGCCGTGCTTCCAACCCCAGATGAGCATGACAACGCCCGTCAGGGCTACGAAACCCATCCAGCCGACAACAACCCACAGGCCAAAAGGCATCATGGCTGTCCTCCTGTAGCGGTCGATGTGATCTGCTGCATAAAGGCGGTGATATTCCAGATATCCCCCTCCGAGAGCAACCAGTTGAAGGGCGGCATGATGCTCTCCGGCACGCCTTCCCAAACCCGCCAAAAGATGTACGCTTCAGGCAGATTCGCGGGGAACGCGGCAGGTCCACCAGAGGGTAGATTCTCGACTCCCGGTCCGTAGCCTTGTCCACTGTCGCCATGGCATGACTCGCAGTAGGTCTGGTAGAGCGGCTGACCGTCTTCAGCCGAGATGGCATTGCCCTCCCCGGTCCAGTTGTCGGAACTGAGCGTCAGCACATTGTTGGCGATAGTGCTGGAGTAAAGGCTGCCCTGATCGGCGGTTCCAATCTGGAAGGACTCCTCGATGAACTTGATCGCATCCCAACGCTGGTTCTCGGGGAGGAACTCACCCCAGGTGGGCATGGCTGAGTTCTGGATGCCGAAGCTCACGCGGGCATAGTATTCGCCGTCCGACATGCCGCGCAAGTTCGAATCGGTGAAATTGGCCGGCGCCACATCGAGATACTGGCCATCCCACCCATCACCCTGGCCGCTGAGACCATGACAGTGGGCACAGTTCAGAAGATAAACCCATTTGCCTCGTTCATACGAAGGTGCCTGCGGCAGAATGTAAGGTAAGCCGCCCTCGATGATCTCCGCTTCTGTCGCCTCGACCGGCATCGTCTGCGTGAGGTAGATGCCCGGGTAGACCTGGTCGGCTGTGGTTTGCGGTCGCGGCAGGGTCTGGGTGAAGTTGACGCGAATGTAGTAGACAAGCTTCCATCGATCGTCTTCGGAGTAGCGCAGCTTCCATGAGGGCATCGCGCTCCAGGGCAGCCCTTCGCTGATGCGCCAGAAGTAATCCGAGTCTGTGTACGAAGGATCGGCGAGCGTGCCGTAGCTCCCGTCACCGAAATCGGGCGGAGACGGCTGCAAGCCCTCGATGTATGGCCCGTTGCCGCGCCCGGCATCGCCGTGGCAGACCATGCACTCCCGGATAAAAATCGCTTTACCTTGCTCCAATGTCTCCACCGTTTGTGGTAATGGATTGGATAGGTCTGCGTACACGCCAGCCGGGTCACCTTCGGCCGGATCGCGCATCAGGGGACGGGCGAAGATCTGCTGGACGTACCGGATCACTCGCCACCGTTCATCCTCACTCATGGTTTCCTTCCATGGTGGCATGACCGTACCTGGCACGCCTTCCGATACATGCCAGAACCACTGGTCGTCCGGCATATTTCGAAAGGGATCCTGCTTGAAGTCCACCGGCGTCACAATCAGGGTGCCCCCGTAACTGCCCAGCCCGTTCCCGGCGCACCCGTGGCAGGTAAGGCACTTATCGACGTAGATCTCCTTCCCCGCTTGCATGTCGGCTGCGTTCCAGGTCGCCCAACCCTGGTCCTGCTCGGTGGGCTTGGTCTTCCCGTAAGCCAACGGATCGACATCGCCGGCGTACTCAGCGGGCGGTAAGATCATCCATTCGGCCGATGTCCTTTCGCCGAGGGCGAAGAGGTACGTGGCGATATCCGACAGGTCCTCGTCGGAGAGGAAATCGAAGCTTGGCATGATGGAAAGCGGTGAGTAGACACGCGGGTCTTTCAGATGGTTGATTTCCCATTGTTCGCTTCGCTTGTGGCCAACGTACGATAGATCCGGTCCGGTGCGTTCCGAGCCCAAGGTCATCGGATTGTCGAAAACATAGTTGCCGCCCTGCGAGATCGGCCCCATCGCCGTGTCTTCATATCGCACGTACTGCGTATGGCAGTAGTTGCAGCCGTTGGAGTAGAAGAGTACGCGCCCCCGCTCCTGCTGGGTGGTATATGGGTGAGCCACGTCGGTCTGTGGGGGAGTCCAGATCCCGGTTGGGATGAAGACGGCTGCCAGTACAACGGCAAAGAATACGATCAGCCCGCCAATTACAACCGTCTTGAATGTCATCTTCATGGCGATTCCTCCCTTTACAAGTTGGCAGCCGCTGGCTGAACGCTGACCGCAGGCTGGATCAGGGGCTTTCGCTTTACCAACGTCGCGAAGACGTTATAGGTGAACAACGCAAAACTGATCACGACCAGGCCTCCACCGATAGCCCGCAAGGCCATGAACGGACGCAGACCGGGCAGTACGCTCCAAATCGGAAGGCCTTGATGCAACCAGGAAGTCCCCTGGGCAAGTCCCGTCAGCAGAAAGCCCCCGAAGAAGAAGATGAACCCAATAAGGTACAGGCTGTACTGCACGTTGACCAACGAGCGGCTGTAAAGCTGCACCTTGTAGATGCGCGGGATGACATAGAAGATTCCCCCCATGACGACCGAAGCGGCGAAGAACAGCAATGCAAGGTGGGCGTGGCCGGGGACGTATTGGGTGAAGTGTGTCAGCAGGTTGATGCCACGCAACGCCTGGTGCGAACCCTGGTACGAAACCAGGAAATAGGCGATCCAACCCGTGATGACGAAACGCAGCGGGATGCTTGTAAAGAAGCGATTCCAGTTCCCGCGCATCGTCAGGTAGATATTCATCATGAAGGCCACGACCGGCAGGATCATGCCGATGCTCTCAGCGACAGCGATCGTTCGCAGCCAATACGGAATCGGAGCCCACTCCAGATGATGTGCTCCCACACCTGTGTAGAAAAAGGCGATACCCCAGAAAGCGATCATTGATAGGAAGTGGCTGTAAAGCGGGGTGCGGGTCTCGCGCGGAACAATGTAATAAATAACGGGAAGCAGGCCGGTCGTGAACCAGAGCCCAAGCACGTTATGCCCGTAGAACCAGTTGAAGATTGTATCGTTGATACCGGTGAGAGCTCCAGTAGGTGGATTCCACATGACATTGCCGATGAAGTAGAGAAGCGGCATCCAGATCACCGTGCCAGCGATGTACCAGAGTGAGACGTACAGCTTCGATTCAACCCGGTGTCCAATGGTCATGTAGATGTTGAGCAGCGTCAGCAGCAAACCGATCATGACCAGGATATCGACGCCCCAGATGAATTCGGCGTACTCCCGGCTCTGGGTCTCCGCGGAAAGAATGGCGACGATTCCGATCGCCAGAGCTACATTCCATAGGATGACCGTGAGGTTGCCGAGTGGTTCGCTCCACAGGCGCCGCCCGGTCAATCTCGGGACGATGTATAACCAGAGTCCGATCATCCCGCCGGACAGCCAAGCAAACATGACCGTATTGACATGTGCCTGGCGCAGGCGGCTGAAGACTAGCCAGGACGTTCCGCGGAAGAGATCCGGGAACACAAACTCGAGTGCCAGTATTAGTCCCATGCTAACCCCGAGAATCAGCCATAGTGCAGATGTGAGCATAAAATTGGCACTGGCGCTGTTTTCCTTCTTGAACATGGATTCCCTCCTCCTCGGAATTGCCTGCACCCACCGCGATTATGAGCAGAGGGTGAACCACTGCGGGAGTGATGAATTTGCCGCGTCAGATATCTCGGCCCGCCTGCAGTTTTTCATCCAATTCAGCTGCACCTCTCCCGGTAATCACTTCGTCGAATCGGGTTTCCTGGTTCCCGCGTCGGACACGCATGGATTTCCTGGAGCCGGATTTGTCGCCTGGCCGGTGCCGTAAGATTGGTCGCTATTTGGCGTAGTACGTAAACGAAACCAAGAGCCTGGCTGAAGGCTGTTGGCGTACGAACTCCCTGGATTCAACTATGGGTCTTGAGCCAACCAACTTATTCCTAATTGATATTCCCGATTCTGGAGCTCTGGGATCTACCCCTCGTTGAGAACACCCTCCCATTGATCGTTCGTGAAGAATATCACTACATTAGTGTACAAACAAATCGAACCATCGACCTTATTGCCGTCTAATGGCAACCTTATAGGATTCTGCCATTTCCCATTCTCGAAACGGCCCGGCCGCCTTGCGTCAGATGCTGGACAAGCTAAGACCGAGTTCAATCTTCGAGATCACTTGAGATGGGGACTGGTTGGACAAAGACAAACAGGGGGTACATCGGCGCAGGGGTCGAACCTTTGTCAGCCTCGGTGTTGAGAAACCCTTTGATTTTGAAGCGGACAAGCTTGACGATTTTTAATCCATGGGAACCCCTTATCGCCAGGTTCCAAGAACCGAAGATCGTCAGGTCATCCCTTTTCCGGAAGCCTGACGATCCAAGTTGGTGCTTAGGTAGCGGGGCTGGGATTCGAACCCAGGACCTTCAGGTTATGAGCCTGACGAGCTGCCACTGCTCCACCCCGCAATGCGTCGGGGATTATAACACAGCGGCTTAATGAGGGTCAAGCGCTCACCCCCCAAAGAGCAACGCCAGCCAGATCTCGAAGTTACTGGGGGGCTCCTCCTGGCCTGTTTCACCGGACTCCGCTGTCGGCAAGGCGCCGCCCGGCGCCACCGGCACGACCAGCACCTCGCCCGGCAGCACCATCTTGGCCTGTTCATGCGCCCACTCGGCGATGACCGGCTCACTGGTCGCCTCGGCCACCTGCGTCATCAGCTCCACCCGCTCGGTGGCCATGCCGGCCACCTCGGTCTCGAGCGTGATGGCATCCTGCTCCAGCCGGCGGGCGTCGGCCATGCGTCGGTTCAGGTCACCCAGGATAAGAATTCCCAGGACGACCAGCGCCACGATCCAGATCGTTGGGATGCGTCCTGCACCCCGCGGCTCATTCGTCATCTCATCCGACATCATACTTGAGCCCCTGCCCACCAGCAAGCTTGCCAGATTCGTGCCTGAAAAAGGAAAAAGCCCCGGGAGGGGCTTGAGTGCCGAAGGTGGGATTTGAACCCACATGAGGGTAAACCTCACTACGCCCTGAACGTAGCGCGTCTGCCAATTCCGCCACTTCGGCGCGCTCCGCTATTCTACCCGATGCCGTCTGTTTGTCAACGCAATCGCCTGCTAACCCACCTGCTCGGCGACTTCGTCCAGCTTCAGGCTGATGACCTTGCTGGCCGAATCGGGTCCCATACTGACGCCGTACACAACCTGCGCCGCTTGCACCGTCTGTCGGTTGTGCGTGATCAGGATGAACTGCGTGTGGGCGCTCAGTTCGTGCAGCATCTCCGTGTAACGCACGACGTTCGCCTCATCCAACATGGCGTCGACCTCGTCCAGCACGCAGAATGGGGTCGGGGATACCTTCAGCAGCGCGAAGATCAGCGCGCTAGCAGTCAGGCTGCGCTCCCCACCCGAGAGCATCGCCAAGCTCTGCGTCCGCCGGCCCGGCAGGCGGGCTTCGATGTCGATCCCGCTCGAGGTCAGGTCATCCGGATCAGTCAGCGTGAGCCGCGCCGATCCGCCGCCGAAGAGACGCGTGAAGGTTTCGCGGAAGGCAATCGCTACGGCTTCAAAGGTGACGCGGAATTCACGCTCCATCAGCACGTCCAGCTCGGCGACCACCTCCCGGATCTGGCGTTCCGCCGCCCGCAGGTCATCAACCTGCGCCGTGAGAAACTCAACCCGTTCGTTCACCTCGCGATATTCCCGACGCGCCTCCGGGTTGACCGGGCCAATGCGGCGCAGCTGCAGCCGCTGCTGATTGAGTTGGCTCTCGATATCGACCGGCAGTTCTTCCACACGCGGCAGGTGTTCGACGATCCCCTCCAGCGGCAGCGGTTCCTGCGGCGCGGAAGGATCGCCTTCATCGAAAGCCACCAGCCCAAAATCATCCTCGATACGCCGACGCAGGCTTGTCATCTCCTCCTGCTTGCGGGCGAGCTCGATCTGAACCCGGGCGTGTTCGCGCTCAGCCGTCTGCAGCTTCAGGCGCAGTTCGCTGTCGCCAGTCTCCAAATCGATGCGGCGAGCCTGCGCTTCGCGCAGCGCCTTCTCGGCAGGTTCGATGTCTTCTCTGAGCGATCGGATGTGTTCCTCAACCTCGGCCAGTGACTTTCCGCCGGACTCGATGACCGCCCGCAGGTCAACCTGCTCCGCCTGCTGAGCCTCGAAGCGATCGCGGCGGGTTTTGATCTCGCGCTCGAGAAACCGCTCGCGATCACGAACGGCGTCCAGCTGGGTTTGCGCAGACTCGAGTTGATTCTGCGCCCGCTCCAGGCGCGATTCGAGCAGCTGCATCTCGCTGCTTCCCTCCGCCGTCTCTAGCGCCCGCACGTTCGAACGGTAAGCCGCTTCCAGCCGCTGGCGCTCAGCCGCCAGGTCCTCATTCTCCTCCAGCAACGAGGCCAGCGCGGCGTTGACCTGATGTTCCTCCTGGTCTACGTCCTCGATCAGCTTACGCAGCGCAGTCAGGCGGCCTTGCAGGTTCTCAAGGTCCCGGATTGATGCTTCCAGCGCCTGGCGGGCGTCAGCGGCTTGCTTTTCCAACTCACCAGCCTGTTCGTGGGCTGCTTGGGCTGTATAAGCCGCCTGCTCGCGCTCGGCTGCAAGCTGCGTCAGGTCCGCTTCCAGCGCATCCAAATCAGCCTTGCTCTGGGCGAGCTGCGCTTTGAGCTGGGTGCGCCGCTGTTCCAGATCCCGCTCCGCCTCTCCAGCGCCAATCGTGATCCGCCCATCCCAGGTAAAGATATCCCCTTCCAGAGTAACGGCGCAGGAGCCTGGAGGTAATCCCTTGGCCAACATACCGGCGGCTCGCCTGTCCTCAGCAACGATGACCCGGCTGAGCAGCAAATCGAGCAGCGGGCGGATGGCGTTGTCAGCTTGAATGTGCTCACTCGCCAGCCCATGGGATGAGATCTCCGCTGGTATTTCAACCGGCTCAACCGTTTCTTTGAGATCCCCGGCGAGCAGCACGACCGAACCGTCCGCCTCATATAATTGCTGTTCATCTGCAGCCAACAGCAGGTCGGTCAAGCTCTTGAAGGCTACGCCATGCCAGGCGCTGCCCAAAGCAGCCAGGATGGCCGCCTCGTACCCATTCTCAATCTCCACCTGCTCGGCCAGTTTCCCAAGCACGCCTTCGAGCCGCCCGGCATTATGCGCGCTCCACAGGCGCCCGAATTTGCTGCCCTCGCCCCGATCTGGATCGAGTCCTTCCAGTTGACCCTCCAGGGCGGCACGCTTCCGGGATGCCTGCGTGATTTGATCACGCAGGGTGCCCTCCCGCTCCTCCCTCTTGGATATCGCGATGCGCGCCTCATCCTCGGACTTGCGCTGGTTGCGGATCTCCTTGTCGATCGCCTCGAGCTTGCTCCTCATTCCGTGCTGGTCATCTTCGGCTCGCTTGAGGCTGGCTTCGACCTGCGCCAGCTCCGCCTGCAGGGGTCCACGTTTCTGATTCAGCGCACGCAAACGGCCTTCGAATCCCTCTTTGCGGGCCAGCAGCCCCCCTTCGCTGGAGGCCATCGATTCGAGACGACGACGGACTTCCGACAATTCAACCCGCAGCTGCTCCCGCTGATCGGAGCCGACTTGACCAGCATCGAGCAGTACCTGACGGGAGGCGAGCAGATCTGAAAGGCTTGCCTCGGCTTCGGCGACTTCGCTTGAAGCCGCCTGATCACCGTCCTTCAACTCGCTCAGCGCCGATTGCAGGTCTTCCAGTTCTGGCTGCACGCGTTGGCGGTCATCCTCCAGCCAGCGCAGGCGCTCCTCGGCGATGGCCACCTCACGGCTGATCCGCTCGCGCTCACGAGTATGCTCGGCGACAAGTTCGCGCCACTCAGCCAGCTGGGTGCGCAGGCCCTCCATCTTCGCCCGCAATGTGCGGATCTCACCTTCTGCTCCAGATTGTTTCTCGCGCAGCGTTTCGCGTTCAGCCGCGAATTGTTCAGCCTGTTCGTTTTGCTCACGGAGCGTATCGAGCAGCCGGTACCAGTGGTAGCCATACCAGACCCGCAGCAGCTCCTGCAGATCCGAGCGCACCTGGTCGTACCCCCGTGAGCGTTCGACCTGCCTTTTCAGGCTTCGCAGCCGTGGCCGGAGCTCGGTCAGGATATCCTGCACCCGCTCCAGGTTTCGCTGCGTTGTCTCCAGCCGGCGCAACGCCTCCTCGCGCCGTGAGCGGTACAGTCCGATGCCGGCGGCTTCTTCGAAGAGCTGCCGGCGCTCGTCCGCCCGCAGCGAGAGCGCCGCGTCGACCAACCCTTGGCCGATAATGGTGTAGGTGCGCTGGCCCAGCCCGCATTTCGAGAGCAGCTCGGTGACATCCCGCAGGCGTACACGCTGGCCGTTGAGCATGTACTCGTTCTGGCCATCGCGGTAGGCCCTACGGCCAACTGTTACCTCGGTGAACTCGATCGGCAGCCAACCATCGCTGTTGTCGAATGTGATCGTGGCTGAAGCCATCGAGGCCCGTGACCGGGCGTCCGAGCCTGAGAAGATCATGTCTTCGGTGCGCTTGCCGCGCAGCAGGCTGAAGGACTGCTCGCCGAGCACCCAGCGGATGGCGTCCGTGATGTTCGACTTCCCGGATCCATTCGGTCCGACGATGGCGGTGATCGTGGGCGCGAAGAGGAACAGGTTCTTGCTGGCGAAGGTCTTGTAGCCCTGCATTTCGAGCGATTTCAGCCGGGCAAGGGCAGGTGTCTGCTCAGTCACGCTGTTTCCGTTCCCGCTCCGAAGCGATGTGATTCAGTCGCTCCAGGGCTGCGGCCGCCGCACGCTGGGCGGCGTCCTGCTTGCTGTGCCCCGTGCCCTGCGCTTCGATCTGGTCTCCGACCTGCACCCGCACGGTGAACTCGCGTGCATGGTCCGGGCCCTCCATACCGACCGTTTCGTACTTCGGGGTTTCGCCCAGCTCCGCCTGCGCCCACATCTGCAGGATCGACCGGGCGTCGATCAGCCGTTCGTCCTCCAGGACTGCTTCGGCAGCAGCATTCAGCCGTGGTTGCATGAATCCCGTCACTCGCTCCAATCCAGAATCGAGATACATCGCACCGATCAGCGCCTCGAAGGAAGCGCACAGGATCGCCGGCCGCTCGCGCCCGCCGGTGCTCGATTCACCTCGTCCGAGCAGCAGCGCCTGCCCGAGGTTGAGCTCTTCGGCAAAGCGAGCCAACTGCTCCGTGCGCACAAGCGCCGACCGCAGCCGCGTGAGTGCACCCTCGTTCATCTCGGGATAATGGTTGTACAACCAAGCGGCGGTGATGAAATCGAGCGTTGCATCGCCCAGATATTCGAGACGTTCGTTATCCTCGAGCGACTCGGGGTGCTCATTCACATACGATCGGTGGGTCAGTGCGCGGCGCAGCAGCCGGTTGTCTGAGAATGACAGGCCGGCCTGCCGGGCCCATTCATCCGGTTTCAACGTGCTTCTCTCCAGGAACTTGGGGGACGCCGGGCGCTCAGCGAGCCTGAGTGCCCCGCGTTCCACCAGTTCGCCTCCAGGCGTTCTCTCAAGACCCGGTCATTTTAATCGCGGAAGCGGCGAAATGCCAGCACGGCGTTGTGTCCCCCAAAGCCGAAAGCGTTGCTGATCGCCAGGTCAACTAATGCCTGGCGGGCCACGTTCGGCACGTAATCCAGATCACATTCCGGATCGGGGTTATTTAAATGGATCGTCGGAGGGATCACCCCCTCGCGTATCGCCTGAATGCAGACAATGCTTTCCAACGCGCCGGTAGCGCCCATCATGTGGCCGGTCATCGATTTGGTCGAGGAGATTGCCACCTTGCGGGCATGGTCACCGAAGATCGACTTGATCGCCCGTGTTTCAGCGACGTCGTTCAGAAGCGTGCCGGTGCCGTGTGCATTGATGTAATCCACTTCATCCGCTGCGACACCGGCTGCTGCCAGGGCCTCCTCGATCGCTTGCGCACCGCCTTCTCCCCCCTCCGAAGGTGCAGTCACATGGTAGGCATCGGCTGATGCGCCGTAGCCGACGAGCTCGGCCAGGATCTCGGCCCCACGCCGCCGGGCATTGTCCTCGCTCTCGAGCATCAGGATCGCGGACCCTTCGCCCATCACGAATCCATCTCGCTCCGCGTCGAACGGCGCTGGCGTACGGTCGATTTCATCGTTGCGGCGCGAGAGCGCGCCCATGCGGTCAAAGCAGGCTACACCGATGCGTGTGACAGTCGCTTCCGACGATCCGGCCAGCGCTGCATCGAGCGCACCCGCACGGATCAGGTGCCAGGCCTGGCCGATGGCGTCGGCACCGGAGGCACAGGCCGAGGCTACCGAGAAGCAGGGACCCTTGATACCGGTGTCGATCGCGATCAGCCCGGAGGCGCCGTTGGGCATGAACATCGGGATCATGAAAGGGCTCACCCGCCGCGGCCCGTCCTCGAGCAGCGTCTTGACGCCGTCCTCCATCGAGGCTAGACCGCCGACAGCCGAGGCGACGATCACGCCCACCCGGCGGGGATCGTGTTCATCAACCGAAAACCCGGATTGGTCAAGCGCCTGTCTCGCAATCACTGTCGCGAATTGTTCATAGCGATCGCGCCGCCTTACCTCGCGCGCTTCGATGTGCTTCTCGGCCTGGAAATCCTTCACCTCACACGCGATCTGCACCAGCATGTCGCTGGTGTCAAACAGCGTGATCGGGCCGACGCCGGATGTCCCGGCGATAAGTGCATTCCATGTCTGATCGAGATCGTGACCGAGGGGATTGATCGTCCCCATGCCCGTGACTACCACTCGCTGCACCATCTGCCGCATTCCTCCTGCCGGCGGTTGATATCAAGGTTGAATTAAAGGCCTGCCGTTCAGGGTGATTTCAATCCGGACCCGGTGAGCATCATCACGACTTCACCGCTGGTTTCGCTCAGCACCGAATCCCGTGCCGCCCAGACCACCGCCGATGTGGGCTCTACATATAACCCTGAAGCGCTCAGCGCGTCGCGGGCAGCCCGGATGGGCTCTTCGTCGACGGCTTCCATCCAGCCGCGTGACTCGGCCACCGCAGCCAGCACCGCATCTCCGCGCAGTGGATGCAGGATGCGGATCCCCTCCGCAACCGTCTCGCCCTCCGACACCCAGCCCAGGCCGACTGCCCCGGCCGCGAAGACTGCCCAAACCGGGGCACAGGCACGCGCCTGCACGCCGATCAAGCGCGGCGGGGCCTCAATCAAGCCGGCAGCCTTGAGCGCTTTAAAGCCTCGCCACAGCCCCAGCAGCAACGTGCCCTGTCCAACCGGAACGACAACCGCTTCGGGCACGCCCTCCAGTTGCTCGAAAATCTCATAGGCTGCGGTCGCCATCCCCGCCAAACCGTGCGGCAGGTAGGCGTGGCTGGCGTAGAAATCACCCGCTGCAGCCGCCTCCCGCGCAGCCTCGGCCACGTCAGCGCGCGCACCGGGGATGGGCACCAATTCAGCCCCGTACGCCTCAATCTGCATCCGCTTCGGTCCCGAGGCGTAATCTGGCACGAAAATACGAGCCTTGATCCCCGCCCGAGCAGCGTAAGCCGCCAGGGAAGAGCCGGCATTGCCCGAGGAATCCTCGATCACCTGCTGGATGCCGGCTTCCACCAGCGCATTAGCCAGGACAGCGGTGCCGCGGTCTTTGAAGGACCCCGTCGGGTTGCAGCTTTCACATTTGAAGAACACCTGCCGCCCTTGATGCGTCATGGCGACAAGCGGCGTATCCCCCTCGCCCAGGCTTATCCAGGGACCTTCTTGCCCGATCGGGAACAAACTGCGGAACCGCCCGATTCCGCCTGAAGCGCGGCTGTTCAACAGCGCGGGATCGATCTCAAATGGGTTTTCGAAGTCGTAGATACCCCCGCAATGGGGACATCGATATGGCAGGTCTTCAGCCGGATAAGGGCAGCCGCAGTTGGTACAGATGAACGGCCAGCGGGCTGCGCTGCTGCTCTCGATCACAGGCGATCCGGATTCCGGTCCTTGTCAGACGGTTGGTAATCGCCTTCGACCCAGAACTCGCCCTGCGGACCGACTTCCTGCTTCCATATCGGAACGATCTCCTTCAAACGGTCAATCCCATAGCGGGCCGCTTCGAACACGCCGCTGTCGCGGTGCGCAGCAGTGCAGGCGATCAGCACAGTGGGCGTGCCGGGCTGCAGCCGTCCGACGCGCTGGACGATGGCGACCTGTTCGACGGATGGCCAGCGCTCATGGATCTCGGCTGCCACCTGGCGCATCTTCTCCTCCGCCATCGGCTGGTACGCCTCGTAGTTCAATTCGACGGTCTCATGTCCTTCGCCGCGTTCCGTGCGCCCGCGCACCACCCCGCTGAAGACGCACGCTGCTCCTGTCGTCGGAAGGACCATGTCGGCCAGCAGCTGATTCAGGTCAAGCTCAGCCTTTGTGATCTGGAATCGATCCCCCCCGGAAACCGAACCACCGCTGACGGGGGGGAATAGGGCGACTTCATCTCCCCCCTGCAGACTCAGGTCGTCGGAAGCGTACTCGCGGTTTACAGCGACGATGACCGTCGGCAGCGATTCAGCGATGTCCGGATGGGCTTCCTGCAGGATTTCCTTCAGCCTGGTGACGTTCGTGCCAGCCTCGAGTTCAAGCTCTTCTTCCTTTACGCCGGCACGATTGCGCAGCGTGGCGAAATATTTAACCCAAACCTTCATCCGCGCCATTCCTCGAGCACGACATCCCCGCTCTTGCCGCCATGCTTCTCCAGCAGGCGTATATTGGTGATGCGGGCAGCTTTGTCTGTGCCTTTGACCATATCGTAGACTGTCAGCGCGGCGACGCTGACGGCAGTCAGCGCTTCCATCTCCACACCGGTGCGGGCATGCGTGCGTACAACCGCCGTGATCGTGATCCCGGGAAGCTCCGTATCGAACTCGACGGACACCTCGACCGAACTCAAAGGCAGCGGATGGCAGAGCGGGATCAGCTCGAATGTGTGTTTGGCGGCCATGATCCCGGCCAGCTCGGATGCTGCCCGCAGATCGCCCTTCTTCAGGTCGCCGGCTTGCGCGGCTTCAAGCGTCGAGCGATCCATGACCACATGTCCGCGGGCTGCTGCCCAGCGGTCGGTCGCCTGTTTGCCGCCCACATCAACCATGCGGGCGCGCCCTTCAGCGTCCAGGTGTGATAGACTTCTTTTGCTCATAGCGGATATTATACCGGCCCACCGGTACGCCACCAAAGTCGCCTTGACACCTTGAGCCGCTCGGCTATAATGATGCCTGCCTGCTCAAGAGCAGGCGTCATTATGTGAATCTACAGTGGAGTGTCAGCATGCCACCACTTCCAAAGCGCAAAGTGTCGAAAGGCCGCCGTGACCGCCGCCGCGCCCATGATGGGCTGCGCTCACGCCAGCTGATCGCCTGCACGAACTGCGGTGAGAAACACCTGCCCCACCGGATGTGCCCGAACTGCGGGCATTACGATGGACGCGAGGTCGTGGAAATCGAGACCAGCTAGCCACGGTCCCCTGAATGTGGGCCGTGCGATTGCACGGCCTTCTGATTCCTATGCCCCTCCATCCAGAAACGACGGCTTTTCTCTTCCCCGGCCAGGGATCCCAGGCAGTCGGAATGGGAGCTAGCCTGGCGGAAGCTGAGCCCGAGGCTGCCCGCATCTTCGAGCGGGCTGATGCGATTCTGGGCTACCCGCTGTCAGAAATCTGCTTCCACGGTCCGGTGGAACGCCTGAACGACACGCTGTACACGCAGCCTGCACTGCTCACGCATTCTGTTGCCGTTCTTGAGACCCTGAAGAAATACCATCCTGCTCTGAGCCAGCCGGCATGCGCAGCCGGCCACTCGCTGGGCGAGTTCGCGGCGCTGGTGGCCGTCGCTGCGCTCGATTTCGACGAGGGTTTGAGGCTGGTTTCGGCGCGCGCCCGGGGCATGCAGCAGGCGGGCGAGGCCCATCCGGGAGGTATGTCCGCCGTGCTCGGGTTGACCGCCGAGCAGGTCGAGGCTGCCTGTGCCGCCGCGACGAATGACGTCACCGGCGGCGTCTGGGTGGCGAACGACAACTGCCCCGGCCAGATCGTGATCTCGGGCGATGACGATGCGCTCGAACTCGCCGCAGAATATCTCCGCGAAGCAGGGGCTCGCCGCGTGCTTCGGCTTGCGGTGAGCATCGCCGCCCACTCCCCGCTGATGCAACCAGCCCAGGCGCGGTTCGGTCCGGCGCTCGATGCAGCGGAGATCAAGAAACCCGGCAAGCCCGTGGTTGGCAACGTCCGAGCGCATGAGATGAACGAGGTGGACCAGATTCGTTCTGATCTCAAGGCGCAGCTCACCTCGCGCGTGCGTTGGACCGAGTCGATCCAATCGATGATCGCAGCCGGCGTGGAAACATTCATCGAGATGGGACCGGGGAACGTCCTGACCGGCCTGCTGCGGCGTATCGATTCCAGGGCGCTGGGCTATAATCTCGACGACCCTGCCAGCTTCGAGAAGCTGCCGCTTTAAGGCTCATCCATGATTCGGCGCCTGCTGTATGCGATCATCTTCGGCTTGACAATCTATTTCGTCGTCCGGCACTTCGACGAACTGAAACTGATCATCGATACCATGAGCAGAGCCGATGGACGCTGGCTGCTGGTGGCGATCATCGTCCAATTCGTGTGGCTCGTGGCGATTGCCGCCAACCTGCAAGCTTGCTACCGGCTGATGGGCATCGATGAGGCCCTCAGCCGTATGGTACCGCTGACCGCTGCCGGGAATTTCATCAATGTCATCGCCCCCAGTTACGGTGCGGGCGCGATGGCGGTCTTCATGGCCGATGGCCAGCGGCGCGGCAAACCGGTTGGCAAGGTCTCGACTGCCTCCTTCCTCTACCTGGTATATGACTACGCCGGCTTCATGATCGTGCTGGCGCTGGGTTTCATCGTGCTCTTTGACCGCGGCTTGGTGACCCCGGTCTTGATCGGGGCCGCGCTGTTTGCGATCACAATCGCCGTCAGCGTGATCCTGCTGACCACGATCGGCGTGCTGTCCGCCCACCGCATGGCACGTGTACTCGTCTGGCTGACGGACCTCGGCAACCGCATCCTGCGCCCAATTCTTAAGCGCGATCTGCTCGACCGAACAAAGAGTGAGCGCTTCGGGCTCGAGATCGCCGAAGGGCTGCACGAGATCCGCCGTTCCCCGAAGAGCCTGATCATCCCTGGGATCTACGCGCTGACGCGCAAGGCCGTGATGGCCAGTATCCTGTTTATCGTCTCGGTCGCCTTCCACACCACTTTCGACCTGGGGACCTTGATCGCTAGTTTCTGCGTCAGCTATCTCTTCACGATTGCCTCCATCACTCCCTCCGGGGTTGGCTTTGTTGAAGGCGCCATGGCTCTCACCCAGACCGCCATGGGCATCAACCCGGCCACCTCCGCCGCCATCGCTCTCACCTACCGCGGGCTGACGTTCTGGCTGGTGCTGCTGTACGGCTTTTTTGCAATTCGCTTTGTCGGCTACAAGCCGAACCTTGCCCGCGAAGCGGAAGAACAGGGCAAAGCCCCAGCCAAGCAAGCCGGCTCCGAGCCGGTCATCACGTTGGACCCGGTCGAACCGGCCCAGTTTGAAACCGCCCCGGCCGGAAGCGATCCCGGCAAGAACGAACCTCCGCAAGCCGAACACTGATCTTCCGTCCGCCTGGTGTAGAATCTGACGGGACGCCCGTTATCAACATGTGTGAACATTCATGAGCACTCGTTCCTTCTCGCTGCGCCGTTTGCTGCTGGGAGATCCGCTTGCAAGCTCGCAGTTGATCCATGAAAAGATCAGCAAGATCAAGGCGCTGGCCGTCTTCTCTTCGGATGCACTTTCCTCGGTGGCTTACGCCACGGAGGAGATTCTCTTCGTGCTCGCCGCAGCCAGCACCGCCGCGCTTGGCCTTTCCATTCCGATCGCGCTGGCGATCGCCGGCCTGCTGATCACGGTTGGCTTTTCCTACTACCAGACGATCCACGCATACCCCAAGGGGGGTGGCGTCTACCTCGTTACCAAAGACAACCTCGGCACCGGGTTCTCCCTCATCGCAGGCTCAGCGCTGCTGATCGACTACACGCTGACTGTCGCCGTAAGTATTTCGGCCGGCGTGGCAGCGATCACCTCCTGGCTGCCCCTGCTTCTGCCGTATCG
This sequence comes from Anaerolineales bacterium, assembly GCA_037379555.1. Lineage (GTDB taxonomy): Bacteria > Chloroflexota > Anaerolineae > Anaerolineales > E44-bin32 > E44-bin32. The sequence goes on along the minus strand of JARRJK010000029.1, from coordinate 5,085 downwards.
AACAGCCGTGGCAGTTCTTGCCGTCGCGTTCGTAACCTGGATGAACCTGCGCGGGCTGCGCGAATCGGCCAGCTTTTTTGCGGTACCCACCTACCTCTTCATCAGCGGCATGCTGGCACTGATCGGCTTTGGCCTGTTCCGCTGGATCACGCTGGGCGGGTTGCCGGATATTGACGTCATCGAACCAATCCATGCTGACCTGGCTGTCTCGGGTGTAACCGCATTCCTCATCCTGCGGGCATTCTCCGCAGGATGCACAGCCCTGACGGGCATTGAAGCCATCAGTGATGGAGTACCGGCCTTCAAGGCGCCCGAGGCTGACAACGCCGGCAAGACGCTGCTGGTGATGATCACGCTGCTGACAACGATGTTCCTGGGTATCACCTTCCTCGCCAACGAGGTGGGCGCAGCGCCCAGCCATGCAGAAACCGTGCTTTCGCAAATCGGGCGCTCGCTCTTCGGCGCCGGCCCGCTGTATGTCGGAGTACAGATCGCCACCGCGCTGATCCTGCTGCTCGCCGCCAATACGGCTTTTTCAGATTTCCCGCGGCTGTCCTACTTCATGGCACGTGACGGCTATATGCCACGTCAGATGGGAAACCTTGGCGACCGGCTTGTCTTCTCGAACGGAATCACTTTGCTTGGGATCCTCGCTTCGCTGTTGATCGTGATCTTCAACGGCGACACGCACAGCCTGCTGCCGCTGTACGCCGTCGGCGTCTTCATCTCCTTCACCCTTTCTCAGTTCGGCATGGTGCGTCGATGGTTCCGCCTGCGCACGGCCGGCTGGCAGCGGAATGCCATGATCAACTCGCTGGGCGGAACCGCGACCCTGATCGTATTCCTGATCATCCTCACCACCCGCTTCCTGGCCGGGGCCTGGATCGTGCTGGTGCTGATCACCATCTTCACGCTCACCCTGCTGCGCATCCACCGGCACTACGAAGGCATAGCGATGAGTCTATCGCTGGACGACTTCGGCGCGCCAACCCGCCTGCGCCACCCACGCGTCGTCATGCCTATCGGCGGCGTGCACCGGGGCGTAATCAAGGCGCTCGAATTCGCACGCTCGCTCTCGCCCGATGTCACCGCAGTCTACGTCGAGACCTCAACCGAGGAGGGCGAGAAGCTCCGCCAGCGCTGGGACCGCTGGGGCGACGGTGTGCGGCTGCAGGTGCTCAAATCACCGTACCGCTCTATCGTTGGGCCGTTGATGCAGTACCTTAACAAGCTGGGTGAGGAGCGCCAGCCGGGAGACGTGATCACGGTCGTGCTGCCGCAGTTCGTGCCCGAGCACTGGTGGGAAAACCTGCTGCATAATCAGACTGCATGGCCACTGCGCCTGGCGCTCCTGTTCCGTGCAGGGTACATTGTGATCGACGTCCCCTACCACATCGGGGATGCATCGACGGAGGAACTGCATCCATGAGGCTGATCATCGTTGGATGCGGCCGGGTGGGCAGCGAACTCGCAGTGGAAGTCTCGGCGGATGATCACGAGGTGGTCGTCGTCGATCGCGAGCCGGAGGCCTTCCACCGCCTGGGATCTGATTTTCACGGCCGTACGCTGCAGGGCGACGCTCGGGAGCGTAGTGTGTTGCTGCGAGCGGGCGTCGAAGAAGCGGATGGCCTGGCGGCGCTCACCTCCAGCGACGAGATGAACCTGGTGACGGCCCGCATCGCCCGCAAGATCTACAACGTTCCCAATGTCGTCGCCCGAGTCTATGATCCGATCCACATGGAGGTCTTCAAGCTCGCCGGTCTGCAGACGGTGGTGTCTTCCTCCTGGAGCGCCCACCGCATTGAGCAGATCCTGACTCATCCCGGATTGATCGAGCTCGCCAGCCTCGGACATCGCGAGTTGGGGCTGATTGAAGTCCTGGTTCCGGAGCATCTGGTCGGAGAGAGCGTCGCCCGCTTCGACATCGAAGGCGTGTGCCGCCCATCTGTGGTCATCCGCGCCGGTCATGCTCAAATGGCTGACGCAAACCTGATCCTGGACGATGGCGATCTGGTCGTGCTCACGGTGGTCAGTGATGCGCTGCACAAGCTCACCCGGCTGCTGGAAGGGGAGAGCTGATATGTTCGTCATCATCGTCGGTGGCGGGCGCGTTGGCTCACACCTTGCAACACTGCTGATCGAGCTTGGGCATAAGGTGCGGCTGGTGGAATCCCGTCCGCCCGTGATTGAGAAACTGCACCGGGAGATCCCGACCGAATCGATCCATGCCGGAGATCCACTCAACCCGGAGATCCTGCGTGATGCTGGGGCATCAGAAGCCCAGGTCCTCGTCACGGCGACGCCTGCTGATGCCACCAATCTGGCGGTCGGTTTCCTGGCGAAGAAGAAATTTAATGTCCCGCGTGTGATCGGGCGCGTGAACAACCCGAAGTACGCCTGGCTGTTCCAGCCCTTGATGGGCATCGATGTCGCCCTGAATCAGGCCGACATCCTTGCGCGGCTGATTGAGGAAGAGATGTCGCTCGGGGATATGATGCCGCTCTTGAAGTTGCGGCGGGGTGAGTTTATGCTTGTCGAGGAGAAAGTCCCCCGGGGCGCACATGCGATAGGCATTATGATCAAGGATCTGGACCTGCCGGAAAATTGCGTGATCGCTGGCATCATCCGGGAGGGAGAGGTGATCGTGCCGCGCGGCGTGACGGCCTTGATGGCCGACGATGAGGTGCTGGCAGTTGTCGACCGGTCTGCCGCAGAGAGCTTGTCGGCGTTGTTCAAGCCACCCTTATCCCGCTGATCCAACGGTCTGCGGGGGATCAAACGTGTCCGGAAAAGTGAATCGATGATCGTACGCGAAGCCATGGAGCTGATAACAAGTGTGCCCAGTGATGTGGGCGCTCATCTCGCTTCCCTGCTTGCGTTGGGCATACTCTATGGACTGGCACGATCGTCGAATTCCAGGAGCGCCTACAGCGCATCCGAGACATGGTGGAGCATCAGCGAGATCCTGATCCTGCTTCAGCTCCTGTATTTCCTCGGTGCCGGGCTGGCGGGCATCGGCTTGCTCGATGGCCGCGTACTGCTTCCGGTATTCAACCGGTTCATCTCGCTGGCCGCGCTGCTCCTGTGGATCCACGGCTTCGGCAGTTTGTGGTCGGACGCGGTCCGCAGCCGCTGGGTCGGCTTGCTCCTGGCTCTCACGCTGCTGGGCAGCCTGGCAGCGATCTTCCTGCTCTCGCCTCCCAATTGGGCTGATCGCCTGAACCGCAGCCTGTACGACGCTGGCTGGGGCGCTTTGGGCTTGGCGCTTGCTGCCGGAAGTGCCATCTCGCTGGGAATTCGCCGGCCGAACGGATGGAGCGTGCTCGCCGCGGGCTACACGCTGCTGGCGGTTGGTTTTACGCTTCACCTCGGTCTCGGCCCTGCCGAGAGTTCACAGGCACCGTTCGTGCGCTGGGGTGAGCTCCTGGCACTCCCGTTTCTTGTGATGAGCGCGGTCCGAAGCTTCCAGGTTGAAACAGCCATCACGGTCCCGGTAGAGAAGAACCACCTCCAGGCGGAATATCCGCCGGATGAGGAGCTGTTCTTCCTGCCTCAGGTGTTCGCAAACCTGGCCGCCGTGATGCAGGCCGATAATCCGCATGATCTGGCCAGAGCGGCCGTCGAGGGCATCGGGCGCTCAATGAAAGCTGAATTAACACTGCTGCTGACACCGCCTGAAGAGAGCGGCTATTTATCGCTCGCAACGGGATTCGACCTGATCAGCGAACGCCACATCGAAGGCCAGGCGCTTGAGAGCGCCGACTTGCCTGTTATTACTCACGCGCTCAATCATGGCCATGCTCTGATCCTGCCCGATTCGAGCAAGGCCAAGGACTTGATCACCCTTCGCCGGGCGATCGGCATCAACCACACCGGCCCCGTTCTGCTTGCTTCGATGACGCATGACGGCGATGTGCTGGGAGGCATCCTGCTCTTCTCGCCGTACGCCCGTCAGCGCTGGTCGCAATCCAGCCGGAGGGTTCTGATCCGGCTCTCCTCACTCGTTGCCGAGCAGCTTGCAGCCGTCCAACAACCTGCTCCCGAAGGCGAGATCGAGAGCATGGGTTTGAGCTCGGATTTGCTCCACACCCGCATGTTGGTACAGCGGCTGATCGATGAGAACGCCAAACTCACTGAGCAGCTGATCCATGCCACGGATCAGGCCGGCCACGAACTGGCGGAGTTCCTGACCGACCACCAGCTTGCAGAGGAGACGATTGTGCTGCTCGAATCCGAAGTCGAGCGCATGCGCCGGGCAGTGCGGGACGAACCGGTCGTACCAACTCAGACCGAGCAGGTAGAACAACTCTCCTTCGAGCTGCAGCAAGCGCTGCAGGAGCTGGCCAGCGCTCGCGCACGCATGGCGATGATGGAGTACAACGGCGAGGCGCAGGGCAGCGCACCGATGGGGCCGGCTGATATCGAACTGATCGCCAACCTGGCGCGCGACCTGCGCCAGCCAATGTCGTCGGTCCTCGGCTATGCCGAGCTGCTCCTCGATGAATCGGTTGGCCTGCTTAACCGCAAGCAGCGAGAATTCCTCGAGCACGTTCGCAACAGCACGGAGCGCATGGCGCTCCTGCTTTCGAACCTCGTCAATCTGGCCGCGATCAAGACCGGGACGCTGAATCTCGTGCCGACTTCGATCGATGTGCTCTTTCCAATTGAGGACGCCGTCAACCAGGTCTCGCCTGCCCTGCAGCGCAAGGAGATCAACCTGCGAGTGAATCTCGGAAAGGCGCTGCCGCGCATCCTGGGCGACCCGGATGCGACCCACCAGGTCCTGGTCCATCTGTTGAACAACGCCCTCGGAGCCGCAAACGAGGGCGGGGAAGTCCAGATTGGCGCACGCATCGCGGGCGAAGACCAGGCAGGATTCCTGAGCCTGTGGGTCCATGACAATGGACCGCGCATTCCCCCGGATGCAATCCCGAAAGTGTTCGACCCTCACTACCCTGCAACCGGGAACATCCCCGGCATCGGCGACGACGGAATCGGCCTATCGATCGCCCGCTCTCTTACCGAAGCCATGGGTGGCCGGATCTGGGTCGAAAACCCACCTGAAGGCGGCGTGAAGTTCACCCT
>JARRJK010000028.1:0-39210 GCA_037379555.1 Anaerolineales bacterium | reverse complement strand
CGACGGACATGACGATCATCTCCGAGTTGAGGTTCACGTTCTACACCACGATCCATGATCGGATGGTGGTATATGCCCATCTCGTGCGAGCGCTGGCCTTTTTCCTTGTTTACAAAGCACTTATCGAAGGGAGCTTGTTGAAACCCTACGAAACCATCTTCCAATCCTTGAGCCTGAGCCGATCTGAATTACGTCAAAAAACGCGCCAGCTCGAGGCGCATGTGCAGGAACTGGACGCCTTCGGTCATACCGTTGCGCATGAATTGCGCGGACCTCTGTCCACGATCATCACCACGACCGAGACCGTCATCAACTTCGATATGCCGAAGGATGAGCAGCGGTCTTTCCTGAATGGCATCGTGGGAACCAGCAAGCTCATGAGCCGCATTGTGGATGAGCTGATGATTTTGGCCCAGATTGGAACCGCCGACGTCCCGAAGCATATCGTGAACATGGACATCGTCCTCGAACAAGCCCTCGATCGCCTGTCCTCGCTCAGCGCCATGGAGAATGCGCTCATCCTGCGGCCGTCCCCCTTGCCGTCCGCGTATGGCTACGCTCCATGGATAGAGCAGGTATGGGTCAACTACATCAGCAACGCCATAAAATACGGGGGCAAGCCGCCGAGGCTTGAGTTTGGCGCCAACACTTTACCGAATGGGTTCATCCGTTTCTGGCTTCAGGACAACGGACCGGGTATGGCACAAGATAAAATCGATGCTATGTTCAATTCCTACACCAGGCCGAACCGCGGCCGCCTCGGATCGCACGGCCTTGGGTTGACCATTGTTAAGGGAATCATAAAAAAACTCGGCGGCGAAGTCGGCGTGAGCGTCAAGGATGGCGTCGGCAGCCGTTTCCATTTCAGCCTGCCAGCCCCAGACGATCCGGAGGATCGGGCATCCGAAGGCACGACGCCTGAACCGCCGGAGGCCGTGGAAGCGCCCACCCTGAAGTCCTAGCCCCTCGATCCTGCTTGCAAGCCTTTTGTCCTCCCGGCCATCCTTCTCCCACACCGCTTTCCAGCAGGCGGTATCGATTGGCCGCCGCCCATTCAGCGCTATCGGTCGCCGCCGCTATGAAGGGAGATGAGTCGCTTGGCCAGCTTATGGATCACAGGATTGCGGCTCCGACGCCAGCGGCACCACCCCCCGAGCATCGCCTCAACAGCACGGAATTGAGGAAACTCGCTCCAGCGCTGCTAGCGCTCGAGATCAAGCCGTTTCACCAGAACCGGAAGCAGCGCCTCGACCGCCTGCGCCCGGTGGCTGAGCGTGTTCTTTTCTTCCAGCGTCAGTTCGGCCATCGTCTTCCCCTGCGCATCGACGAGAAAGATCGGATCGTACCCGAAGCCGTGATCCCCGCGTTCATCAGGCACGATTTCCCCCGGGCACTCACCCCAGGCTTGTTCGAGCTCCCCTTCAGGGCTGCATAGAGCGACGGCGCAGCAGAAACGAGCCTTCCACGGTCTGGGTTTGCCCGCCAGCTGCCGCAGCAGGCGCTCGCGCCGGTCGGCGTCGCTCGCGCCCTCGCCTCCGAAGCGTGCCGAATGCAGGCCCGGCGCGCCATCGAGGGCAGCGACTTCCAAACCGGTGTCGTCAGCCAGCGTCCACACGCCTGTCTGCAGCGCCAGCGCACGGGCTTTCAGCCGGGCATTCTCCATGTAATCGGCCCCGGTCTCCTCGACCTGCGGCCCCAGTCCCAGTTCATGAGGGGTGAGCAGATCCAGCGACAGCGGCGACAGCAGCTGACGCAGTTCCCGAATTTTCCCCGGATTCCTGCTGGCGAGCAGCAAGCGTGTCATCGATCACCTCTTTATGGCTATTCGCACAGTACCCAACCACCACTTGTGGGTATTCTATGTCAGAAGCCGCCAAGATGTTGGGGGGTTATGCGTATAGTCGGTATTTTATGTCAAGAACAAAGGGCCTCGCTTGATTTCACCTATTTCCTATGCTATAATGCGGTCGCTTTATTTCCTATGCTATAATGCGGTCGCTTTTAAAGAAACTTACGGCCAGGCGGTGCGAACCTGAATCATCGTCACCCGTTGCGGCTAAACGTGGGGTTCTTGCTCAACAAGAACGTCGGGTCCAGCCGCAACTTTGACTTTGACGAGGCCTCCCTTTTCCTCGGTGAGGACCTTCAACTATTCGATCTCAACGGTGCGCTGCGCCTTACGCGCACCGGCCAGGGCGTCTACGCTCAAGGCACGTTGCGCGGGACGCTCGAGCTGGAGTGCGTCCGCTGCCTCTCCACATTCCCCCAGGGCCTGGACGCTCAACTGGGCGAGCTCTTCGTTTATCCGCCAGACAAGGCCTCCGATCCAGAGTTGGCGATCTCTGAGAATGCAATCCTCGATCTCACTCCTTTGCTGCGCGAGATCTTTCTGCTCGATGTACCGATGCAGCCGATCTGCAGCGAAAGCTGCCTTGGATTGTGCCCGGAGTGCGGCGAAAACCTGAATGAAAACAACCACCGTCACGAGGAGCTCGATCTCGACCCTCGCATGGCGGTCTTGAAAAATTTGTTATCGAAATCGTGAACCCGGTGGACGCCTCCGGATCCTCGCGATGAACTCAAGCCCACAAAACCTGTGGTGACCTCAGGAGCGTGTGAATGAGCATCTCGAAAGATCGCTGGGAGAAACGTGAGGCCTTTGCGGCTTTGATGGAGAAAGGGGACTTCCAGGGCTACATCACGACCGATGACATCGTGTCTGTCTTCCCCGAAGCCGAGGATTCGGACGACCGCCTCGAACGGCTCCAGACTTTCTTCCGCACCGCCGGGATTGAGGTCTACGAAGATCAATCCCAGATCCCGCAGCATTTGCTGCAAGAAGCTGACGCTGAAGAGATGAACACCTTCGATCTCAGCGCCATCTCCAGCGATGACACCGTCGGCCTGTATCTCAAGGAAATGGCGCGCGTGCCGCTGCTCACGACCGAACAAGAGGTCGACCTGGCAATGCGCATCGAGCGCGGCAAGGAAGCTGAAGAGGAACTGGCGCGCGCGAACGGCAAACTGGGCGCCCGTCAGCGAACGGAGTTAAACGGCTACATCCAGGATGCGCGCGCCGCACGCGATCATCTGATCAAAGCCAACACGCGTCTTGTGGTGAGCATCGCCAAGAAGTACATGGGGCGCGGCGTGCCGTTCCTCGACCTGATCCAGGAAGGCAACTTGGGCTTGATGAAGGCCGTTGAGAAGTTCGACTACCACCGCGGCTTCCGCTTCAGCACCTACGCCACCTGGTGGATCCGCCAGACGATCACCCGCGCGATCGCCGACCAAGGCCGCACAATTCGCGTCCCCGTCCATATGTCCGATCGCATCCGGCGACTGTACAAGATCGCCCGTGAACTCGAGCAGGATATCGGGCGCAAGCCCTCCCCGGAGGAGATCGCCGAGATGATGGGCGTCGATGCGCGCAAAGTACAGTGGATGATGCGCGTCTCGTGGCGTCCGCTCTCGCTCGAAACCCCGGTCGGCGAGGACGAGGACACCGAGCTGGGTTCGTTCGTCGAGGACGACACGACGCCGACGCCGACTCAAACCGCCTATCAGAATTTGCTGCGCGACAAGATCGAAGAGGTGCTGGCCACCCTCAGCCCGCGCGAAGCGCGTATCCTGCGCCTGCGCTTCGGGCTTCATAACGGCCGGCCCTACACGCTGGAAGAAGTGGGGCAGAAATTCGGCCTGACACGCGAGCGCATCCGCCAGATTGAGGGTAAGGCCTTGCGGCGCCTGCGGCACCCGCGCCGCGCCCGCCAGTTGCGCGATTACCTGAGTTGATATTTTGATCCCGGAAATCCAACGAGCGGCCAGATGGCCGCTCGTTCTCATATATCCGGTGCTGATCCGTCAAAGATCCTGCTCAAGCGTACGCCGCAACAATACCAGCGCCGCCTGGACCGAATCGGCTTTGTTCTGCGCTCGATCTCCATCCCAGGTATGCTTCTCAGCCCGGTCACCCTCCCGCATGCTGATGGCTACCCATGTCAGGCCGACCGGTTTGTCGGGCATGCCGCCTCCTGGCCCGGCGATGCCAGTTACCGCAAGGCCGATATCCGCCCGCAGCGCCCGGCGCGCCCCGCGCGCCATCTCAACCGCCGTTTGTTCAGAAACGGCGCCGTGTTCGTAAAGTGTCGCATGGCGTACCTCGAGCAGCCGCTCCTTGGCTTCGTAGGCATAGGCAACCACCCCGCCTAAAAAATAGGCCGATGAGCCGCTGACGTTGGTGATGCGGTGACCCAGCAGTCCGCCGGTGCATGATTCGGCCACCGCCAATGTCAGGCTGCGCTCCGTGAGCAGTTTGCCTACGATACTTTCGATTGACTCCGCCATCGCGCCTCCTGTCGTGAAGATCGCGCCGACGGCGTGATTATACCTTCTGGTTGACAGTCCCTTGTGCGTAGCGTATGCTTCGCGGCATGAGTTCCGATTGGCTTTCCTTCGAGACCACGACCTGGTCGGTGTCCGAGCTGACGCGCTACGTGCGCCAACTGCTCGAGAGCGATTTCCGGCTGCAGGAATTGTGGGTTGCGGGTGAGGTCTCGAACGTCTCACGACCTTCTTCCGGGCATCTCTACTTCACGCTCAAAGACGAACAGGCCTCACTGCGCTGCGTCATGTGGCGCCAGTATGCACAGTCGCAGGAACATCTTCCGCAAGACGGGGAGCGGCTCGAGGTGTTTGGCCGTATCGGCGTGTACGAGGCGGGTGGGCAGTACCAGTTGTACGCTGAGCGGCTCCGGTCGGCCGGATCGGGGGAACTGTACCAGGCTTTTCTGCAGCTGAAAGAGAAACTCGAGCGGGAGGGTTTATTCGATCCCGGCCGGAAACAGGAGCTGCCCCCGTGGCCAGGAGTGATTGGCGTGGTGACCTCGCCAACGGGCGCCGCACTGCGCGATGTCCTGCATGTACTGCGCCGGCGCTTCCCCCTGGCCAGGGTACTGCTCGCGCCCACTGCAGTGCAGGGCGAAGCTGCGCCAGCCGGGATCGTCGCCGCGCTCGACCTCCTGAATCGGGATGGGCGTCCGGCCGTGATCCTGCTTGTGCGCGGTGGAGGATCGATCGAGGATCTGTGGTCATTTAACGAGGAAGCAGTGGTGAGGGCTGTCTCCGATTCTCATATTCCGATCGTCAGCGGTGTCGGGCATGAAACCGACCTGGTGCTGACGGATCTCGCCGCCGATGTGCGTGCCGCCACCCCTTCCGCCGCAGCCGAGGTCGCCACGCCGGATCAGGCTGTGCTGCGCGAAGCGCTGCATCAATCGTGGACCGACCTGCGGCTCGAATTCAGTTCACAGTTATCCGAGCGCAGGAACCGTTGGAATCAGCTGCACAACCGCCTGCAGCGCGCCTCCCCACTGACCAAAGTCGCCAACGCCCGCCAGCGGGTGGACGAGCTCTCACTGCGAGGCGCGGCAGCGATCCGCCATCAACTGGCCCTGGCCGCCTCCCGGATCGTAGGGCTCGCACAAACCTTGCGCGCCGTCAGCCCGCAGTCGATCCTCGAGCGCGGCTACGCGATCGCAATCCGTACGCAGGACGGCAGCATCGTGAGTTCAACTAAACAGGAGGGTATTGGGGATGTGCTTGATGTGCGGGTTAAGGACGGCTCGATCGCGACCCAGGTTACGGATCGCTGAAAACGCAAGCTGGAGGGCAAATGGCGAAAGCAAAGGCTGTCGATGAACTGACGTATGAGCAGGCTTTCGAGGAGCTGCAGGTGGTCGTCGAACGGTTGGAAGCCGGAGACCTGCCGCTGGAAGAATCCCTGGCGCTGTTTGAGCGCGGGCAGGCTTTGAGCGCCCGCTGCAGCGATCTGCTCGAGCAGGCGCAGTTGCGGCTGACCGAACTCACAGAAGGAGCAGGCGGGGAGATCGCCGAACGGGACATCGAGGTCGACGAGTCTTAACATGAACATTCTGGATGTCACACGCAACCCGGTGCTCATTGCCGCACTCAGCGCCTGGGCTCTGGCGCAGATCCTGAAACTGCCCATCGATTATTACAACACGCGCTCCTGGAACTGGTCGTTGCTGCTGCGCGCCGGCGGCATGCCATCTTCGCATTCGGCGCTTGTCACGGCGACGGCGCACGCCACCGGCCTCTTCCTGGGCTTCGACACCGCCACCTTCGCTCTGGCAGTCGCGCTGGCGATGATCGTCATCTACGATGCCACCGGAATCCGCCGCCAGGCCGGTAAGCACGCGAAAATCATCAACGCCATGATCAAAGACATCCTCGAGGGTCATGCATTGCGCAGCCAGGAACAGCTGCGCGAGGTACTCGGCCACTCACCGCTCGAGGCGCTGGTCGGTTTTCTGCTCGGATTGGGTATCGCCCAGTTAATGTACGCTCTCTGGCCCTGAGTCGTATCTCCGCCGCAGCAGCATCCCCGGCAGCCGGCGCGCTTCCGGTGCACCCAACGCCCATGTCATGGCCCAGTAAGCCCCCAGACCCAGGATCACGCCCAGGCCGCCCTGCAGCCAGACCGCAGCGCCGCGCGTCAGACTCAACCACACCCACAGGCCCAGCGCCAGCAGACCGGACGCAGCCCCCGTCGCCACCAGACCCTTTCGTAGGCGCCGCAGGTCGAGCCCACCCATGCGGCGCGATAGCAGGATTAGCAGCGTTGTCGTCTCAAGCGCCGTCGCGCTGCTGTTGGCCAGCGCCAGGCCGCCGTGGGGGGGCAAGCCGGCGCGCGAAAAGATGTCCGCGAGCAGCAGGCTGAGCGCGATGTTCAGACTCATCGCCAGTGTCGTCACGATGACCGGCGTGCGGGTATCGTACTGCGCGTAGAATGCGCGCACAACGACCTCCAGCAAGGAGTGAAAGACCAGGCCGGCGGCGTACCACAGCAGCGCCCAGGCGACGAGATCGGTCGAGCGTGCGTCGAACAGCCCGCGTTCAAGCAGCAGCGTGACCAGCGGCGTACGCAGCATCACCAGCCCGATGCTGGCGGGCAGCGCCAGGTAGAGCACGCCCCGCAGAGCGCTGCCGACGGAATTGCGCAGCGCATCCCATTCGCCGCGTGCAACCTGCGCCGAGAAAGTCGGCAGCGAAGCCACCGCCACCGCCTGGGCGATGACCGCCTGGGGCATGATCATCAGCGCAAATGCGAATGTGAGTGCCGCCAGGCTGCCCTCCGGCTGGCCGGAGGCGATGATGGTGTTGACGATGAAATTGAGCTGCACGACTGCCACCCCCAGCAGGCGCGGCGCCAGCAGCCGCCCGACTTCACGAACGGCGGGCAGATGTAGACCCAGGGTGAGGCCCAGGCGCGGGCGCAGCATAAGGAAAGCCGGCAGCTGCACCAACAGGTGCAGCGCGGCCCCGATGACCGTGCCCCAGGCCAGGCCGAAGATGCCCATCCGCCGAGCCAGCAGCAGCACGCCCAGGATCTGCCCCAGCCGGTAGGAGGCAGGAGCCAGAGCCGGGAAGATGAAATGCTGATGGGCGTTGAGCGTTGCCATCAGCAGACCGCTCACGCCGAAGATGAGCGGCGAGAGCAGCATCACCCGCAGCAGCGAGATGGTGAGCTGAATTTGCCCTGGATCGGAAAACCCGGGCGCCAGCAGCCGCACAATACCGGGGGCGAAGAGCGCCGCCAGCCCGCTCAGCAAACCCAGCACGATGATCACCAGGTTGATGATCGAGGAAGCCAGCGACCAGGCTCCCTCTTTATCGCCGCGCGTCAGGAAGCGGGCGAAGGTCGGCAGGAAGGCCGAGGCCAGCGCACCCCCGCTGATGATGGTGAACAGGAATTCGGGCACGCGGTTGGCGGCGACATATGCGTCAAGCTCGCTGGACGTCCCAAAAGCGCGTGAGATCAGGATCTGCGCCGCCAGGCCGGCAGCCGTTGAGAGGATGTAGCCGAGCATGACGATGCCGCTGGCGCGGACGATCTGGCGGTTGGCGGAGAGCTGCGTTTTTGCCATGGCGGTCGATTTTACCGGCGCCGGCCCTGATCCCACTTCAGGCCCACGCCCGCCGGCGCATCCAGAAATACATCCCGGCCGGGACAAACACCATCGCTGCGAGGAAGATGTAAAACGCCGCCTGCCCGGTCCAGGCTGGGAGCGGGATCGCAGGTTGGAAGAAGTTAGTGCCGAAGAAACCGGTCAGGAATGCGATCGGCATGAAGAGCGTGGTGATAATGGTCAGCGTCTTCATCACCTCGTTCATGCGGTTGCTGACGACCGAGAGATAGGTGTCAAGGGCGCCGGTCACCAGGTCGCGCAGACCTTCGGTGATGTCATGCAGCCGAACGAGGTGATCGTAGACGTCACGGAAGAACATACGGCTCTCGGTTTCAATCAGCGGAAAATCGCCGCGCGCCAGCTTGTTGAAGACCTCGCGCTGCGGCATCAGGATGCGGCGTAAAGCGAGCAGCGCACGCTTGTAGGTGAAGATGCGCTCGAGCAAGTTTGAGTCCTGGCTTTCGAAAATGGCGTCTTCCAGGTGATCGATGGCCTCGTCTATCGCTTCGACCACCGGCATGGTGTTTGTCGCCATCTCGTCCGTAATGCTGTAGAGCAGACGCTGCGCCCCTCGCCGCAAGATGCGCTCATCGCGCTGAACTTGCTCCCAGACCTGTTCGATGGCCGGAATCGGCATCATCGTGTAAGTCACCAGAAATGTCCGGCCCAAGAAAACATCGATTTCCAGCGTGGAGAGAGGAATCTCCCTGCTCTCATCAAACTGCAGCGCATGAATAGTCAGATAAAGATACTCGCCCCAATCATCAATCTTGGGAACGTGCTTCTCCTCCAGCGCGTCATCCACCGACAGCGGGTGGAAGCCAAAGGTCTCCTCCAAAAGCGGCCGACTGGAGGCATCGGGTTCCGCGCAGAGGTCAACCCACAGGAGTCCCTGCCCGGAAGCCAGCACATCCGCGATCGCCTGTGCGTCGAGGTTGAACGACAATTTACCCTCTTCGGTCAGATAAAGACTTCGCTGCATCACCGCCTCCAACGAGCATTCATCTGTCGGGAAACGCCCACTGAGGATACACTATGCCAGGTACCTTTGCATATCAGGGCTGGCCAACCGGACCAGTTCAACTTACACTTGGAGCGTGCATCTCCCGCGGCGCCTGCGTCAGTCCAGGCGCCGGGACGAACATGGACACTTAACCACAGATGGCCGAGAATCCCGAAGACTTCCTTGGCGAACTCCGCCTGAGCCGCCAACTGCGGACCACCTGGCAGGTAGCAGTGGTGGGCCTTGCAGTAGTGCTCGGGATCGTTCTGCTCGTTCCGGCGCGCATCGTCAATCTGAGCGGCTGGCTGAGCACAACCCCGGCGCTGTTGGCGACCCTGATCCTGGGCCTGACTCTGCTCAATATCCTCGAGCTCCTCGGGGGTAGCAACGAGCGCGGTGGGACCTCGACCCTCGTCCACGAAGCACTGGGCGGGAGCTCAGGTTTCCTCAGCGGTTGGACGCTGCTCGGGGCATTGGTCCTGCTGACCGCGGCCCTGCTCGGTTCCCTGGGCCAGAGCCTGGCCGCCATCCGGCAGGTACTCAGCGCATGGCCTGCCTGGATCGCTCTCGGCGGCTATGCACTATTGGTGCTGGTCAACCTATTTCATATCCTGCCTCGCCGTGAGAGTTTGACTCCGCTAGTAACGCTGCTGCTGATCATCCTGGCAGCACTGATTTTCAGCACCGTACCCCGCCTCACCGCAACGCCACCCAGCATCCCGCCTTCAAGGCATCTGCTGCGTGCCGTAGCCTGGTCTTTCACGCTCTTCGCCGGGCTGGAGGCTGTCATCTCCTCACGCCGCCGTATCATGCACCCCTCCACGCGGCTGCCGCGCGGCCTGCTGGTGCTGCTTGTGTTAAGCGGCCTGCTGATTGGATCGCTTACCATCCTTCCTTCCAGATTGCCGACCTACGACATCACCAGCGGACCCCTTGGCATCCTGCAAGCCCTGGCGACAAACACCCTCCTGCCCCCCTGGTCTGTGCATGTGCTGGAAGGTGTCCTGCTTCTGGCCGCGGCCAGCGCCTGTCTGATGACAGCTGCGCGCCAGCTGTACTCCCTCAGCCGCGATGGAGCGCTCCCGCGCGCGCTGACAAACGTGCGCCGGCCCTACAAGCTTCCGCCCTGGATCTTCCTCAGCCTGTCGTTGATCCTGATCCCGCTGCTGATCTGGATGCCGATTGGTTGGATGCTTGATGCCGCTGCCGGTTTGTTCGCTCTGCAGGCAGTATGGATCAACTTGGCGGCCATTCGCAGCCGCCAGGCTGAGCCCGAGCGCAGGCGCACGATCGTCGTGCCCTTCTACCCGCTCGTCCCCCTGCTCGCCCTGGCATTAAGCCTGGGCTTGCTGATCGCACTTCCCTTGAACGGCCTGGTCAGCGCGCTGGTGTGGCTCACAGCCGGCACTCTGCTGCTTATAGGTTACGCGCGCTCGCACCTGCTCGAGGCACAGCATGGCGTGCTTGTCTTCGGCCGCGAGCCGGAGGCAGAGAAACATCCGGGGACCTACCGCATTCTGGTTCCACTCAGCACCGGCGTCGAGCGGCAGTACGTACTGCGCCTGGCGACCGCGCTCGCACATCAGACGGGCGGCGAGCTGATCCCGCTCCAAGTGGTGCCGATCGCAGACCCGCTCGCCATCCAGGAAGGCCGGCGGCTGGCCGAGGAGCGCAACACGCTCTTCCAGTGGTCAACTCGTGAAGCCGAACGGCGTGGCGTTCCAACCTATCCGATCACCCGCCTGGCAAGCAGCGTGGCGAAAGGCATCCAGGACACAGCGGTCGAGGAGGATTGCGACTTGATTCTGCTCTCCTGGCCGGTCGACTCCACCCGGGAGGGTGCACGCATGAGCCGCGTCGTCGACCCGGTCGTCCGGGCGGCACCGTGTGACGTGGCCGTGGTCGCGATACACACCGACCACCTGGCGGAACAGATGAAGGAAGACGCCGAGGGGGACGACTCGATACTTGATATTGAGCGCGTGGTTGTGACAACCGCCGGTGGCCCACACGCGCCGCTCGCAGCCCGGCTGGCCTTGCTGCTTGCGCGCGAATACGAGGCCACCACCCGCACGGTATATGTCACATTACCGGAAGCCAGCCAGGAAGACACCGAACTCGGCGAGAGGCGGATCCAGAACACGCTCGACCGCCTGCGGGAACTGATCGCTTCGCTGCCGGCGATCGCGGGCTCTCCGCTCAACGGGGAGGAAATCCCGATCGAGAGCCAGGTTGTGACGGCGCCGAGCATCGTGGAGGGGATCGTCACAGCCGGAGCGGAGAGCGATCTGGTGTTCATCGGCGCCTCCGAAGAAAGCCTGATCGACCAGGTGCTGTTTGGCACGCTGCCGGAGCAGGTGGCGATCGATTGCCTGACACCGGTCGTGATGGTGAAGAGCTACCGGGGCCTGCCGCGCTTCTGGCTGCAGCGCCTGTGGGACAGCATCTTTGGCGCGCTGCCAACGCTCGAAGCCGAGGAACAGCTGGACGTGTACAAGCGTGTCCGGCGTGATGCCCGCCCTGATACGGATTTCTTCGTCATGATGGGCCTGGCGTCGATCATATCCACCTATGGCTTGCTGCAGGGCAGTTCGGCCGTGATCATCGGGGGCATGCTCGTCGCCCCCCTCTTCACGCCGATTCTCGCCAACAGCCTGGCGATCGTCCTGGGAGATATCCGCTTGCTGCGGCTGGCGGTGGAAGCGGCCTTGAAGGGTATCGTGCTGGCCGTAGGCCTGGCGGTTGTGCTGACCGTGCTCACGCCCCTGCGCACGGTTACGCAGGAGATCGCCAGCCGCACCAGTCCGAACCTGTTTGATCTGGCGGTCGCGCTCGCCTCCGGGGCAGCCGGGGCCTATGCGGTGGCACGCAAGGACGTCGCCGCTGCGCTGCCGGGCGTGGCGATTGCCGCTGCGCTCGTCCCGCCGCTGTGCGTGATCGGCATCGGTATCGCACTGACAGATGCCGGCGTCACCTGGGGTGGGACCTTGCTCTTCACAACCAACCTGATCGCGATCACGCTGGCCGGTTCAATCATCCTGCTGCTGCTCGGCTTCCGGCCGGCCGCCAGCCCGGAACGCACGGCCCGCCTGCGCCTGGGACTGGTCATGTCGCTGGTGCTGCTGACGGCGATCAGCATCCCCCTTGCCCTGGTGTTCATCGACAGCGCGCAGAACTCCACGACCAGCCGCACCATCAGCCGGACTGTCGATACACAGGTTGCAGAGACTCAGGGGGTGACGCTGGTCGATTTCACTTTCGACCGGTCTAGCAGCGGCGTGCAGGTGACCATCACTCTCAACGCGAGCAAGCCACTTGATTCGAGCTTTGCCGATGACCTGCAACAGGCCCTTAATCAGGAACTGGGACAGCCTGTCACGCTGGATGTGATCAGCGTTCCAATCGATAAGATCCACCTGCCTCCGGACTGAGGTGATGCGATTACGATTTGCACAGGATTGTCGTAGAGGAATAAACTTGAGAGCCGGGGACGCCGACCCCGGCTCTCTCTTAAGGAGGAGAAGAAGAGATTCCGCCCTTCCTTTCATACTATAGCGGAAGGCAGCTATCCCAGTCTCGTCCCGTACAGGGCGACTTGCCTACGGAATCCCTACGCTTACCAGGACTTAACGGTTAAATGAGGCCTCTTTTGAAGGAATCGAGCCCGAATCGATGCCCGAAAACCGGCTTGCGAGCTCTCTGCACAACCGCTGAGGCCGCATGCTCATAAATTGGCTGCTGGCCGGGGCCCCGATCCTGCTCATCTTGATCTTGATGATCGGACTGCGCTGGGGCGCGGTGCGTGCCGGCCCGGCGGCATGGGTGCTGGCCGTGCTGATCGCCGGCCTTGCCTTCGGAGCCTCGCCACGGCTGTTAGCACTGGCCCAGGTCAAGGCGCTGCTGCTCACATTCGATGTGCTGCTGATCGTCTGGAACGCGTTCCTGCTCTACCGTGTGACCGATGAGGGCGGCGCCATTGATATCTTCGCCCGCTGGATGCCGCAACTGACGCACGATCGCGGCACCCAGGCGCTGTTGATCGGGTGGGCCTTTGCTTCGTTCCTGCAGGGCGTGGGCGGATTCGGCGTCCCAACCGCCGTCACTGCCCCGCTGCTCATCGGCCTTGGCTTCCAACCCGTCGCCGCCGTCGCAATCCCTTCGATCGGTCACGCCTGGTCAGTGACCTTCGGGTCGCTGGCCTCTTCATTCCAGGCGCTGCAGTCGGCGACCAACCTGCCCTGGGATGTGCTCGCCCCACCGGCTGCCTTACTGCTTGGCATGGCCTGCCTCGCGTGCGGACTGGCTGTGGCCCATCTGGCAGAGGGGTGGCGGTCGGTGCGGAATCATTTCATGTCGATCCTTATTCTTTCGGCAGCCATGGGCGGCGCCCAGTATCTGCTCGCCGTTAGCGGTGTGTGGTCGATTGCCGGGCTTGGCGGAGGCATGGCCGGATTGGGGGTGGGACTGGTGCTGACCCTGTGGAGGCGGCGAGCGAACAGCCAGGGGGCAGGCTTGCAGGCGGACCGCCGCCTCGCGCTCGCCCTTGCCGGCTACGCTGCGCTGGTCATCATCACCCTGGCCGTCCAAATTCCCCGGGTTCACCAATGGCTGGGTATCGTGGTGATCCGCGTATCGTTCCCAGAACTCAGGACCAGCCTGGGGTACACCACACCGGCTGGTTACGGCCGCCAGATCTATCTGCTGCGGCATGCCGGGATGATCCTCGCCTACAGCTCGCTGTTCACTTATCTGCTCTATCGCCGCACCAGTGTGCTCGAGGGTGGAGCCTGGCAGCGGATTCTCGCTGATACCGTGCGACGGATGCTGCCGTCCAGCCTGGGCATTCTGGCCCTAGTGAGCATGGCCGTGACCATGAGCCACGCCGGTATGACGGATGCCCTCGCAACAGGGATCGCCCTCGCGGTCGGCGCCGCCTTCCCGCTGGTAGCGCCCTGGATCGGAGCGCTCGGCGCCTTCATGACCGGATCGAATACGAATTCGAATGTCGTCTTCGCCCAGCTCCAGCTACATACAGCCCGGCTGCTTGGCGTATCCGCGCCGATCATACTCGCCGCCCAGACCGCCGGCGGGGCGCTTGGATCCGTGATCGCACCGGCGAAGATCATCGTTGGGACGGCAACCGGCGGCCTATCTGGCCAGGAAGGGCGCGTGCTGCGCCGAATGGCGGTTTACACCTTCCTGCTGATTGCCCTGATCAGTATCCTGACCTGGCTTCTGCTGGCTTGAAACGGCGGAAAATGGGCTAAAGTAAACGGGGGGGTCGGTGATAGGAGGAGGAGATGCAGTTTAGCGACAGCGTAACCATCGCCGCGCCGCGCGAGAAAGTCTGGGAATTCCTGACGGATCCGCATGCCGTGGCATCGTGCGCCCCGGGTCTTGAATCCGTGGACGTGCTCGTTCCGGACGAGAAGTTCGAAGTGAAGGGGTCGGTGGGGCTGGGCACGGTGCAGGTTCACTTCGTAGCCACCGTCGAATGGCTGAACCTCGAGCCCCCGGAGCACGCCGAGCTGAAAGCCCATGGCACCGCGCCCGGCAGCGCGATGGACGCCTCGGCCTCGATGAGCCTGCAGGCGATTTCCCCGGACGAAACCAAGATGGAGTGGACGGCCGACGTGACGATCGCCGGCACCATCGCCAGCCTGGCTTCACGCATGATGGGCAGCGTGACCAAAAAACTGGCGCAGGCGTTCTTCACCTGCTTGAAGCGCGAGGTTGAAGCTTAGGCTTGCCCTAGCGGGAACCGTTCAGGCCTCAGCCTCGTTCAGACGCCGAAAATATGCGTGAGGATCGTGGTCGCTGCGCCGCCGACGCTCTGCATCATGCCGACCTTGGCGTTGCGGACCTGGTTCTTGCCCGCCCGCTCCGTTAGCTGCAGCACGATCTCACAGGCCTGATACAGGCCCGTGGCGCCGATCGGGTGGCCACGGGCTTTCAAGCCGCCCATGGTGGTGATCGGGATGTCCCCACGCAGTCGAATCCGCTTCTCCTCCGCCAGCCGCCAACCTTCGCCGGGCTCCGCAAATCCTGCCGCCTCCAGCTGGAGACAGGCCATGATGCTGAAGGCGTCGTGCACCTCGAAGAAGCTCACGTCGTTGCGGTTGACATTTGCCTGGCGGAAGGCTTTTTGAGCGGAGATGCTGGAAGCTTCCGACCAGAGCGGGTCCTTCCGGTCGGCGACCTTGAAGCGGTCGATGACCACGCTCGAACCCAGCAGCCGGACCGGATGATCGGTGAAGGCGCGCGCCTCCTCGCTCGGGGCCAGCACGACCGCCGCCGCCCCGTCGCAAATCGGTGAACAGTCCATTAAGCGCAGGGGGGCATGAACGACCCGCGACCGCCGAACCTTGCGCGGCGAGACCGCCTTCTGGAAGAGCGCGTTCGGATTGTGGCGGGCATTGCCGTGGGCGATGACAGGGAAGTTTACGAAACCATCCTCCGGGACGCTGTACCGTTCCCGGTACATGCGCATGAGATCCGCGTTGCGGCTGATCATCGTCGCTCCATCCGGCACCTCGCGCCGGACGTCGAGCGCCTTGGACAGTGCCGGTTCGGCCACCCCGTCGCTCATCTTCTCGGCACCCACAGCGACCGCAAGGGTTGCCTCGCCGCTTGCCACAGCCAGGTAGGCCAGACGCAGCGCGGCTGCGCCGCTGGCCATCGCGGCCCGAACCTGCAACGCCTCGATGCCGAACAACCCGGCCTCGTCTGCGATCAAGGCCGCGATGTGCTTCTGGCCCTGCATCTCGTCCGAGAGCATATTCCCGGCGAAGAGCGCGTCGATGCGGCTGACACCGGCATCCTCCATCGCCTTCTTGACGACGGTCGCGCCCAGCTCGGCAAGTGTGCTCGTCGACGATTTCTCAACTGGAACCTGACCGATTCCAACGATGCTGACGGCTCTCACGAAGACCTCCTGAACCGGTTCCGCACGCTCATTCCAGACCGGCTCGGCGCCGTGTGCTAAACGACGCCATCGCTGCGGAGACGCTCGATGCGCTCCTCGTCATACCCCAGTAGATCGTGCAGGATCTGTACCGTATGCTCACCAAGCCGTGGCGGCGGAAAACGGACGACCGGTGGAGAGGTCGTGATCTGCAGCGGTGAAGCGACCAGGGGAATTCTGCTGCCGTCCGCCCGCCGGAATTCGGCCCTCAGCCCCCTCGCCTGAACCTGCGGGTCATCGAAGACTGCCGGCATATCGTTGATGCGCGCCGCCGGCAGCCCGGTCTTCTCGCACAGATCGACCCAGGCCTGCACCGGTTTCATGCGGAACAGCTCATTAAGCAAAGGGATCAATTCATCCCGGTTTTTGTTACGGGCAGGATTGGTGGCGAAACGTTCGTCTTCAATCCATGCCTCCCGGCCAACGGCCCTGCAGAATGTCTGCCACTGGCGATCGTTGCCGGCCGCGAAAGCCAGGTATCCATCGGCAGCAGGAAAAGCCTGATAGGGCACGATGTTCGGATGCGCATTGCCATAACGGCCAGAAGGCTGGCCGGAGACCAGGTAGTTGCTCGCGACATAAGACATCAGGGCGACCTGGCTGTCGAGCAGCGAAATGTCGATGCGCTGGCCCTGTCCGGTTCGAGCTCGCCTATACAATGCGGCCGTGATCGCTCCGAACGCAAACGAGCCCGAGGCCAAGTCGGCGATCGCCACCCCGGCCCTGAAGGGCTCGCCCTCCGCCGGTCCGGTCACGCTCATGAAGCCACCCAGCGCCTGGACGATGAAGTCGTATCCGGGGCGCTCCCGATAAGGGCCGCTCTGGCCGTAACCGGTGATCGAGCACAGGATCAAATCCGGCTTGATCGAGCAAAGCGATTCGTAATCAAGCCCCCAGCTTTCAAGCGTGCCGGCGCGGAAATTCTCAACCAGCACATCTGCCTCGCGGACGAGGGTTTTCAGGATTCCAAGCCCTTGCTCGCTCTTGAGGTCGAGCGTCATGCTGCGCTTGTTCCGGTTGGCGGCGATAAAATAGGCCGATTCGCCCCTTTCCGTGAAGGGAGGGCCCCACTGACGGGTGTCATCTCCCCGGCCTGGAAGCTCGATTTTGATGACATCCGCACCCAGATCCCCCAGCATCATCGTGCAGTAGGGACCTGCCAGGATGCGGGTGAGATCAATGACTCTCACGCCTTGCAGCAATCCCCCGGATGTTTTTCCAAAGTGACTGCCAGAGGTTGAATGGTTCTCGCTCGCTGGCTCTGATGACGGGTCCTGTGTCAAGGCCGACTCCTGTGTTATGGAAAAGTCTCCAAAAATCGGGGGTTCATTATACAATTGTCCCACAGCGCCGAAAGCGCTTCGTTGTTCTTCGCCCGGCTGGAGCATGGCGTAGGCAAGCCCAGCGCCCGCGTCGACCCATGTCATCCCGCCTTCCGAGAGTTGAGAGTCGGTGAGCTCTCCCCTCTGATCCCGGGAAACCGGTATATCGATCTCCTGTATGGAAAGGTGCTGGCATGAAACCACCACCGTTCGAGTATCAAGCACCCCACTCGCTAGATGAAGCTCTCGCTCTGCTTGCAGATCATGGGGGAGAGGCCAAAGTGCTTGCCGGAGGCCAGAGCCTGATCCCATCCATGAACTTCCGCATGGTGCAGCCGGCGATGCTGATCGACATCAACCGGCTTTCAGGCCTGGATGCAATCAAACCTTCCGAGACAGGCGGGCTTTTGATTGGCGCATTGTCCCGCCAGGCGAAGGTTGAACATGATGCGCTCGTCGAGAAGCACGCGCCCCTGTTGTTCGAGATCGTCCCGCACATCGCCCACCCGCAGATACGCAACCGGGGCACGGTCGGCGGAAGCCTGGTTCATGCCGATCCTGCCTCTGAACTGCCAGTATACGCCCGGGCTCGCGACATCCGCTTTCGCCTGCGCTCAGCGGAAGGCGAGCGCTGGGTGGGAGCGGAGGACTTCTTCCAGGGCATGTTCATGACGGCTCTGGAGGGGCGGGCTGGTCATTTCACGAAGTTGCCCGCAGGCGCGGCGATTACGCCATGATGGGCGTGGCTGCCTACCTGGAGATCGCCGATGATGGCACCTTCAGCAACGCCAGGCTTGTCTATCTCAACGCCGGCGATGGGCCAGTCCGCGCTCGCGAAGCAGAGAATATCCTGCTCAGCGAGAAGCCAGGACCTGATCTCTTCGCTTCGGCCGCCGGCAAAGCGGCGGAGGACGAGATCGATCCCTTTGGAAACGTTCATGCCACGGTCGAGTTCCAAAGGCACCTGGCCCGGGTGCTGACGCTGCGGGCGCTAGAGACCGCCTCCAGCCGGGCGTTGAACAGAAGGAGCGACTGATATGGCCGCAAAACTACATGCAATTTCAGTCACCATCAACGGCCAGGAATTCCAGCGGGAGGTGGAGCCTCGTTTGCTCCTCAGCGATTTCATTCGCCACGAGCTCGAACTGACCGGCACCCATGTCGGATGTGAACATGGAGTCTGCGGCGCCTGCACCGTACTGTTTGAAGGGGTGCCGGTCCGATCCTGCCTGATGCTCGCCGTCCAGGCGGAGGGCGCATCCATCATGACGGTTGAAGGACTGGGCAGCGACCTCGAAAATCTCCATCCACTGCAGGAGAGCTTCCGCCAGGCGCACGGCTTGCAGTGCGGCTTCTGTACGCCGGGTTTTTTGATGACGCTGCTGCCCTTCCTCGAGCAGAATCCCGATCCGAGTGAGGATGCCATCCGCGAGGCTATTTCCGGGAACCTGTGCCGCTGCACGGGCTACCAGCATATCGTCGAGGCGGCGCTGCTGGCCGCAGAAAAAATGGGCGCCGATTAGCATGGTTCTCCTCTCCGGACTTCCCAACCCAGGATCGATGTCCGCAGAGCTGGTTCCTGCCCGATGAGATACCCTGCACCCGGACGGGCTCTTGTCGCGACCCTGGCAGCGTTTCTGCGATCCGACGCGGACCGCTATCTTGACTGGCTTGAGATCCGGTTTGATGAGCTCGAACCAGGCATCAAGGCCTTCCTGCCGGAAGCGGGTCGGTTCGACCGGCTGCGCGAGGATCTGGAGCACCTGGAAACCAGGTTCGACAGTGCGGACAGGCGGCCTCCCCTCTTCGGGCTGCCTTTTGGCGTGAAGGACATCTTCCACGCCGACGGATTCCCCACCCGCGCCGGCTCCCGGCTGCCGGCGGAGATTCTGCGCGGCGAACAGGCGGAGAGCGTCGGCCGGCTGCGGGAGGCTGGCGGCCTGATCCTCGGGAAGACGGTGACAACGGAGTTCGCTTATTTCGCTCCCGGCCCGACCGAGAACCCACATCAGCCCGGGCACACACCTGGCGGCTCGAGCAGCGGCTCGGCCGCGGCGGTCGCCTCCGGCCTGGCGCCGGTTGCCCTCGGAACGCAGACCATTGGCTCGATCAACCGGCCCGCGGCGTTCTGCGGAACCGTCGGATTCAAACCCAGCTTCGGCCGCATCTCGGCACAGGGCGTGATCCCCCTCTCACCATCGCTTGACCAGGTGGGTTATTTCACCGTCGATGCCGGCAGTGCAGCCTTCCTCGCGCCGCTGCTGATTGATGATTGGCCGCTATCGCCGGCGAAGGCTTCTCCATTGCGGCTCGGCATCCCCACAGGCCCTTACCTGGATCGAGCTGAACCGGCAGGCAGGGCGCAGTTTCAAAGTGTCGTCGGCGAACTGCAGCGCGCCGGCCACGCAACTTTCGAGATCGATTGCATGCCGGACTTTGACGCGATCACTGCACGCCATCAACTCATCCTGGCGGCTGAATGCGCCCGGGTTCACAGCGATTGGTTTGACCAATATCCGGATCGCTACCACCCGAAGACTGCCGCTTTGATCGAAGCCGGACGGACGATCTCTGCTGATGATCTCGAGCGGGCGCTGCCGGGCCGCCAGTCGCTCCGGCTGTACCTCGAGGGTTTGATGGATGAGCACGCGCTCGATGCGTGGATCACACCCTCCGCCCCGGGGCCTGCCCCATTCGGTCTGGACAGCACCGGCGACCCGGTCATGAACTTGCCGTGGACGCAGAGCGGTATGCCGACGGTGACGCTCCCCAGCGGGAAAAACGCTGCCGGCCTGCCTTTTGGCCTGCAGTTGATTGCACGATTCTGGCAGGATGCCGCATTGCTGGAATGCGCCCGTTCGCTGGAGCCGGTGCTCGATTATGAATCCATGCATGGTATGGACGAGTTCTTAAAGGATATTGCATGATGTCCTGTTCCGATACATCAGGATTGAGGTTGACCGATCTATGACCTCTATCCAACACGAAATCCGGCGCGGAGCGTACTATGATTCGGTCGTCCTGATGCAGCTGCAGCGCGCACTGCTCGAACTGCAGGGTGTCGAGGATGCCGGCGTTGTCATGGCGACTGCCGCGAACATGGAACTGCTGGAAGATTCGGGACTCCTGGTTTCCGGCCTGGAGCCGCGACCCGAAGACCTACTGATTGTAGTAAAAGCAACCTCCGAATTGATGGCTAACGAAGCGCTCGCCCAGGTCGACGCGATTCTCAAGCACCGCCGTTCGTCCGCAACCGACGCCTACCGCCCCCGCAGTCTGGAATCCGCAATCAAAGCGCTTCCGGAAGCAGCCTGGGTGTTGATCTCGATCCCGGGGCGGTACGCGGCCGCGGTCGCACGCCAAGCCCTCGATCATGGCAAGCACGTTTTCCTTTACAGCGATAATGTCACGCTCGAGGACGAGGTCGAGTTAAAGACCACGGCTCGAGAACGCGGGCTGCTTCTGATGGGCCCTGACTGCGGCACGGCGATCATCGATGGCGTCGGTTTCGGTTTTGCCAACCACGTCCGGCGCGGTGCGATCGGTCTGGTCGGTGCTTCGGGAACCGGTCTGCAAGCGATCTCAAGTACGATCCACCAGCTTGGCCAGGGGATCTCGCACGCGCTCGGCACGGGAGGGCGGGATCTCAAAGGCGAGGTGGGAGCCATTACGGCTCACCAGGGGCTCGACCTGTTGGCACAGGATGCGGATACGCAAGTCATCGTGATCGTCTCCAAGCCGCCTGATGCAGAGGTGGCTGCCAGCCTGCTGGCGGCTGCCAGAGGAACGGGCAAACCGACTGTGATCGATTTCATCGGCTATGCTCCTCCGGTCGGTAGATTTGATAATTTAATCTTCACCACCAGCCTGCATGAGACTGCCCGGGCGGCAGTGGAGCGCGTGGCAGCTGGACTGGATGAGCGAGCACGACGGCGGCATGGCGGCCAGCGCCGTCCGGGCTACCTGCGAGGGCTTTTCGCTGGCGGGACCCTGGCGATGGAGGCTGTGCGTGGTCTGCAGGCCTTTGTCGGCCCGATCCATACCAATCTCACTGTCCCGGGCGCAATCCGCCTGGATGACCCGCTGGTCAGCACCGGCCACACCGTCTTGGACCTGGGCGAGGATGTGTTCACAGTAGGCCGGCTGCACCCGATGATCGACAACGACCTGCGAATCCGGCGCATGCGGCAGGAGGCCAACGACGAGCATGTCTCGCTGCTGCTGCTCGACGTCGTGCTCGGGGAAGGAGCCCACCCGGACCCTGCCTCCGAACTCGGCCCGGCGATCGAGGATGTCCGCCAACACAGCGGAGTCGAGGTCGGCGTCTTGCTGGTGGGCACCGAGGAAGATCCCCAGGACATCGATCACCAGCGGGAGATTCTGGAAGCTGCTGGTGCCCATGTGACCGGAGATACCATCAGCCTGGTCGCCTTTGCCGCCGAGACGCTGGAGCCAGGCGGCGAGACGCAATGGCCTACGGTATCGTCGACTGCACTTTCGGCGCCGGTCGCCGGTATTAACGTCGGGCTTGAAACATTCTACGATAGCCTGATCTCCCAGGGGGCAGCGGCTGTCCATGTCGACTGGCGTCCGCCCGCCGGTGGGGACGATAGGCTGATGGACATCTTAAGTAAGATGAAAACATCCCGGCCGGACACCGAATAAGGCGAACGCCAGGAGAAAGGTGAAGAAGGATGATGGATATTGATGCCGCCAACCAGGCTGCTGTCGAACGCATGATCTCCGCCCGGCCGATGCTGTCCGGGATCTCAACCGCCAGGGATGCCATCCCTGGTATGCAGGAGAAGATGCTGCTGCATGCTGGCCCGCCCATCGAATGGTCCCGCATGTCCGGTCCACTGCGCGGAGCAGTGATCGGTGCTTTGATCTTCGAAGGCCTGGCGGAGAACGAGTCCCAGGCCCGCGAGCTGGCCTCCGGGGGAGAGATCAACTTCGAACCCTGCCACCACCATCGGGCTGTTGGGCCGATGGCCGGCGTGATCTCACCTTCCATGGCGGTCTACGTGATCGACAATGTAGAGGGCGATAACCGGGCCTACTCAAACCTCAACGAAGGCTATGGAAAGGTCTTGCGCTACGGCGCGTTCAGCGACGAAGTGATCAAGAAGCTGAAGTGGATGAACGACACGATGGCGCCCGTCATGGCCGAAGCCATCGCCGCCGGAGAGGGAATCGATCTGCGTGCACTGCTGGCGGAGGCCCTTCACATGGGGGATGAGGGCCACAACCGCAACAAAGCCGGATCGCTGCTCTTCCTGAAGCAGTTAGCGCCGGCTATCGCACGAACAAAGGTCTCGGATGAGATCAAGGAAGAGGTGCTCTCCTTCCTGGGGGACAACGCCTTGAGCGTGCTTAATCCCGTCATGGCAGCCTGCAAAGCCATGGCGGATGCCGCTCACGGAGTCGAGGGCTCGACGCTGGTAACCGCGATGGCCCGCAACGGCACCGATTTTGGAATCCGCGTCAGTGGACTGGGGGACCGCTGGTTCACAGCGCCGGCGCAGATACCCGATGGCCTGTACTTCCCGGGCTATTCCAGCGAAGACGCAAATGCGGATATCGGCGACAGCACGATTACCGAAACGGCGGGCATTGGGGGCTTCGCGATGGCCTCCGCGCCGGCAATCGTCACCTTCATCAGCGGCACGCCTCAGGACGCGTTGAACGCCACGCTGGAAATGTACGAGATCACCGTAGCCGAGCACAGCCATTTCAGCATCCCCCAGCTCGACTTCCGGGGGACCCCGACCGGCATCGACGTTCGCAAAGTCGTCGAGTTGGGCATCACCCCGCGCGTGAACACCGGCATCGCTCATAAGGAAGCTGGAGTCGGACAGGTGGGAGCCGGCCTGGTCCGTCCACCGATGGAGATCTTCGAACAAGCTCTGATGGCCTATGCGGATGATCATGGGCTGTGATTCAACCCGGTGGCGAAGCATTAAGGGCTTCACGCCGTATGCAAACTGGATCCATTCAAATAAAAGAAGCAGGAGGCACCAATGAAGATTTACGATCTCTCTCAACCGCTCAACCAGGACGCTCCGTTCTGGCCGTTCTATCCTCCGTTCGAGGTCAAGTACATCAAGCGCAAAGCGGAGCAGGGCGTCAATGCGCAGTACATTCAGAGCTCGAACCACATGGGAACGCATCTCGATGCGCCGCGCCACTTCGTCACTGGCGGGAAGACGATCGATCAGATCCCGCTTGAATGGCTGTATGGCGATGGCGTGATCGTCGACCTCAGCGACGTGCTGGATGAACTGGATGTATTTACTCCGGCAATGATCGAAGAGCGGGTCGAGGTGCGCGAGGGCGATATCATCTTCATCCACACCGGCTGGCATAAGCATGCCCAGTTCGGCTCGGAACCTGATGAGGAGAAGTACATCCACCGCCACCCCGGGCCACACTTCGAAATCGTCGATTGGCTGCTGGAGAAAAAGGTTCACCTGTGGGGCGTGGATATGATCTCGACCGACCACCCGATGAACCTGCCGATCGGCCGCTTCCTGGGGAAAGGCGGGCTCGAGCACTGGAAGAAGGTGACGGCACAGTGCGAAGCCAAATTTGGCGCGGATAAAGTGCCTGAACTCTTCCCGGAGATGGCCTATCAACTGACCCACAACGCGCTTTTCCCGCACGACTGCATACATGTCGAGAATCTGGGTGGCATGATCGCTGCCCCTGAACTGCAGAACAAAAGGCTGACCCTGGGTTGTTTCCCCTGGTTGTTCAAGGGCGGTGAGGCCGCGTTCTGCCGGGCGGTCGCTTTCACCGAATCATAAAAGGATCGCTGTTGGAGGCTGGTCTAGGCGAGACGGAGGCCATCGATGGGTAAATATATCGGGAAACGAATCCCCCGCAACGAAGACGCACGCTTGCTGACGGGTCAGGCGCTTTTCGTCGACGACGTTCATTTGCCCAACATGGCCCATGTCGCGTTCCTGCGCAGCCCGTACGCTCACGCCCGGATCAAGAATATCGATGTCTCCGCTGCGCTCGAACTGCCGGGCGTCATCGCCGTCCACACGGCGGAAAGCCTGGAGGAGTATTGGGCCAGGGGGCCGTTGCTGGTCTCGCCTCCGCCAATCGAGCGCCTGACCTTCAATGCGCGCACGCAACCGGTTCTAGCCCAGGATAAGGTGTGTCATGTGGGCGAACCGCTGGCGGCGGTCGTGGCTGAAAACCGCTACCTTGCCGAAGATGCACTGGCTCGAATCGTCGTGGACTACGAACCCCTGCCGGCTGTCGTCGATCTCGAGGCCGCGCTCGAGCCAGAATCGATGCCGGTGCATGAAGATCTTGAGACCAACCTCGCCGCGCATGTGATCCAGGAAATCGGCGACTACGAAAAGGCGCGTAAGGAAGCAGACTTCATCGTCCGGCGCCGGTTCACGTACGATCACGGCGCGGCGGCGGCGATGGAGAACCGGGGCATCGTCGCTCATTGGGATCCCAAGTCGCAGCGCCTGACGGTGTGGGACACCACCCAGGCCCCGATCCCAATCCGCAACGGGCTGGCGGGCATGCTTGGGTTGACCGAGCATCAAGTGCGGGTCATCGCGCCTTTCATCGGAGGCGCGTTCGGCCCCAAGATCATGATGTTCTACCCGGAGGAGATGCTGCTACCCTGGCTCTCAATGAAATACCTGCGGCCGATGAAATGGATCGAAGACCGCAGCGAGAACTTCGTTGCCACCACCCAGGAGCGTTCTCAAATCCATGAGGCGGAGATGGCGCTGACGAAGGATGGCCGCATCCTCGGGGTCCATGACATCTTCCTGCACGACAGCGGGGCATACGACCCGTACGGCCTGACGGTGCCTATCAACAGCCAATGCACCCTGCTGGGCTGCTACGAAGTGCCGAACTACTACAGCGAATTCAAGGCCGTGTTCACGAACAAAACCATCGTTACTCCTTTCCGGGGCGCCGGACGACAGCACGGCGTATTCGTGATGGAACGCCTGCTGGACCTGGCGGCGAAGGAGCTGGGCATCTCCCCGGTTGAAATCCGGCGGCGAAACTTCATCGCTCCCGACGCGTTTCCCAAAGACAACAAGATCATCTACCAGGATTTCACCCCGCTGGTTTACGATAGCGGCAACTACGAGCCCGTCCTGGCTCAGGCTCTGGAGAAGATCGGCTACGAGGAATTCGTCCAGAAAACGCAACCCAAACTGCGGGCTGAAGGGCGTCTCGCCGGCATCGGCGTCGTCACGTACGTCGAGGGGACCGGCATCGGACCGTACGAAGGGGCGCGGGTACAGGTCCAGCCAAGCGGCAAGATCTCGGTTGTCACCGGAGTCGGCACGCAGGGGCAGGGACATTTCACCAGCTTCGCGCAAATCGTCGCCGAGCAATTGGGCGTGGATGTGAGTGAGATCCACGTCGTGACCGGCGATACGGATCAATTTCACTGGGGGACAGGCACGTTCGCCAGCCGGGGCACGGTTGTCGCCGGCAATGCGATCAACGAAGCTGCCAAGGACGTCCGCCGCAAGATCATGGCGCGCGCGGCAGAGATGTTCGCTGTCGAAAAAGATGAGTTGGAACTGTCCGGCGGACGTGTATTCGTGCGCGAGGATCCTGAGCGGGGTATCTCACTTGGAGAACTTGCCGCGCAAGCCAACCCACTGCGCGGAGCCGTAAAACCAGGCTCGGAACCCGGACTCGAGTCGACCAACTACTTCGGTCCCGCAACCGGCGCAACGGCCAGCGGAGTGCACGCCATGATCATCGAGATCGATCCCGAAACCCTGGCGATCGAGATCAAGAAATACGTCGTCGTTCACGATGCCGGGAAGGTGATCAACCCCCTGCTGCTCGACGGCCAGGTCCAGGGGGGCGTGGCCCAGGGCATTGGCAACGCATACTACGAGCAGCTTATCTTCGATGACCAGGGGCAACTGCTCAACGGCACCTTCATGGACTACCTGCTGCCGACTTCGCTCGACGTGCCGAAGCTGGAAATCGGTCACAGAGAGACTCCTTCGCCGCTGAATCCATTGGGCGTAAAGGGCGCAGGCGAAGCAGGCGCGATCCCCGTCGGCCCGCTGTTCTGTCAGGCGCTGGAAAACGCTCTGCAGATCGAGGGCCTCGAACTGCTGGAGATTCCGCTGAGCCCAAACCGGTTATGGGAACTCATCCAGTCGGTTCAGCACACATAGCCGGGTAGACACCGTGGGCTCCAGGTTCATCCTGCGCGAGGTTGACGCTTGATCCTGGTCACAGGTGCGGGTGGTAAAACAGGGCGCTCGGTGCTACGCGAGCTGGCGCGGCAAAACCGGCCAGCGCGAGCGCTGGTCCGGGATCCCAAACAGATCCCGATGGTGCTCGCTGCCGGGGCGACCTAGGCCAGCATTGGAAATTTACTCGAACCCCAAACGATGGAGGCCGCATTCGAAGGCATCAGCCACGTTTACCACATCCCCCCCAACATGCACGAAGAGGAAGAAGCCATCGGGGAGAATGTGCTGAGGCTCGCCGAAGAACGGCCTGTTGAGCACTTCGTGTATCACTCCGTACTGCATCCGTATGTCCGTGCGATGCCGCATCATCTCAAGAAAGCGCGCGTGGAGGAGATGGTCTTCATCAGCGATCTGCCGTTCACGATCATGCAACCCGAAGCCTACATGCAGAACTACATCCCCGGCCTTGCGCAGGCCCGGTCGGAAGGGATCTTCCCTGTCCCCTATCCGGCTGATACGCTCCTTGGAATCGTTGATCTTGAAGACATAGCCCGTGCAGCCACCGCGGTTCTCGGCCGCCCGGAGCATTATCAGGCTACGTATGAACTGGCTGGAGGCGAGTGCTGGACGCCGCAGCGCATGGCCGAAACAATGGGCGAGGTTCTGAAACGTCCGGTGCGTGTCGTTGAAATCGATCGCTCCGCATGGGCGCGCCAGGCCCTGCAGTCAGGCATGAACCGCTATCAGAGGGAAACGCTGCAGTTGATGTTCGATTACTACAGTCAGTATGGTTTCTGGGGTAATTCCACGGTGCTCGGGCACCTGCTCGGGCATACCCCGAAGACCTTCCGTGAATTTCTCGTTGAGCAAGAAAGGTCTTCCACGGATGCCGGCTAACCAGGCTGCCGAATACATGAATGCCCTGGCTCCGGACGGCCCAGGGCAGCGGGGAAGAGTGGTAGCAGCCAGCGCAGCCGATTCTGCGCTGGCTTTTATGCAGCGTAAATCACCGGCCCGCGTCCTGCATGTGTTTCGCGATGTTTGCAATCTAACGAACTCTACGGGATATATCCTCTCGCTTACCCTCAATCCGCGCCAAATGGCTTCCTTTTCAATCGCTCTCGACCAGCCAGAGTGGCTGGACGATTTCCTGCGCTACCTTGATGCTGACAGCCATGTTTTGATCACGGCCAGGAAAATTGAGCTTGGCCCGCTGGAAATCCAGGTCGATGCACCTGCTCGCTGGAACAGCCAGCCTGATTGGGATTACATCCGTTCCGGCATGGCCTGTTCGAGCGAGCACCTGGACAGGGTTGGCGCCATCCTGCAAAACCGCGCCGATCCCGAAAGTCTGGCCGTTTGTTCTTCAGGCTGGACCGGCGAGCAAGATCCTGTCCTTCGGCGCTGGTGGCGGGCAGCGCTTGATCCGATTCAGGCGCTTCTGCGGGGGCTCGTTTCGCTGGATCAGGACCTGGTACAGCAGGCTGCAGGCCGGCTTGCCGGCCTGGGCCCCGGGCTCACGCCGGCCGGCGATGACTTCATGATCGGCAGCATGCATGCAATCTGGTCGTTGATGAAACCGGGCCAGGCGCGCGCACTGTGCGGATCAATCTGCGCAGCCGCTACGCCCCTGACGAACGTCTTCTCAGCCGCTCATCTCAGGGCGGCAGCGTGCGGCGAGGCGGCTGCGCACTGGCAGACCCTGTTAGCGGCGCTGTCCGCACCCGGTTCAGATGATTTGATTCCAGCCGTGGGCGAGTTGCTGGCGCAGGGCCACACTTCCGGTCAGGATGCGCTGAGCGGGTTCCTATTGACAGCACAACAACTGAAAGCCTGATCGGCCTGAGAGTTCCTGTGGGTTCTGCACGAAAACGCGCTAGCGGTCCGGTTGGATGAAGCGCTCGGCGAATTCGCGCAGCGCTTGCAGGTGCTCACCCGGCGATTCAAAGCCGCAGCCCATCGTGTTGAGCGAAATATGCGTCGCGCCAGCCTCTTCCCAGGCTCTCAGCTCGCCTTCCAGCTCCTCCAGGCTGCTGTCTGCCAGGCGTAGGCGCGCCTCCAGGCCAAACGAATCTGCCGGCCGGCCAGCCTGTGCCAGATAGCCGCGCAACTTATCCAGAGACGGCTGCGCCTGTTCTGCCTTGCGGTAGTTCGTCATCCACCCGTCCCCCAGGCGGGCTGCCCGCCGCAGCACTGCATCCGCGCTGCCGCCAAACCAGATCGGGATCATGCGCCGGGGGCGCGGGCTAATGCCGACCTGCGGAAAGTGATGACGGCGGCTTTCGAAGGAAACGCTTTCCTGGCTCCAGAGCGCACGCAGCAGTTCAACCTGTTCGGCGCTCCGCTTCCCGCGGTCGTGAAAGTCCTGCCCTAAGGCAACGTACTCCCCCTTGTTCCAGCCGATTCCAATGCCCAGGCGCAGCCGGCCGCTGCTCAGCACATCCAGCGTAGCGGCCTGCTTCGCCACCAGGGCCGTCTGGCGTTGCGGCAGAATCAGAATTCCGGTCGCGAATTCAAGCCGGGTTGTCGCTGCGGCCATGTAGGCAAAGAGCACAAACGGCGAGAGGAAGGCATGCTGCAGCTGGTACGGGCCCTGGCTGGCGGCAGGACTGGCAGGATCGACTCCCAGAACGTGCTCGTAAGCCAGGATGTGATCGTATCCCAAACCCTCTGCCGCCTCAGCAAACTCACGCACGAACTCGGGTTGAGCCTCATATTCTGTCTGGGGATAAACAGCTCCAAAGCGTACCATAGCGACCTCGATCGAAGTTTCCAGGCAAGTATACTCCGCCATCACCATGGCGGGTCATCGAGAGTAGTGTAGAATGAACCCCATGACCGAACGAAGCGAACGAGAAGTCCACGTCCTGCTCACGGTGTCATTCCCCTCCGCTCTGCAGGAAAAGATCGGCGCGGTCTCTCCTGAGATCAAGCTGCATTCCTATCCCGCTCGCGAGCTGAAGGCGATCCCCGAAGAATTGCTCAACCAGGCCGAGGTGCTCTACACGACCGATTTGCTGCCAGAGCCAGATCAGGTGCCCAAGTTGCGCTGGATTCAGATCCACTATGCGGGCGCAGACCATCTCAGCGGGCACCCGCTCGCAGGCGAGGATATCACCATCACGACGATGAGCGGCGCCTCTGCTCCCCAGATGGCCGAGTTCGCACTGATGAGCATCCTCGCTCTGGGACATCACATGCCGGAGATCGTGCGCAGTTCGCCTGCCGAGCAATGGGCCGAGGGCCGCTACTCTCGTTACCAGCCGCACGAGTTGCGCGACAGCACCGTCGGCATCGTGGGATACGGCAGCATCGGACGCGAGGTGGCGCGGCTGTGCGCGCAGTTTGGTGCCCATATCCTGGCCACCAAGCACGACCTGATGCACCTCGAGGATGAGGGCTATACCCTGGAAGGCCTGGGAGATCCTGCGGCAGACCTGCCCGACCGTCTCTATCCACCAGAAGCGCTGCGCTCGATGATCAAGCTGTGCGACTTCATCGTCGTGACGGTGCCTCTCACCCCGGAAACTCAAGGCATGCTTGACGGAGAAGCGCTGAAGGCCATGAAGTCGAGTGCATTCCTGATCGACATCTCGCGCGGCGGCGTCGTCGACCATGGCGCCCTGGTTGAAGCTCTGACTGCCCGCCAGCTGGCAGGGGCTGCGTTGGACGTCTATCCGATTGAACCGCTGCCTGAGAGCAGCCCACTCTGGAAGATGAAGAACGTCCTTCTCTCCCCTCACCTGGCTGGTGCCTCTCCCCATTATCTCGAAAGGGCGGCCGATCTCTTCAGCCTCAACCTTCATCACTACCTTACGGATCGCCCGCTGTTGAATGTGTATGATCCCGAGCATGGGTATTAGTCGGCTGTGCGCAAGATGATCAAAGGGGTGATCTTTGATCTCGGTTCGACACTGATCTACTTTGACGGTGATTGGGGCCAGGCCTGGGAGGAAGCGCTCGAAGAACTGCGCTCCGCGCTGCACGATGCGGGCATAGAAGATGCCCCCGATGAAATCACAGCGGAGTTCGCCCGCCGCATGGAAGCTTACCGCCATGCCCGCCTGGACGATTATCAAGAACGATCGACGGCCAATGTCCTCAACGAAGCGCTGCGGGCAGCAGGGAAATCTGCCCCGGACGATGGCAAGATCGCATCTACCCTCGAACGCATGTATGCCCGGACCGAACTTTACTGGAAGCCCGTCCCCGGGGTGAAAGACGTCTTGCGTCAGCTAGAGAGCCAGGGTCTGAGAATGGCATTGCTGTCCAATGCCGGTGATGAGGAGAACGTCCAGCGTTTAATTGACCGGGCCGGCATCCGGCGCCACCTGGATCCGATCTTGATCTCGGCCGCACTCGGTGTGCGCAAACCCTCCCCGCAGCCCTATGAACTCATACTGTCCCAATGGAATCTCGAGCCCGAACAGGCGGTCATGGTTGGCGACCGGCTTGATCAGGATATCCTCGGCGCCCAGCGGGTCGGGATGCATCAAATCTGGCTCCGGGCCTATGCCGAACCCGACCAGCACAGCTCCAGCGAAGCAGAGATGACCGGCGAGACACTGGCTGATGTGCCGCTGTTAATCGAGCATCTGAACTCGAAAGGATGACCAGCGTGGAGTTTGAACGCGTTACCGAACACATCCTGCGCCTCGAAGTCCCCTATTCCCTGCTTGGACCGATTTCGCTTCCCGTTTCCATGTACCTCGTTCGCGACCGCCATGGTTGGACGCTGATCGATTCCGGACCGGCCGAAACCGCCGAGGATGTGGTGGCCGCCATCGCCACAGCCACCGGTGACATCGGACCGGATCAGATTCTCCTGACGCATGCTCACTACGATCACGGCGGCGGCTTGGGCGCAATCCGTACGGCCTGGAAGGTTCCCCTCATCTGTCACAAGGACGAAGCCCCCTTCATCACCGGCCAATCAGGCTACCGCCTGCTCTCATCGCGCAATCCATTCTTCCTGATCGGTCGTTACCTGGTGCCACCGGCGGGCTGGGGTTACACAGTCGACCATAGGCTCGAGCGCGGTGAATCGCTGCTAGGGATGGTCGTAATCTCACTTCCCGGCCATTCACCGGGGCAGATCGGTTTCCTGCACTCGAGCGACAGGGCGATTATCTGCGGCGACGCCGTGATGAACATCAACGGCCGCCTCTCCGCACCATCACGCTGGTTGACCGTTGATCCCGATCTGGCAGCAAGGTCGATCGAGCGCCTGGCTGAACTCGATTTCCTGCACCTGCTTCCATCTCACGGCAACCCGATCCTCGAAACGGGGCGCCAAACGCTGCGCCGGTATCTTGGACTGTCCCAGGAAGAGGATCTGCTCGGCCGCTGGTGAGTTCATTGCAACGGAACTGCACGTCCGGGGTTCCAACCTGTAGTCGTGCACAAGGAGTTGTTTCTGTCCAGTACTGATCCCTACGATAACAACCTGACCTATCCCAGACGCCTCTTTATACGCTCCATTTTGCGGGCACTGATCCGGGTCGGGTTGGGTGCTCTAACCCGGCTTGAAATCAGCGGACACGAGAACCTGCCGCAAGGCGGGCCGCTGATCATGGTTGGAAACCATTTCAGCTTCATCGATCCCCTGGCAATGATCCGGGTGACACCGTGGCCGATCGAATTCCTGGCCGGCGCCCACATGCCCAATGCCCCGGCCATCGTGACCTGGATCCCGAAGGTCTGGGGAGTCTTCCCTGTCCATCGCGGATCTGTGTCCCGGCGTGCCTTGCGGGCAGCCGAGAAGGTCCTTTCGCAGAACGGCGTGATGGGTATCTTCCCGGAAGCCGGCAACTGGGCGACTGTGCTGCGGCCAGCGCGCCCGGGTGCGGCGTACCTTGCGGCCCGTACCGGCGCGCCGCTCCTCCCGATTGGAATCGATGGCCTGACGGACGTATTCCCCTGCCTGCGGCGTGGCCGGCGAGCCAAAGTAACCATACGCATC
Organism: Anaerolineales bacterium; assembly: GCA_037379555.1. GTDB lineage: Bacteria > Chloroflexota > Anaerolineae > Anaerolineales > E44-bin32 > E44-bin32. Next base: position 6,756 of record JARRJK010000028.1, on the reverse strand, counting down.
GGCCGCCTTTTTGGCCCTTTTCAGATCAGCGGATCCGGCCAGGACCGCCGGGAGCAGCTGGATTCAATCGGCCACCGCATCATGGAGCGGATAGCGGCGCTGATTCCAGAGAAGCGGCGCGGGCACTATGCAGACGATCCGGCCATCCGCGCCGCCGCGCAGGGTACCGAGATCTACCCTTGGGCTGACGAGCCCGATATTTAGCAGCAACTCTGAGAGCGATCTTCTTATCAGCCAGAGGAGGGTAACGGTGAGCGAAGTCATGGGTCAAACAGCAGGTCAGGCAAGTCCGATGTCCACCCGCCGCGAGCGCATCGCCTGGTACCTGTATGATTTCGGAAATTCAGCTTACGCGGCAGTCGTCCTGCTCGCCATTTACTCGGCCTACTTCCAGGGCGAGGTTGTGGGGGGAGCACAGGGCTCGCGCTTGTGGGGTTACGCTGTGGGATCGCCATGCTCGTCGTGGCCCTCACTGCGCCCGTGCTAGGCACGATTGCCGACTTCTCCGGATCGAAAAAACGCTTCCTTTTCTTCTACACCGCCGTCTGCTGCGTCTTCACCGCGCTGCTCTTCCTGGTTGGTCCGGGCGATGTCCTCACCGGCATGCTGTTCTTCATCCTGGCCGAAATCGGCTACCGCAGCGCCCAGGTGTTCTACAACTCGCTGCTGCCCGAGATCGCCTCCGATGAAGACATGAGCCGCATTTCCGGGAACGGGTGGGCGATCGGCTCGGCCGGCGGCATCCTGTGCCTGGTGATCGTGCTGGTGCTGATCATGTTTGTCGAGGGCGAAGGCGTGGTTAACTTTGCCTTCCTGATCACCGCCGTCTTCTTCGCCGCCTCGGCAGCCCCGGTCTTTCTCTGGATTCGCGAACGGGCCAGGCCGCAGCAGCTCCCGGCCGGTGACAACTACCTGACGATGGGCTTCAAGCGATTGGCGAAGACCTTCCGTTCCGTGCGGGCTCACCGTGAATATATCAAATTCATGGTCTCCTTCCTGATCTACAACGACGGGATCATCATGGCGCTCGACTTCGCCGCCATCCTGGGCGCCGTCCTCTTCGGCATGGAACAGCAGCAACTGATCGTGTTCATGATCATCGTCCAGGCGACCAGTATCGCCGGGGCGTACCTGTTCGGCCTGCTGGCCGACCGCATCAACCCGAAACAATCGCTCATCGTGGCGCTTTTGCTGATGGTCGCCGCCGCTGTGTGGATGTACTTTAACTACTCGCTGCTCGGTTTTTACCTGATCGGCGGCCTAGCGGGGTTCGCTCTGACGGGCGTGCAGTCGGTCAGCCGGGCGGCCGTTGGCCTGTTCGCTCCGCACGGGCAGAGCGCCGAATTCTACGGCTTTTTCGCCATTGCCGGGCGCACATCATCCTTCATCGGCCCTGCGATTTATGGCATGCTCGCCTACCGCGCCGCGCTGTGGTTCCAGGAGCGTGGCCTGGCGACACAAATCGCCGAGCAGCAAGGGCAGCGCTTTGCGATCCTGTCTATCATCGCCTTCCTGCTGGTCGGCCTGGGGCTGCTGCTCACGGTGAATGTGAAACGCGCCCAGGAGCAGCCTGGAGTTGCCTGAGCCCTCCGCCTCCCGTCCAGAGGCGATGACCGTCAGGAACTGGTCGGCTTTCCTGCTGCTGGGCTTGATCTGGGGTACATCCTTCCTGTGGATCAAGATCGGCGTGCGCGAGCTGGCGCCGTTCACGCTGGTTGGTTTCCGGCTGCTTTTCGGATTGCTCACGATGTCAGTCGTCATCCTCCTGCGCCGGCCACCCTTCCCGCGCGACCTTCGGACGTGGTTCTTCCTGTGCCTGATGGGATTGACCAATACCGCACTGCCGTTCGTCCTGATCACATGGGGCGAGGTCAGCGTCGATTCGGCCGTCGCCTCGGTACTCAACAGCAGTATGCCGCTCTTCACGCTCGTCATCGCCCATTTCTTCCTCGAGGACGAACGGATGACGGCCCCGCGCGTCTTCGGATTGGCGCTCGGCTTCGTTGGCATCCTGCTCCTGTTCAGCCGGGACCTCGGCCGGCATGGTTTCTCGGAGGGCATCCTCGGCCAGCTCGCTATCCTGGCCGCAGCGCTTTCCTACGCCATCAGTTCGGTCTACGCCCGCCGCACGCTGAAAGGCGTCGCCACAATGGTGCAGGCTTTCGTGCCCATGCTCGTTGCCGACAGCATGATGTGGATCGGGGCTTTCACGCTGGAAAGCCCCCTGCACCTCCCCCAGGCGACCCTGACCTGGGTCGCTGTGGCTTGGCTGGGCATCCTCGGCTCAGCCCTGGCTTATCTACTGTATTACGGCCTGCTGCATCGCGTGGGGTCGACGCGCACCTCGCTCGTCACCTATGTCTTTCCTGTCGTGGGGGTCACGGCTGGCGTGCTCTTCCTAGGAGAGCAGCTAGACTGGCATCTCGCGGCAGGCGCGCTGCTGGTCGTGCTCGGGATCGTGATCGTCAACCGGCGGCACGGAGCGGAACGACTGGGCAGGGAATGAACCTTGTTGAACTGGAGGGCATGGCAGCCCGGGAAAGTTCGGTTCAATCCACACCGGGTGCGCTCCGCAGAGCCTCGATAAAACTCAGCAAACGACCGTAATGGCTTCCGCGCCAGTAAATTTGCCCGCATTCCGAGCAGCGGCGAAATTCATGTTGTTCTTGGCGGACGGAGGCAGGAAGCTCCGTCTGGATATCCTGCTTTTGAACTGGTACAAGCAGGCCATTGCAGCGCATGCAGCGCTCGAAGGGCCGGATCCAGTCTCCGAGCCGGTAGCGCTGCAGAATCTCGAGCGCCTGCTCGCGAGGCTGAGTCGAGCGCAGGCAGTATCCATAATGGACCTCGTTCCGCTTGAGCAAACCCCGGTCGCGCGTGAGCAGGATCCGCTCCTGGCGGGTGGCGATGTGCGCCAATTGCTCATCCTGATAGTCATTGCGATAAAGCGTATCAAAACCCAGCAGGCGCAGGTACGCTGCGAGCCTGCCAAGGTGAATATCGAGCACGAACCGCGGAGGGCGGCTGATCGGCTCTTGCAAGCGAAGGGAGGACGGCAGGCGCAGGTACCTGAAAGCCGGAAACACGCTCACCCAGTCTCCGTCCTGAAGATGGTATTCGAACCCCATGCGCCTGCCGTTGATCAGGATCAGTTCGACCTCGGTGTGGGGAACACCCAGGGCTTCGATGGCGTCTTTGACGGCCGGTTCGCCTTGAAAGGAATACTCGATACCGTGCTGTGGGTCCCTGCGGGGAAGAAAATAGGAGAGGCCGGCGTAAAAGCGGAAAGTTGCGTGATTCATTGGACTGTGTAGCCGTGCAGGTTTGGTTAGCGCATTCATTCTACAGGTTACCTGCCCGGGGAGCCATTTGTAAAGTAATCGTAAAGTCCGAATTCGACATATCCGTGCCAGAATGGGAAAAATCGGGCAAGAATCGATCAGACAGGGGCTGCGATGTATCCAAATACAGACTCTCAAACCGCGCTTACCGTTGACCCCCGCGTAACGGCGCTTGTGGATGCGCTGCGCATGTTCGACAAATCGGGTGTCGATTTCCGCTGGTCGGTTCTGGTTGACTATGACGGCCTGATTCTCGCTAGTTACCCGGAGAATCTCGATCTCGACCTCGATCCGGTGATCGCAGCCAGTGCCCATATCATGCGCATGGGCGAAAGGGCGCAGGACGAACTGCCCTTTGGGAAGTGGCGCTACACGCTCGTGGCTGGCTCGGATCTGCAGCAGATGGTGATGCACTTGAACCGCGAGGTTGCGCTGAGCATCGCCTTCGGCTCAAGAACTCCAATCCACAAGATCTTTGGTGGCTTGAAGGATGTTGTACCGGCCTTGATGCGGGCGCTCGATCTGACTTCACGCAAGTTCGCCGAACCAAACACGTTGATGATGCGCTCCGATGATCTGAAGAAGTATCTCGCTGGCAGCTGACCCTTGCCAATCCGCTCACCTGCGCGAATCCCGGCCCCATCCACTTGTGGTGGGGCTTTGTCCGTTTGTTGGTACAAGCTCGCTATGGCTGCCGATCTCGTCCGTCACAGATAATGTACGCACCATGGAGCACCTCGTAAAGACATTCTCCGGACCACTGTCCGGTACTCGCCCAGCCACTGGCTGGCAGAAATTACTGCTGATCGTAAGTTTAATTTGGCCGGTTGTACTCCTGGCTGGCTGCAATGCACCGGCCGAAATGGCGGCCCTGGCCGGAATCAAATCCGAGGCGCCTGCCCCACGGCGTGAAGCAGCTGCGTTCTCCGATTCGGCACCCGCTGGGGCCATGGCCAGCAGCACCCCTACTGCGTTCCTCCCACTCCCGCTAACGCCGACCGGAGGACAGCCTGAACATACCCAGGAGACAGACGGCTCGACCGATACGCCCGGGCCAACGGCATCCAACAGCAGCGGCGATACGACTCCCTCCGCAACGATCCTCACAACCGCTGCATCACTCACTCCATCTGTAACATTAACTCCATCCAATACTCCCACTCGCACTGTTACACCGACCCCAACCAGGACGCTCTCAACCCCTCCGCCACCCAGCCCCACGGACACTGCTGCTCCTCAGACGGCCACACTGCCGCCAACAGACACCGAAGCGCCCCCAGGCAGCCCGACCGCGACTTCCACCCTCACTCCGACCGATACGCAGCCGCCGCCCAGCCCCACAGCAACTGTCGTCGCCGCGTGCAACCCGAGTGGAAACGGTACGCTGGAGAATGCCGTCATTGCCCGCATCAATCAGGAGCGGACCTCGCGCGGTTTGACCGCTCTGTCCGCGCAATCACAACTCGCCTCCGCCGCCCGCATCCACAGCGAGGATATGACCTGCAATGATTTCGTTTCGCACACCGGGTCGGATGGTTCGCTCCCATGGGACCGGGTGGCAGACCAGGGCTACGGGTACAGCGCCGTCGGTGAGAACATTTACGCGGGCGGGGGAAATGCGGAGTCCATCGTCAACGCCTGGATGGGCAGCACCGGCCACCGCGAGAACATTCTCAACTCGACGTACACCGAGATCGGCCTGGGATACCGCTTCTGGTCCGACAGCACCTACGGTGCCTACGTGACGGCTGTTTTCGCCCGGCCTCGCTAGGGTTCCCGCACGCTCTGCACTTGACAGATCACCGACCCTCCGTTCAAATTCGCGTGATCCGGCGCGCTGGTTAGGGTGCGCACTTTCCCGGGAGGGATGAATGCGAAACGCTGCCTTGTTGGCTTTGGTTGGACTGGTCGCGATGGGTGCAGTCCTGGCTTACGGATTCGTTGCAGGTGATTTCTTCAATGAGGGTGGAGTGCTTCTTTCCATGCCTTGGGGGATTGTGTCGCTGGTCGACCTCTACGTTGGCTTTGCGCTCTTCTCCGGCTGGATCGCCTATCGCGAGAGCAGCCGGGGTCAGGCTCTGATATGGATTCTCCTGGTGATGCTGCTTGGTTTCTTCGCCGCAAGCCTGTACACGCTGCTAGCCCTGCGCGGCAGCGGCGGATCCTGGGAGCGTTTCTGGATGGGCGCACGCGCTCCCGCCGGTGCCTGACAGCCCTCCCGTTACTTCAGCGCGAGCGAGCGATATCGGCCGTCTGCGCGCGGGTTGCGCGCAGTAAATCTCCGGGGGCGAGCAGGATCTCAAGCCCCTGCTCGCCGGCGCTGATGCCAACCTCGTCCCACAGTTCGACCGTTTCGTCGATCCAGACCGGGTAGTTCTTGGCCATCGCCAGGGGTGTGACCGCGCCGCGCTCGTACCCTGTCAGCCCCAGCACTTGCCGCTGTGCAGCCATTTCCACCCGTTTGTCACCCGTGGCCAGCGCCAGGGACCGCAGGTCGATTTCTGTTCCTGCCGGCACCAGCACGAGCAGCGGCCCGGTCCGGTCGCCTAGAACGACCAGCGTCTTGAAGACCTGTTCGGGGGCCATGCTGAGCGCTTCCGCTGCCCGGTCGGCCAGCAAATCTTCCTGCTCCAGTACGTATGTGCGCACCCGATATGCGATTCCTTCGCTCTCGAGCACACGCATTGCGTTCGTTTTTCCGCTCATTCCCACCAGTGGCCTGTTTCCCGCTGCGCTCATATCGAAACGCCAGTCGACTATGATACACTCCTTCGCGTCACATTACGGACACTGAACCGAACCCATGCATATTCCGAACAGGAGAACTGGCGATGGACTCGATCCTTCAGTTGATCATCTCTCAGCTCGGTGGAGATACAGTCTCGAAGATCAGCGATAAACTTGGCATTGACGAAACACAGGCGCAGCGGGCAATCGGGCTGGCGCTGCCGGTGATCATCGGCGCGCTTAATCGCAACGCTTCATCCGCCGAGGGCGCGCAATCCCTGACCAATGCCCTACAGCGCGATCACGACGGCAGCATTCTGGAGAACCTGAGTCAGAAGATCGGGCAGGCTTCGACGATCGATGACGGAATGGCGATTCTCGGCCACATCTTCGGCGAGAAGCAAGGGGGTGTTGAGAGCACCGTCAGCAAGGGCGCTGGCCTCGATCCAGAAAAGGCGGCTCAGCTTTTCGCGATGCTGGCCCCGATCGTGATGGGGGCGCTTGGCCAGATCCAGCAGAAGAAGTCGCTCGATGCGCAGGGAGTCTCGCAGGTGCTGCAGCAGGAGCGCGAAACGGTCGAACAGACGACTTCCGGCCTGACACAGTTACTCGATGTGGATGGCGATGGTGATGTCACCGAAGAGGTGATCAATCTCGGCGCCAACCTGCTCGGTGGCCTGTTTGGAGG
>JARRJK010000027.1:0-74946 GCA_037379555.1 Anaerolineales bacterium | reverse complement strand
ACCGCGGCAAACCCTGGCGGCTGCTCGCCAGCCTGCTCCTGCTCACGGCTGTCACCTCAGCGATGCTCAATGACGTGACCGTGATCCTGCTGCTCGTCCCGCTTTCGATCCAGATTGCATTGGCCCTCGATATTCATCCTTTTGTGTTTGTGATCCCCGAGGTTTTGATTTCGAACATCGGCGGTGCCGCTACGCTTATCGGCAACCCCCCCAGTACGATCGTCGGATCGCATATCAACGCCAGCTTCGCCCACTACATGATCAACATGGGCCCGATCGCTCTGATCTGCATGGCAGCCTTGTTTATCGTGATCCGCATCCAGTACCGCAACGACATCCAGCCGGCTGAACCGGAGGCGAGAGCGTCGCTGCTTGAACGCCTGTCCTCCGACTCGGATATCCGCCACCGGGACATCCTGTTGAAGACAGGCACCATATTGGTACTTACTTTCATTCTGTTTTTCGTTGCCGATTCTTTCGACAACATCCCGCCCGGCGTGGTGGCGATATCCGGCGCGGCCATGCTCCTGGCCTGGGTCAGGCCTGATGTGGACCACATGCTGCGCGAGGTGGACTGGACCACTCTGCTCTTCTTCATCGGCCTGTTTATCGTCGTCGGTGCGATGGATGCAACCGGAGCGATCCACTGGCTGGCGCTGCAGATCGTGCGCCTGGCTGGCGCGACCGCCCATGGAGCGGCCGTGCTCACGACATGGGTATCGGCTTTCGCCTCGGCGATTGTGGCAAACATCCCATTCACGGTCGCCGCGCTGCCTGTCGCCGACACGCTGACGCAGAACTTGCCCGCCGCTGGACAATCGGGGATCATCTACTGGGCGCTGATCCTGGGCGCCGACCTGGGCGGCAACGCCACCTACCTCGGATCCGCACCGAACATCGTGGCCGTCGGCCTGCTGGCACAGGCAGGTTACCGCTTGACTTTTCGACGCTTTGCCCGAGACGGACTGGCCGTGACCCTCGTCACGCTCGTGCTGGCTTCGATCTGGCTCTTAATACGATACTGACCGGAGAGGACAATGGGCTTGATACTATGCGCAACGCGCGGCGGTGAGGCGAGCGTACCCACGCAGTTGAGGGCAATCGACCTGGCGAAGCAGTGGGGGGACGAGCTGGCCTTTCTCTACGTCGCCGACAGCTCCTTCCTTAACAAGACCGCAGCAGCCGTCGTCGTCGATGTCGATGATGAGCTTTCGCATATGGGGGAATTTCTTCTGACGATGGCCGCCGAACGCGCGAGCGATCGCGGCGTTGAAGCGAAGACCGTGATCCGCACCGGTGTCGTGCGCGAGGTCCTGCCCGATGTAGCCAAGGAATTGGGTGCAACCACGATCATCCTCGGCCGCCCATCAGGCGAGGACAGCCGTTTCGATGCCGAGGGCTACGAAAAATTCGTCCAGCAGATCGAATCAGAGACCCAGGCTCAGGTCCTTTCCTACCAGGAGCCGTCACCCGAGTAGAAGCCAGGACCGCCCGCCTGCTCAGACCGGACCCTCAGCCTCCATCACCACGACGGGAACGGGGCTTTGCTCGCTGAAGCGGTCGGCGTCGGCTACCGTCCCGGCTACGCCGGCTCCGTACTGCATCGGGACCGCAACCTTCGGGCGCAAGATCGTCGCTGCCTCAACCGCCTCATCAGCCGTCATCACGTATTTTCCACTCACCGGCAGAAGCGCCACATCGCAGCGGATGGACTTCATCTCCGGGATCACATCGGTGTCACCGGCGAAGTACAACCGCTCGTTCCCGATTTGCAGAACGAACCCCAGGTGGTTCGCCCCTTGGGGATGGAACGGCTTGTCAACGTTGTACGCCGGGACGGTCTCGACGGTGATGGGCCCGACCACGCGCTTCTCGCCCGGGCGCATCACCTCAGCATCAGGCCCGAGGCTCTGGGCCGCGCCGGCGTTGGCCAGGATCACCGTATCCGCCTTGCGGATCTGGGCTACCGATTCCGGTGAGCAGTGGTCATGATGCTCGTGGCTGACCAGAATCAGGTCGGCAGGCGGGCTGGAAGCGGGCAGGTGCCAGGGATCAATATAGACCACGAGCGGAGAATCGAGCCGGAAGGTGTCGTGCCCGATCCAGTGCAGGTGCCTCATCAGTTCCGGTTGCGTGCCGTCCACGTTGTTACCTCCTCCAGTTCCACTCTTTCGACTCAGGCCAAGCCGTCGAGAAATGCATCGATCAGTTCGAGCGCCTCGGCCGGATGTTCATAATCCCGGACCAGCAGGCTGGGCGAATCGTTGCCGCTGATCATCTTCGAAATCGCTGTTCCCCGGCGATGGCAGCACAGCACCGGTTTGCCCAGGTTGAGGGCCAGGGCAATCTCATAGCCAACGCCATGGGATGGCGTCGTCACCTCGGCGATCAGCGCATCGCAGCTGGAGATCCACTCGACATCTCGCCGATAGACTTCGTTCGGCTCGACGACGCGTTCAAGGGACATCACCTCCGGACGAGCCAGATGGGCGGTGGGCACTTCGTGCTCACCGTCCAGCAGGTGATCGACGATCGCTCCATAGACTTGCTCGTCAGCTCTACCTCCGGTCAGAGAACATGAGAAGTAGATGTTCATGAATGGGGTGTACCTCTCCGGATGGGATGGGTGTCAGGCAGCAGTTCACTTTCACCTTGACGATCCCTCGAGTGCATGATACCATGCCGCCCGTGCAGGACGCAGTAACCTAACCCGCCCCCCAGATTCCTCACCGCCTGGCGCTTGTTCCCGGCGGTGTTGTGTTTCTTACACGCAGATTATCTGGGATGCGCCCTGCTGCAGGAGGCATGGAGGAAATGTCGGAACGAGTAATTGGCACAGTGAAGTGGTTCAATGCGGTGAAGGGCTACGGATTCATCGGGCGCGAGAATGGCGACGATGTCTTCGTCCACTTTTCGGCGATCCAGATGGATGGCTACCGTAAACTCGAAGAGGGCCAGCAGGTGGAATTCAGCATCGAAGCGGGCCCGAAGGGTTTGCAAGCCGCCGACGTCACGTTGATCTAGGCGGTACATGTGCCACATAAACTGCGCCCCGTCGCCTGACGGGGCGCTTCTTCATCAACGACTTTCGTGGGCCTTCTGATCGTGCTATGATCGGTGCATTCGGAGCAAAGACTATGACCGACACACGCGATCCGCTTCGCTTCCTGCAGGGCGAGGTCAACCGCCTGAAGCAGGAAAATCAAGAACTCAAAGATGAAGTCACAGTGCTGCGCTCCTCGGTGCGAGGCCTGAGTGCGATCCAGGACCTGATCCAGCGCATGACGCCGGAGTCAAATCTGCTGTACGTGCTAGAGGACCTACTCGCCTCGGCGCTGGCTGTGCTCGGTTCGAGCGATGGCTCGCTGCTGCTGCTGGATGAGGATACCGAGGAGCTGGTGTTCGCCGTCGTTCGCGGGCAGGCGAGCTCGCGACTGAAGGGATTCCGGCTGCCGCCCGGAAAGGGTATCGCCGGCTGGGTTGCCGATCAGCGCCAACCGGCGATTGTCCATGACGTGCACAAAGACCCGCGCTTCTACCCCCAGGTGGATGAAGCCTTCGGCTTCCACACCCAAACGCTGGCCTGCGTTCCACTGTTGCAGGGCGAGCGCGTGCTGGGCGTGATCGAGGCGGTCAACAAGATCTCGGATCGCGAGTTTTCGGCCGAGGATCACCATCTGCTGATGGTCGTCGCCCAGCTCGCAGCAGTTGCCATCCAGCGCGCCGAGAGCGTGGCCCGCGAACAGGGCTAGGCGCGCAGGCGCGCACCAAGCTCTTTTTCCAAACGGGCGATGATCTTATCCCGCACTCTGGCCACTTCCTGGTCGGTCAGGGTGCGGTCCGCTGCCTGATAGACGAGCGAGTACGCCAGGCTCTTCATCCCCTTCCCGATCTGCTGCCCCTGGAATACGTCGAACAAACGCACGCCGATCAGCAGCTCCCCGCCGGCTTTCCAGATTAACTCCTCAACCTGGCCCGCAGGAATCTCATCCGGAACGACGACCGCCAGGTCTTCAAGCACCGGTGGATAGGGTTCCACCGCCTGGACATCGAAGGTATCCGGAGTGCGCTCGAGCAGAGCCCCTAGGTCGAGCTCGGCAGCCGTCACAGGTGCCTCCAGGTGGCTGTATTGGGTCTGCACCCGCGGATGCAGCTCGCCCATGACGCCCAGTCTGCGGCCGTCGACCACCATTGCGGCGCACTTCCCGGGGTGGAACGTCGGATGCTCGTAGGGTTCAAAATCAACAGCACCCAGATGGAGCGCCTGGAAGAGGGCTTCGAGCATTCCCTTAAGGTCAAAGAAGTCCATCGCCCCGCTGGGCTCCTGGTCCCAGGCCGTGACTGCCCGCGGGCCGGTCAATGCGATGACCACCTTCTCGGGTTCCTTCGGCAGGGTCTCATCCTCACTCGAGAGGTACACCGGCCCGATCTCGAACACGGCGATGCGCTCCGTGAAGCGCGCGTTGCTTTCGACGATTTCCAGCACGCTTGCCAGCAGACTGTGCCGCATCACCACCCGATCAGAGCTGATCGGGTTTTCGATCCGCACATATGGCCGTTCATCTGCAGCTTGAGAGGGCTTGAGGATGCGTTTCTCACGCTCCGCCGTCGTCAGGCGGTAGGTAATGACTTCCTGCAGTCCCAGGTCAGACAGTAGATCCTTGATGCGCGCTTCGATCTCCTGAGCGCGGTCGCGGTGGACCGGCGGCAGGGCATCCTTAATCATCGTCTCCGGGATGCGATCATATCCATAGATGCGGGCGATCTCCTCCAGGAGATCGGCGACCCCGATCACCCCGGTTCCGATGTCGAGGCGGTGGTCAGGGCAGGTGACGGCCAGCGTATCGCCCTTGACTTCAACGTCAAACTGGAGCGAGCGGAGCAGATCAGCGATCGCGTCGCTTGATAGTTCGATCCCCAGCAGTCGCTTGACCTGCGCCGGCTGCAGTTCCACGGGCTCGGCTTGTGGTGGAAGCGGATAGGCGTCTACCAGGCCGCGGGCGATCTCACCCCCGGCGAATTGGGCCATCAAACTCAGGCATCGTCTCACACCGCGCTCGGCTATCGCTGGATGGACCCCGCGTTCAAACCGGTAAGAAGCCTCAGAATGCAGGTTCTGGGCGGCAATTGTGCGCCGGATATTGATGAAGTTCCAGGCCGCTCCTTCCAGCAGCACCCGGCGCGTCTTCTCGGTCACCTCCGATTCCAGACCGCCCATGACTCCGGCGATCGATAGCGCGCCGGCTGTATCGGCGACCAGAACGGTGAAATCGTCAAGCTCACGCTCGACTTCATCCAGCGTGGTGAGCTTCTCGCCAGGTTCAGGGTGACGGGTGATGATCTTCGGCGGATCGCCGCCCGCCCGCTCGACCAGCACATCATAGTCGAAGGCATGCAGCGGTTCGCCCAGTTCAAGCATGACGTAGTTCGTGGCATCGACGATACAGTTGATCGGCCGCATGCCGGCCAACTGCAGACGCCGTTGCACCCAGTATGGGCTTGTCCCGACCGTGATCCCCTCGATCAACCCCAGCACAAAGCGCGGGTTGAGTTCCGGCTCGCGAATCTCGATCGACGCTCGCCCCTCGATTTCGGGCCCCGTCCAGGGCACATCGTAGGAAGGTTCTTCTAACTGTGCTCCGGTGAGAGCGGCTATCTCCCGCGCCACCCCGAGGATGTTAGCATCCCGGGCGATGTTGGGCGTGATGGCAATGTCGAATACCGCATCTCCCATGTACTCCGCCAGGGGCAAGCCGACCGGTGCATCCGGATCGAGGATGATCACGCCTTCGTGTTCCTCCGAGATCCCGAGCTCCTTCTCGGAACACACCATGGAGTAGGATTCGACGCCCCGGATCTTAGCCCGCTTCAGCGTGAACTCCTGGAAGCCCGGTTGGTGACCGTCGTACAGCCGCGCACCCTCTCGCGCGAAGGCCACCTTGAGCGGCTCATCAAGCGGGCCCTGCCCCTTGTACAGAAAGAGGTTCGGCGCTCCGGTCAGCACGACGTGTTCTTCACGCCCGTCATCCAGCCGGCACAGCACCAGCCGGTCCGCGTTCGGATGCGGCATGACCTCCAGGACCGCGCCGACGACGATCAATTCAGGATCCCATGCCAGCCCGCTGACATTCGTGTCCAGTAGCTGATTCGCGTCTGCATGACCGGCGATGTTCCCTTCCGGCAGCGGCAGTCCGATGAACTGTACGTGTTCGACCTCGAGGCCAGCCAGAGTCAGCCGGCGGGCGAGGTCGGGGACCGAAAGCTCAATTTCAACGAAGTCTTTCAACCAAGAAAGCGGTACCTTCATGTTTCTCCCTCTCGATTCGCAGCCGTTGGGAAAACCGCGATCAGAACTGCTCCAGGAAGCGCATATCATTGGCCCAGAAGTAGCGGATGTCATCGATGCGGTATTTAAGCATCGCGATCCGCTCCGGGCCCATACCGAAGGCGAAACCCGAGTTCAGTTCCGGATCGTAGCCGCCGTGTCTCAGCACGGTGGGATGGACCATCCCACAGCCCAGAATTTCGAGCCAGCCGGTCTTCTTACACACCGAACATCCAGCACCCTGGCAGACCAGGCACTCGATGTCCATCTCTGCCGATGGTTCGGTGAACGGGAAATGCGAGGCGCGGAAGCGCGTGCGCACATCATCACCGAATAGGCTGCGCGCAAACGTCACCAGGGTGCCCTTGAGATCCGCGAAGGTTATGTTTTCGCCTACCGCCAGCCCTTCGACCTGATTGAATTGGAATTCGGCCCGTGCCGTCACCTGTTCATAGCGGTAACACATGCCGGGCAGAATCACCCGAATCGGCTCCGGGGCCCGCTCCCGCATCACATGGATCTGGCCGGGTGAGGTATGGGTGCGCAGCACGACCCCGGGCTCGGCTGTAAAGAACGTGTCCCACTGATCCCGCGCCGGATGATAGGGTGGCATGTTGAGGAATCCGAAGTTGAAGTCATCTGTTTCGACCTCACGCGAACGGTAGATCTGAAAACCCATCGTGGCAAAGATGGCGCTGATCCGGCGCAGCATTTGCGTGGCCGGGTGCAGCCGGCCCCGCTCAACCGGCCGGCCAGGGAGCGTGACATCGAGCCGCTCAGCCGACAGGCTTCGGCGCAGGGCGGCTTGTTCCAACTCTGCCTCCCATTCGGCGAGGGCGCGTTCAAGCGCCTGTTTGACCTCGTTCGCCCTCCGGCCAACAGCCGGGCGCTCTGCCTTCGGCAAATCGCGCAGCGATTCAGTGATCTTTCCCAATTCTGCCGAACGCCCGAGATAGCGCGTCTTCCATGCCTGCAACTCTGCCTCGTCTCCAGCCTGTTCGAGGCCAGCCAGCCCTTCGGCTTCAAGCTGATCCAAACGATCCAGCATCATGCCTCCTTCATCCTGCCGTGCGATCGGTGCGGAGAGCCATTAAATAAAAACGCCCCTCCTCAAGGGACGGGAGCTGCCCGTGGTACCACCCTTGTTGACCCTCTCGGGCCCACTTATTCCCGACGACTGTGGTGCGTGATCGGGTCCCTCATGATAACGGCAGGGTTCCGGCTCGAACTACTGGCCTCGCTGGGAGGCGTTCCCCCGAGCGGCTCAGGCGGGAACTTCAACGGCAGCCACTCGAACCGGGGTTTCAGCCACGCCCCGGTCTCTCTGGCGGTGTTCCGCCGCTTACTTTCCGCCGTCACAGCCTGTAACGGCTATCGTCCACCCATTATGCCGCATTATAGCGCCCTGTCAACCTCGCTGCATCCGACGAAAATCAACCGGATGACCCGAGGGTCAGACGTTCCCGGGTTGCGTATAATGTTCACCATGCTATGCACAGGTTTCTCGAGCCGCAAGCGGTGGTCCAGGCTCTCCCTGTTGCTGCCACTATTTCTGCTGGCGGCCTGTCGGGGCGCGGACCGCATGCAGCCACAGCAATTGCGTTCAGAGGCTACACCGCCCCTGCGGGCTTCGGCGACTGCGACTCCAACCAGCACAGCGGAACCGACTCCGATCCCCAACCTGATCCTCGGCGTGCCGCCCGAACTGGCGGAAACGGCTTCCGCCGTACTGTCTGACGCCGCCAAGCTTGAATTCAACTGGGTGATCCAGCTTAATCCATCCACTCCCGACCAGAGTCAACTCGAGCGCGGCGAAATCGACCTGGCGCTGCTGCCCGACGCCGATGGAATCCCCATCAGCGACCGGGCGCTCGTCCTGGCCGTACCGTTCGACAGCGATTGGTCCGATCTCTCGCTCGACGAGGCGCAGGAGATCGCCGCGCAGGGTTCACCCTTCATCGCAACGCTTGACTGGCACGACATGTCGCCTGACCTGCGTGCCTTGCGCGTCGACGGGGTCCATCCCGGCGAGGAAGGTTATCCACTGCGCCGCAGCTGGTCGCTGCATGCGCGGCCGGGGTTGGAAGCGGCAGCTCAGGCACTGGCGCCGCTGCTAGCAGAACGCATGGGCAAGGACCGGGTTGCGCGCCTGGCTGCCGTCGGCGATGTCATGCTTGATCGTACCTTCCGCGTGATGCTGATCTCCGGTGAGCTGGACTTCCCCTGGCGCCACCTGGGCCCGCAACTGCAGGCGGCCGATCTGGCACTGGGGAATCTCGAATCCGCCATGGGGACGGGTGGAAAGCCGGAGTCAAAGGGCTATACGTTTCGCGCGCCGCCCGAAGCGGCCGAAAGCCTGGCCCTGGCCGGGTTCGATTTGATATCGCTCGCCAACAACCACGCCATGGATTTCGGGCCGACCTTGCTGCTACAGGCGATTGAACTGCTCGAGAGCCAGGGCATCGGAGTCGTGGGAGCCGGAGCGAACGAGGCCATCGCCCACCAAGCCGTCTTACGCGAGGTGCACGGACTGCGGCTGGCCTTTCTCGCATATGTCGATGTACCGCGGGAGTACCGCGGCTTTGATGCCCGGGTGTGGCAGGCAAGCGCCGAAAGCCCTGGCATCGCCTGGGCTGATCTCGACCGTATCCGCATCGATGTGGCCGCTGCACGGGAAACCGCTGACCTCGTGATCGTCGTGCTGCACAGCGGCTACGAATATGTCGTCCCGCCGAGCGCGGAACAGGTTGCCGCTGCGCATACCGCGATCGAGGCCGGCGCCGATTTCGTGCTCGGGCACCATGCTCATTTGCTTCAGGGCGTTGAGCTCTACCAGGGTGGCGTGATCGCCTACGGGCTGGGCAACTTCGCCTTTGAGGATGCCGGCCCGCCCGAAAGCGGCATCCTGCAGGTATGGCTGGACGCGGACGGTGTGCGGGCCTTTGACCTGATCCCGATCACGCTCGATGAATACGGCCGCCCCTGGCAGGCGTCGGACGAGACCGCGCTGGCGGTGAGAGATATTTTCCTCGAACGCACGCGCGCGCTGCTCCACACGCCCTGATACGGATGCGCGGTTCTCAAAACTGGTTCTTGACATGCGCCCCTTAAAAATAGTACAATTGTTCTAGTACCGGTGGGCGCACAGAAAAGCGAAAACGACCGCCCGGGTCGGAACTCAAATTTGATCCCCATCGGAAGGAGAACCCCATGTTTCATACCGTGATTGTTGTTGGGAATCTGGGCCGCGATCCCGAAATGCGCTACACGCCCAGCGGCCAGGCTGTGACCAATCTCTCGGTCGCCACCAGCCGCAAGTACACCGATAGCTCCGGTGAACTGCGCGACGAGACGATCTGGTTCCGCGTATCCGTCTGGGGCCGCCAGGCCGAGACGGTGAATCAATACCTGCGCAAAGGCCGACAGGTGCTGATCGAAGGCCGGCTGGTGCCGGACGAGAATGGCAACCCGCGTATCTGGAACCGCCAGGACGGCTCACCGGCCGCCTCGTTTGAGCTCTCCGCTCAGACCGTCCGCTTCCTCGGCGGGCGGGATGACTCCAGCTACGATTCGAGCGACAGCGGGTCATCCTCACCCGTCGAAACCGAGGATGATATCCCGTTCTAGTTGATACCACGGCACCCTCAGCTGACGGAAAAGGCCGGCTGAGGGTGCCCGATTCCCATCGGAGTAAGCTATGAGCCCTGAAGTGCAGAAACCCGCAGGCAACTCTTCCGCACAAACCCCGAATCGGAAGACGATGGAGAATAATCAATGGATAATCTGGATGACATCGGTGACCGCATCCGGCAGCATCTTGAGGAAAAGAACGTCGTGCGTGACCGGGCGCTGCAGCATTCCCGTACCCTGATCCGGCACTGCTCCAAAGCCATTCGAGCTGCCCACCGCGAGGACCGCAAGCTGGCGCGCCAGCATCTCACGCAGGCGGCCGAGCTCGTCGCTGCGCTCAAGACCGAACTCGAGCCCTTCCCCGACCTGTACCACGCTGGATACACACAGTCCGGCTTGAAGGAATTCGCCGAGGCAAATATTTTCGATGCGTTGAGCTCCGGTGACCCGCTTCCAACGCCTGAACAACTGGATGTGGACTATGTCCCATACCTGGGTGGTCTGGGGGAGGCCGCAGGCGAGCTGCGGCGCAGGGTGCTCGATATCCTGCGCCACGACCGGATCACCGAAGCCGAACGCCTGCTTGAAGCGATGGATGAGATCTACGGCCTGCTGGTGACGATCGACTTCCCCGACGCGCTCACAAGCAATTTGCGCCGTACAACGGACATGGTGCGCGGGGTGACCGAACGGACGCGCGGTGATCTCACCACCAGTTTCCAGGGGAGCGAACTGCGTCAGGCGCTCGAAGCAGTCCATAGCAAACTGAAGGAGTTGGACCTGTGACCCAGCCGGTGATCCGCGCCTCGGATATCAGCCTGTTCGCATTTTGCGAACGTGCGTGGGGATATGCACAGCGGGGCGAGATCTCGCGCAACCAAAACCGCATGGCTGAAGGCAGCACACACCACCGCATACATGCGGGTGCAATCTCAGCTGTGCGCGCACTGGGTATGTTGGGAGCGCTGTCGCTCCTGATTGGCCTGGCGCTGGTCGCTGTCCAGTTGCTCTGGCCTTGAGGATGACGGATGAACCCGGCCCTGGTCCTCATCATCCTTGGAGGGTTGCTGATTCTGCTCGCTCGGCAGGCACAGCGCAGAGCGGGCATGCCCCCCGGCGTGCCGGTGTACATCGACCACCACACGCTCGAACCAGCAGCTCCGCTCTTCGACCCCGAGTTGCGCCTGGCCGGCCGTCCCGATTACCTCGTTAAGCAGCGCAACTCGCTGATCCCGGTCGAGATCAAATCCGGCCAGTCACCGTTGCAGCCTTACGATAGCCATCTGCTGCAGCTCGCAGCGTACATGAGACTGGTCGAAACCCAGCATGGGCGCAGGCCAGGGCACGGTTTCATCGCATACCCGCAGCGCAGCTTCCGCGTCGCCAACACACACGGGCTGGAACGCCGGCTTCTTACAACGCTATCCGAAATGCGCGGCGCACACGCTTCACTCCCCTCACGCTCCCATTCGCAGCCAGAACGCTGCCGGGGCTGCGGGTTCCGATCGGTGTGCGATCAGGCGCTTGGCTCCTGAGGCAGGAGCGCAAACCTGCGCTTATAATATCCATTATGATCGGTCCGAACCATCCTCCTCGTCGAATTTTTATCGCTGGACACCCCCGTATGCCGCGGGCACTGGATATGGCCGCCGAACTCGGCCGGTATCTCGATTCGGAGGGCGTCGACAATTCCTATGGCTCACTCTATGATGAGGAGTTGCGCAGCGGGATTCATGCCGGCAAGGCCGAGGTCTTGATCGCACTCGGCGGCGACGGAACGATGCTGCGTGCCGGCCATCTCTGCGCGCCGTACGATGTGCCGATCCTGGGCATCAACCTCGGAGGGCTGGGTTTTCTCATCGAAATTCAGCGCGAGGGGTGGCGGGAAGCTGTTTCCCGTATGCTGGAAGGCAAGTTCTGGCTGGAAACACGCATGATGCTGCACGCCCAGCACACGCGCGGGGAAGAGGAATTCGGGCGGTGGGATGTACTCAATGAATGCGTGATCGGTCGCGGCGAGATGGTGCGTCCGGTCCGTCTGACGGCCGTCCTCGACGGCCATCTGCTGACAACCTATGTCGCTGATGCGCTGATCGTGGCTACACCCACCGGGTCTACAGCCTATGCGCTCGCTGCCGGCGGGCCGATCCTGCCCCCGGAACTGCGTAACATCTTGCTCGTTCCAGTCGCTCCGCACCTTTCGGTCGACCGGGCCATCGTGCTGCACGAGGGATCACAGGTGAAGATCACTGTGCGCACCGACCACCAGGCTTCATTGAGCATGGACGGACAGGAACCCGTCGCACTCCAGGATGAAGACGCAGTCGTCGTCCGGGCCAGCGAGGACGTTGTGCGCTTCGTCCGCTTCCAAGAGCCCGATTACTTCTATCGCAACCTGACCTCACGCATGAACCAAAATCCTTCCGCCGGAGGTCACCGATGACCGAACAGACGCTGGTCTGTGCCAACCACCCCGACCGTGAGACCACGCTGCGCTGCAATCGCTGCGAAAAACCCATTTGCGCGCAGTGCGCTGTCCAAACCCCAGTCGGCTACCGCTGCCGGGAATGCGTCAAAGGTCAGCAGAAGATATTCGATAATTCCACAACCTACGACATCCCCCTCGCAGCGTTGATCTCCATGGTGTGCGTGGGTGGAGCGACGGCTGTGCTCGATTTCCTGGGTTTCTGGGGCCTGTTCGTAGCACCGGTGGTCGGGGGCGGGATTGCAGAGATCATACGCTGGGCCGTGCGCCGCCGGCGCTCGCGCACACTTCCGGTTGCCGCTGTCGCTGGAGGCGTCCTCGGTGTGCTGATTTACCTCGGATACCAGCTGAGCCGCTACGTTCCGATGTTCATGTATGCCGGAGCCGATCTCGGGCAGGGATGGCTCTCGAGTGTGCTGATCACAATCGCTTGGCCGGTTGGATACGCGCTCCTGATGTTGGGAGCCCTGTTCGCTCGCCTACGAGGCATTCAACTCTAAACCGCCATGCTGACCGAACTGCGCATCCGCGACTTCGCCATCATCGAGGAGCTTGATCTGCGGCTCGGCCCGGGGTTCGTCGTCTTCACCGGCGAAACCGGTGCCGGCAAATCGATCATCATCGACGCCGTCGAGCTCCTGCTGGGTGGGCGCGCGGAGAGCACCTTTATCCGGTCCGGTGCTGACACCGCACAAATCGAGGGGACGTTTGCGTTGGAGCGCGCGATCCGCCAGCCGGTGCTGGAAATCCTCGATCGCGAATCTCTTTTGGACGACGAGGAACAGCTCCTGCTCGGGCGCGAAATCCGGCGCGAAGGCCGGAACATCTGCCGCATTAACGGTCGCACGGTCAGCCTGGCCCTGCTTTCGGAAATCGGGCAATGGCTGGTAGACGTCCACGGTCAATCGGAACACCTCAGCCTGCTGCGTGTCCGAAAGCACCTCAATTTGCTCGACCGCTACGCAGAGGTCGAGGCTGTGCTCGAAGCGTACCTGCAAGATTACCGGGAACTGCAGGATCTCCGCCGGTCTTTGGAAGACCTCCGCAGCGAGGAAAGGGAGCTCGCCCGCAGGGCAGATTTCCTGCGTTTCCAGATCGATGAGGTGCAGGCGGCAAAGCTCAAGCCGGGCGAGGACGAAACCCTGCGAGAAGAGCGCACGCGGCTGACGAACGCCGAGCAACTGGCGCAAGGCAGCGAGCAAGCCCTGGCCGGGCTGACCGGCTCGCACGGCGAACGGATTTCCGCCAAGGACGCGCTGGGACGAGTAGTCGATGCGCTGCGGAGCCTGGCGAAGATCGATCCGAGCACGCAGGAGCTCGCCGCCAGCGCGCAAGGCCTGGAGGACCAGGTGAGCGATCTCACCCGCAGCATCCGTGCGTATCGCGAGAACATCGAATTTAACCCGCGCCGCCTGGATGAGGTGGAAGAACGGTTGAGCATGATCTCTTCCCTGAAGCGCAAGTACGGCGACACGATCGAAGCGGTGCTGAACCAAACGGACGCAGCAGCCGAAGAACTGGAGAAGATCGAGCACGCCGAAGAGCGCATGGGGGAACTGCTTGCCAGGGAAGAGGAGCTGCTCGAGGGGCTCGGGGCGCTCGGCAAGCAGTTATCCGAGCTGCGGCGATCGGCAGGCTCACGCTTGCAAGCGGCGATCGAAACCGAACTTGAGGACCTGCGCATGAGCGGGGCGAAGTTCGGGCTGGACATGAAGTGGAAGAGGGATCCTGACGGTGCACAGATCGATGGCGAGCGCTATGCGCTGGGCCCGGCAGGTCTGGACCGGATCGAGTTTCTGGTCGAGCCCAACCCGGGCGAGGGGTTGAAGCCGCTGGCGCGCATCGCCTCCGGCGGCGAGACCTCCCGCTTGATGCTGGGGATGAAAAGCGTCCTCGCACGGGCTGATCACACACCAACGCTGATCTTCGATGAGATCGACCAGGGCATCGGCGGCCGGGTCGGAGCCATCGTCGGCAAGAAGCTGTGGGGGTTGACGGCCAATCATCAGGTGCTCTGCATCACGCATCTTCCGCAATTGGCTGCCTTTGGCGACGAGCACTTCCGCGTGGAGAAAAAGCTGCACGACGGCCGCACGGTGACGGTTGTCACCTCGCTTGCTCAGGAGGAGCGGGTGCGCGAACTGGCGACCATGCTGGGGGGCGAGAGCGCCCCGAATTTAGAGAGCGCCGCAGAGCTTCTGCTTAAAGCCGGGCAGGAAAAACAGCCGGCAGTCGCCTAGAACTAACACGGGGCGGCTTTTAGCCGCCCCGTTCTTTTTCGTTTCCAACCTTCAAGCCGAGACTTCTTCCTCGATCTTGACCGGAGCGGAATTCTCCACCCGGCGGAAGAAGACACCCTGCTCTTCGTCGTAATCGACCAACACGCGCTCGCCCTGCTCAAATTCGCCCTGCAGAATCTTCACGGAAAGTGGGCTCTCAACGTGCCGCTGCAGAGCCCGCTTCAGCGGCCGGGCGCCAAAATCGGGATCGAAGCCTTCGTTCGCCAGCCAGGAGCGGGCGGTATCGGTGAGCTCGACATCAATTCCATGCTCGGCCAGGCGTTCCTGGACTTGGGCCATCTGCAGATCGACGATCTGCTCCATATCCTTCAGCGTGAGCTTGGAAAAGATAATCACCTCATCGACCCGGTTAAGGAACTCGGGCCGGAAGGTGTCTTTGAGCTCGCGCTCGATCTTCTCCTCCGCCTCGCGCTCCTCCGTTTCGCCCGACTTCAGAAAGCCGAGCGTTCCAGAGCGGGTGACGAATTCTGTCCCCAGGTTGGAGGTCATGATGAGCACTGTGTTGCGGAAATCGACCACTCTTCCCTGGCCATCCGTCAGGCGGCCGTCATCGAGGATCTGCAGCAGCGAATTCCACACCTCGGGATGCGCTTTCTCGATTTCGTCAAACAGCACCACACGGAATGGACGGCGGCGGACCGCTTCGGTCAGCTGGCCGCCTTCTTCATAGCCGATATCTCCTGGCGGCGCGCCGAACAGGCGCGAGACAGTGTGCTGCTCGCGGTATTCGCTCATATCCACGCGCACCAGAGCATCCTCATCGTCAAACATGAATTCAGCCAGCGCCTTCGCCATCTCGGTCTTTCCAACGCCGGAAGAACCAAGGAAGATGAAGGAGCCGATCGGCCGGCGCGGATCTTTCAAACCGGCGCGCGCACGCCGGATCGCGTCGGCTAGGGCGTGTATCGCCTCGTCCTGCCCGATGATACGCTCGTGGAGCCGGTCTTCCATCTGCAGCAGCTTCTCGGCTTCGGTCTCCATCACCTGGCTGACCGGGATCCCAGTCCACTGCGCAACGACCTCGGCGATGTCATTCTCGTCTACCAGCTCATCGAGCTGGTGCTCGGATTCCCAGGCATCCCGCTTTTCCTTGAACTCCGTTTCGATGCGCAGCCGCTGGGCTTTCTTCTCGGCCGCACGTTCATAATCGCGTTCGACACCCGCCTGTTCCTCCTCCGCCATCAGCCGGTCAACCTCGGCCTTCAATTCCTTCAGTTCCGGCGGAAGGGAGTAAAGCGCAACGCGCAGCTTGGCGGCGGCCTCGTCGATCAGGTCGATCGCCTTGTCCGGCAGGTGGCGGTCGGTGACGTAGCGCTGGCTCAAGCGGGCCGCTGCTACCAGCGCCTCATCCGAGAAGCGCACTTTGTGATGGGCTTCATAGCGGTCCCGAATGCCCTGCAGCATCTCGATCGTCTCCTCGATCGATGGCTCTTCGACAAACACCGGAGCGAAGCGGCGCTCAAGTGCTGCGTCCTTCTCGATGTGTTTGTGATACTCGTCCAGCGTGGTGGCGCCCACGCACTGCAGTTCACCGCGCGCCAGCGCTGGTTTGAGCATATTGGAGGCATCCATCGCCCCCTGCGCTGATCCGGCCCCGACGACAGTGTGCAGCTCGTCGATCATCAAGATCACTTCGCCCTCAGCGCGCTGGATCTCCTCGATCGCAGCTTTCAAGCGTTCTTCAAACTCGCCCCGGAAGCGTGAACCGGCGATCATTGCACCCAGGTCAAGCGAGACCACGCGCTTGCCGCTCAGGATTTCGGGGACGTCGTTCTGAGCGATCTTCTGAGCCAGTCCTTCGACGATGGCTGTCTTGCCGACGCCGGCTTCGCCGATCAACACCGGGTTGTTCTTCGTCCGGCGCGAGAGGATCTGGATGACGCGCAGGATCTCATTATCTCGGCCGATGACCGGATCCAGCTTGCCCTCCTTGGCCAGCTGAGTCAGGTCGCGCGAGTACTTCTCCAGCGTCCGGTAGCGTGATTCTGCCTTGCGGTCGGTCACCCGTTGTCCGCCGCGAATCTCCTTGATCGCATCGTAGACCCGCTCCTTGGTGATGCCCTCTTCGTTCAGAAGCCGCGCAATGGCGGTATTCCGTTCGGAGAGGATCGCCAGAAATATATGCTCGGTGGAGATGTACTCGTCGTTTAGCCGGTTGGCTTCCTCATTCGCCATATCGACCACGCGCTTCACGCGCGGCGTGATGAAGATCTGGCCCGCGCCGCCGCCGTAGATATTCGCTTTCGGGCTGCTGCGCAGTTGCTGGTCGATCAATTCGGAGAGATGGTCGATATCAACGTTCAGCCGCTCGAGAATCTGCGAGATCACCCCCTGCGGCTGCTCGATCAGCGCCAGCAGGATATGCTCGGTGTCAATTTGATTATGACCATAGCGTTGAATGATCTCGGCTGCTCTCTGAGCCGCGTCTTGTGCCCGCTCAGTAAAGCGGTCAAATCGCATCATGTAGCACCTTCCTCGATATGTGCGTCCGGCACATATCACATATCCATTATATCCGTCGGCTCCCCGGCGAACATAAGAAGCATATATGAATAGTGCATACATCCCTTCTGAACGAGGGCATTGTAGCGATGCCGGGGGTATGCGCAAGCTGAAGGACGACGCTGGTCCCCTCATCTCTCCACATCGGGGAGGCCTTCCAGCCGGATGCACAAGCCCAAATCCATGCCCTGCCAAAGCCAGGACCGTTGCATTAATTTTCTCGAATTTTCCGCAAAATCCTGCCTTGCGCAGGAATGCGGAAGCCAATTATGATTAGGCCGGGAGCGCCCTGCAGCGGCTCCTGTTTAATGCGGAGAAAAACATCAATAGCCAACTGCGTCGACGCTGCTCCACCCCATCCGCCTGCGGGTTAACACGCACACTGTATGCATTCGGGATGGCTCTGATGCTGCTGGGCTTACCCGGGAGCACAGCCGCTGCACGCCCTGCTCCAACTTCACTGCCAGCTCCCCGTGAAGATACGCACACCAAACCCATGCCGGCCCCAGCTGCGAGCCTGAGCCTGAACGTCCCAGCGCAGGTGCCAATCGGACAGGACGTGACCTTCACGGTGGAGTTTGACAACACCGGCGCCGATCCCGGTTATGGCCCGGTCATTGACCTGATTCTGGACACCACCGGAGCGGATGCCGACACCGGCGGCCTCCCCTACGACGGCCTGGGAACGAGTTCGATCTCAGCTTCATATCTGACGGTTCCCTTCCAAACCTCCGGCCCAAACCAGAACATGTGGCTGATCCCGTTTGACAGTGCAGGAAATGCCACACACCCTCTCATGCGGGATGCCAGCGGCAGCTACATCACCGTCAGCGGGACGCCGGGCGACACGCTTGTCGTGCTGCGTCTACCCTTCGGCAGCTTCGCACCTGATCAGCCTCCGGCGCCAGTATCCGTCACAGCCAACATGAGCAGCTACGCCGATCTCGGTTCCCCACTGACGATCCAGGCGCGGGCCGGGTTCGAATTTGGCGCCACGCCGCTCGACGACTGGTGCTGCGGCGACACCGGCCCCTCCACCCTCACCGGTTGGACGACGAGGACGGTTACACCGACGCTGTTCACGCTTTCCAAGACTTACAGCGGTCCCGAGGACGAAGCTGCAAGCGGGTCGAATGTCCGGGGCTACTATCCGCTGCAGTACACCGTCACCATTGGCATCGCACCCGGACAGAGCCTGGCCTCGGTCGTGCTCTCGGATCAGCTGCCGGCCAACCTGCAGGGGTTTTCCCTGATCTCGTCCTCACCTCCGGGGGCCGCCTGCAGCGCGATTGGGGCGGCTCCAGGCGAAACGCTCGCCTGCACCTTCCCGGGCAGCGTGAGCGGCAGCGCCAGCCTGAGCTTCGATTTCTTCATACCTCTTGATGATGCGTCCAGCAACTGGGTGCTGAACCCCTCGTCCGGGAATGACGTCACGGCCTGCAACAACGCCGCGATCAGCGGCGACTGGACGCCTCTCGACCCGCGCGACAGCGGTGGAGGTGTGAGCGAGAACCCGGCCAGCTGCGAGCACGCGCTGACGGCCAAATCTATTGCCCTGCAAAAAGGGGTCACCAACCTCAGCGGTGGAGGCAACTCACCGGGCGATACGCTCGAATACAGTCTGGCTTTCCAAATTTCGGACTTCTTCGCCTTCGACGGCCTTGAGATCAACGATACGATCTCGGATGGACAGCATCTGACCGGCACCCCCAGTCTCGAGGTCGCTGGCAACCGCTACACGCTTCCCAGCGCATCCTTTGCCGCGCCAAACTACGACGTACTCTGCGACTACACCAGTCCCGGTACGGAATGCCAGAATGCGACACGGGGCTTCCGGGTGGGTACAACGACGGCCCGACCTACGCCATCATCCGTTTCCAGACCACGATCCTCGATGACTTTATCGACGACTATCCCTCCGGCGACACGAGCGTCGACCAGGGCGATGTGCTCGGTAACACTGCCAGCGTAACCGGGGAAGTGCTCGACACCAGCAGCTTCTCGCCCACCGGTTTCGATGAGACCGATGGCAGTGCGGCGGGCGCGGAGATCGGCACCGGCACGCTGTCGAAATCGATCTACGCCCTGAACGGCAGCACCACGCTCTCCTCCCCGGTCGAGGTCAAACCAGGCGACAGCCTCACGTACCGCATACAGTTCAGCCTGCCCACCAGCGACGAGGAGAATCTCGAATTCACCGATTACATCCCGCTCCCGATTTTCAACGTCGCCGATCCTGATGGCGATGGAAACCCGGGACCGGCCTGGTCCTTTGATACGACGGTCAGCGCGGGTGCACCAGCACCCGGCATCGCAAAATTCGGGCCAGCCGATTCGTTCTATGCCTACACCTGCGATCCCGGCGGGACACCCGCCGGCTGCCTCGTGCCGGCGCTGACATCCGATCCTGCAAACAACTCGCTCAACTTCTATTACGGCGACTTTAACGACCCCCGCCATCAGGTGACGACGGTCGACCTGCTCTTCACCGTCGTGGTCTCCAGCGAGCCCTTCGCCGACCGGCTCTACCTGACCAACCAGGTCCACGGCTTCGAGGGCAGCACCAACGCCGGCACAGTTGCCTCGGACGCGATCACCCAGATCGTGCTGACAGAGCCGGTCCTGGTTTCGAAGAAGGCTGCCATCTGGTCCAACAACCCCAACGCTGTCTTCGACCCGGTTACGATCGGACCGGTGACATTTCTCGACCGCACCAATTCACCGCGCTGGGGAGGCGTGATTAACTCGACCAACCTGGCGGCAAGCCCGATCGATAGCAATGTCAGCTTCGTCGACGCCGGCGATGTCGTCACCTTCGCCATCGTGATCGAGAACACTGGTTCGAGCCTGAACGGCGCCTTCGACATCGTCATCCGTGATGACCTGCCCGCCGAATTTCAGATCCCGGGCGACGCCAGCGGCCTCAACCTGCAGGTTTACTATGGCGATTCCTCCGATCCCGCGATCGGCTTCACGGGCCTCGGCGGCGGCCCGGATGGGACAGACAACACCGCGGATGACCTCTTCGGCAGCGGCATCGAACTGGTCGACCCGGTCGGCTCGGGCGTCTGCCAAGCACACGATCCAAATTCGGGTAACAACATCATCCTGATCACCTTCGATCTGCAGTTGCGGGACGATGTCACGCCGGGAACGATCATCAACACCGAATCGCTGGTCAGCTACGCCGGCAGCGAAGGCGGTCAGAACCATCTCGCCGCGCCTCAGACGGATACCGCCGAGACGTCAGTTACCGGCGTGCTGGCAAAGTCGCTCGTCAGCAGCGAGATCGAGAATCCCAACAACGCTCGCGCTCAGGCTGTCATCGGCGAGATCGCCACCTACTCGATCACGATCGATGTCCCGGAAGGCGAGATGCCGGGTGCGGTCGTGCTCGACAATTTTGATGCCGGTTTGGCGTTTCTCGACTGCCTCTCCATCACCGCCTCGAGCGCGATCTCGACCTCCATCGGGGCTGGCGATTTTTCCGAGGGCTGCGGCGCGTTTATCAGCCCACCTGTAGCCAGCCCAGGTTCAAGCGTTCGTTTCGAACTCGGCGACCTGATCAACACCGACCGGGATAACGCACTTGCCGAGCAGATCACATTCAGCTACCGGGTCGTCGTTCTCAACAGCGCCGGGAATCAGGATGGCACGCTCCTGAACAACAGCGCAGTCCTGTCCTGGAACAGTGGCAGCCTGACAGCGGTCGGGGCTCCGAACCTGACCGTGATCGAGCCCAAACTGATGGTGAGCAAGGTGCCTGCCCCGAATCAGGGCGATGCCGGCGATACGATCACCTTCACGATGACCGTCCAACACGACGCCGAAACGGTGATCGATGCTGCGGTGAGTCATGCTGATGCGTTCGACCTGAATCTCTCGGATGCACTGCCAGCCGGGATGACGTACACCACCAGCACGCTCGACTGCACCGGCGGCAGCCTCACGCCGGATACGTGCTCATTCAGTGGAAATACGCTCACGGCGAGCTGGAATCAGCCCACGGGCTTTCCCCTGGGGAGCACGACCGTGTTCACCTTTGAGGTCACGCTCGACGCCTCCGTCAGCCCGGGCGAGGTGCTGACCAACAGCGCTGATCTGACCTGGACCAGCCTGCCAGGCGACGAGACCACACCCCGCTCGCCATACAACACCACTGCCATTGAACGCTCGGGCGCGGGAGGCGTGGACGACTACGCAGCCAGCGGCGATGGGATCGTGACGATCACCAGCGGCCCGACCAAGACCATCGCCACCACCTCCGAGCCAAGTTCAGGCTTCGTAAGCGGGTCGGAGCGAGTCGTGATCGGGGAGATTGTGCGCTACCGGCTGGCCTTCCAGCTGGCTGAGGGCACGGCGGTGAACTTCCGGATTGAAGACGACCTGTATCCAGGGCTGCTCTTTCTCGACGATGGCACTGCGATGGCGGTGCTCGTTTCCAACGACGCGGGCATCACCTCTTCGACCCTGTCCGATCCAGCGTTATTCGCAACGGGCAGTGAAGCCAACCTCGCCAGCATCGTCCCGTCTTTCGTGCTGCCTGATAACGCCGTCTCGTCCAGCCCCAGCAATCGTAGCGCCGACAACTACGCCAGCGGATCAAATGTGTACTTCTGGTTCGATACCTTGGTCAACAGCGACCGTGATCTGGACCAGGAATTCGTCGTCGTCGAATTCAATGCCATCATCGAGAACATCGCTGGCAATCAAGCCTACAACAACATCACCGGCGGGACGGCGACGATCACGGCTCTCAACAACCGCTTCCGCACCCGGCTTGGCACGCCCGATGTCCTCGGGAGCTACTCCAGCGTTGTCACCGTTCGCGTCGCCGAGGCGCTCATCACCAACCTTGCCAAGACCGTCAGCCTGGCACCCTCTGATGCCGGCGACACAGTCGAATACACAATTGGCTTCAGCAACAGCTCGAGCGGCGCCCGCGCCGCCACAGCGTTTGACATCGTCCTGAGCGACACGCTTGACAGCTACCTTGAATTCGTTTCAATCAGCGGCACGCCGAACAGCGGGAGCTGCCTCGGCGGCACGCCGATCGCTTTCAACGGCGGCGCCGCGGGCCAGTTGGTCACGGCCAGTCTCACCTGTCTCGACCCGGGTGCGACGGCGAGCATCACCCTCACTGCGCGCGTTGTGGACGATGCTCCGATCGGTGCTGATATCCCCAACACCATAAGCCTGACCTACAGCAGCCTGCCGGGCAACGGCACTTCGCCCAACGGGACCGGCTCGGTCACACCCGGCGGGGCTGGATCAGCGAACGGTGAGCGGGATGGCTCCGGTGGCGTGAACGATTTCGGTGATTCGGCCCTGGCCGACCTGTCACTGGCCGACCCAATTCTCTCAAAAACCATCAGCTCCACATCCGTCAGCAGCACGACCTCATCACGGCATGACCTGAGCATCGTCGACCTGGTGATCGGCGAGGAAGTGACGTTCCAGATTACTGCCACGCTCCCAGAGGGAACGGCTGCTCCGCTGCGACTGACCGACAATCTGCCGACTGTCCCAGCTGGCGTCCTCGGCGTCGTCAGCGCCGACATCGTCTCCATCGGCGGCCAGATCAGCAGCTCGATCATCCCCAGCATCACGATCAGCGATGGGCCTGACGCCGACAGTATCAACGATCAGGTGATATTTGATTTCGGCGATGTGACCAACGCGCCGGACGGCGTCAGCGACACGGGCGATGTGATCACGCTGGAAATCGTCGCCCGGATGGAGAACGTAACCGCCAACCAGGATGGAGATCAGCTAACAAATACTGCTGAGCTGACGTACAACAGCGATACGCTTGCAGCCAACGCCGACGTTGAGGTTGTTGAGCCGACTCTCACGCTCCTCAAAGCCGCCGACGACGACACGCCCAGCCTGGGTGGGACGGTTACATACACACTCACGGTCAGCAATCCCGGCGGCAGCTCGAACGCCGCTGCAGAGGATATCGTGCTCACCGATATTGTCCCCTCCGGCTTGAGTTATCTCGGACCGGTAACCCCTCTTCCACCGGGATGGTCGCTCGATGACAGCGCCGCTCCAGCGCTGACGTTCAGCGCTGGCCAGATAGCGCTCGGCGAAACGGTCAACCTCTCTTACCGGGCCGCGCTGGGCATCCCACCAGCAGTCGCAGTCGGAGATACTCTGACCAATACGGCAAATGCCTCCTGGACCTCGCTTAGTGGAACCGATGCCAATGAGCGAACCGGCGCCGATGGGGTGGGCGGCGGATTGAACGACTACGCTGCAGCGGCGAGCGAGACCATCACAGCCTCGGAGGTCGATGTCACCCTGAGCAAGGACGATGGCGTTCTCTCAGCAGCGCCCGGACAAACGGTTTCGTACACGCTCGCCATTCAGAACATCGGCAATGTCGATGCGGCGGACGTTCTCATTACGGATACGGTGCCGGATCACACTGCCTTTGCCGGCCCGGCCGGCTGGTCATGCGCGCTCGGCGCTCCCGCTGGCAGCGTTTGCACCTATGCCCTCGGCCCGCTGGCCGGAGGCAGCTCTGCCAGCGTCAGTTTCTCCGTCGCCGTAGACAGCTCCCTGCCAATCCTGGTGGATATCACATCCAACACCGCTTCGGTCTCGGCCTCCAACGAGCCGGTTTTGCTGCAGGGCAACAACAGCGCGAGCCACAGTACCCCGCTTATAGCCGCGCCCGATCTATCGGTCGTAAAGGATGACGGCGTCGATACGGTCTCGCCTGGAACGCTGTTGATCTTCACGCTCAGCTACGCCAATAACGGCGACCAGGACGCGTCCGGCGTAGTCATCAGCGACGATGTGCCAGCCGACACGACTTTCCAGGCCGGCTCGAGCAGTCCGGGCTGGAACTGCGATGATCCCGATGGCACCGGCCCGCTCGGACCAGGGGATCCCGGCAGTACATGCAACTACATCGTTGGCACGCTGGCAGCTGGCTCCGGGGGAAGCGTGCAGCTGGCATTGCTGGTCGACGATCCATTCCCCATCGGGACGAGCCTGGTTGCAAACACGGCTGTGATCACCGATGACGGCACCAATGGCGCCGATCAGACCCCGGGCGACAACACAAGCACCGATCGCGATAATGTGGTCACGCTCGGGAACCTGGACATCAACAAGAACCTGTTGGCTACCAACCAGAACCACACCGACCCGGGCGATGCACAGATCACGGGCACGCCCCCGGTGGCCATCGGCGAGATCCTGACCTACGAGATCGTGCTCAACATCCCCTCCGGGTCCATCAGCGGCGTGCAGATCGAGGACGTGCTGGACCGCGGCCTATCGTTCGTGGATTGCGTCTCGATCACGCCCAGTTCGGGCAACCTGACAACCACGCTCTCCGGTGGGTTCCCTGCCGCCTGCGCTCCAGATGCTGGAAATCCCGCCGGGGGGAACCCACAGATCCTGCCGGAACCTGCCGCAAGCCCTGCTGAAGAGGACCAGGGACGGCGGATCGTCTTCAACCTGGGGGATGTCACCAACAATAACCCCTTCGGCGGAAGCGATGAGACGCTGACCATCATCTACACAGTCGTCGTATTGGACAACGCGGGCAACCTGCGCGGCGTCCGTCTGAACAACGCTGCGCACTGGACCTGGGGGTCGGGGGAGCTGAGCGCCTCGGCGAACGAAATCGAGATCGTCGAACCGACGCTCACTTTGGCGAAGGACGCCTCCCCGCGAACCACGCCGCCCGGCTCATCCATCACCTTCAAACTGACCGTCGCCCAGGCCGCAGCGAGCGATTCGATTGCGTTCGACCTCGTGCTGACGGACATGCTGCCGCCGGAGCTCGCCTACGTTCCCGGTACCTTGAGCTGCAGCTCCGGATCGTGCAGTGAATCAGGTGGTGTGATCACCGTCACATGGGATAGCTTTGACCTGACGGAGACGAGCCAGATCACGTTCGATGTAGTCCTCGGTGACATCCGACCCGGGCAGCGTCTCGTCAACCAGGCTTCACTCGAATGGACCAGCCTGCCTGACGACAACGTGGCTGCGGCCTATGCGCTCTCACCCTTCAACGCGCTCGCAGCGGAACGGCGCTACGATCCAACCACGCCGGTCGACCTGTACCAGGTTCTCGCCAGCGTCTCGGTTGGCGCGCCGGAGCTGCCGGAAACCGGATTCGCGCCGGGTCAGCGCACGCCGCTGCCAGCACAACCCGTCTCGAAAGCCTACACCTCACTGGGGGATCTGGAGCTTGAAATCCCGTCGCTCGGCATGCGCGCTTCGATCGTCGGTGTCGGGACAGATGACTCTGGCTGGGACCTTACCTGGTTGTGGAACAGCATCGGATACCTGTATGGCACAGCCTATCCGACTCATGCCGGCAACACGATGCTCACCGCCCACGTCGTGCTTCCAAGCGGCTTGCCGGGGCCGTTCAGCGAGCTTTCTGAGATTAATTGGGGCGATCGGATCCTGCTGCACAGCGATGGCCTGATCTATGTCTACGAGGTTCGCCAGCGGCGAACCGTCCTCCCGGATGATTTGAGCGTGATGCAGCATGAGGAGCGAGATTGGCTCACACTCATCACCTGCCACAGCTTCAATCCGGCCCAGGGTCTTTACCTGAGACGTACCGTCGTGCGCGCGGTCCTGATCGACATCATCCCCGAAGGGACGTAATCCGAAGCTGATTCTAGGCTGGGGTGCGTTGGCGGATCCATGTAGAACTGCTCGAGATCGCTGTAGTCCCCTCGAACTGGACCGCCCTCGCATGATTCGTTTCGTGCAGCGCAACGTCAGCGTTGTCCGGTTTTTTCGCAATTCTTCCCGCCATGAAGCCTGTTCAGATTCAATCCGTGACGCTTGCAGCTGCCACCCAGTTGCAGCGGAATCTCATCTCTCCACCGGGTATCCCGCAATTTATAATTCTTGTGCAGGATATTAACCGCGCACTCTGTTGGCATGAGAAAGCTGCATCGCTTTGAAACGTCGCTGGTTGCTTTATGCGCTGATGATCGGGTTCACCCTCCTGGTCATCACGCGCTTCTCCGGCCTGCAGCAACTGACCGCAACGCTGGCGCGCGGCCTGTGGTACTGGATCCTGCTCTCGCTTGCACTGCATATGCTTTATTTCGGAATCTACGGTGGCATGTATGTTCTCGGATTCCGCGTCGTTGGCGTGAAGACGACCCTGGCGCAGGCCATCCCGGTTTACTTTGCGTCGCTCTTCGTGAACAGCGTTGCTCCCCTTGGTGGAACTGGGGGAGCGGCTGTCTTTGTTGACAACTCCATCAGGCGGGGGGAATCGGGTGCTCGGACGAGCGTGGGGCTGCTGCTGGTGCTTGCCAGCGACCTGATCACGCTGTGGCCCTTTCTGGCATACAGTGTCTGGTATCTGATTCAACAAAACCTGTTCAAGTTCTACTCTGTCCTTGGCGTCGCGATCTATGTCATTTTCACCGGGCTTTTATTGGCAGCCCTGATTGCCGCTCGACGGAGCGCCAGGCGGCTTGCAAGCCTGCTTGGGTTCATCCGGAGGCTGACAAACAATATCGGTGAGCGCCTGGGGCGCGCCGAGTTGTTGGACGAGGATTGGGTCCGTCGGAATGTGCAGGATATGTCCAGCGCTTCGCAGGCCATCTTCACCAGGCCAATGCCACTGGCCAAATTGGTCGCAACTGGGCTGGTTTTGCATGTCGTCAATGTAGTCGGGCTTTACTTTCTTTTCCTCGCTTTTCACCAACCGGTATCCATGGGCGTCCTGGTTGCCGGCTTTTCGATCGGAATCGTCTACTGGGTGATCTCCATCATCCCACAGGCGATCGGAGCCGTCGAAGGCATCATGGGGTTGATTTTCACCAGCGCGGGCATCTCTGGTCCGGAAGCAGCTGCGGTGATTGTCGCTTTCCGCGGCATGAACTACTGGATTCCGCTCGTCGTCGGTTTTTTCGCCTCGCAGCGTATACCCGCATTCACCCGGACAAGAGACAGGGAGGTGGGCGGATGAAAATCGTTATGATCGGCCAAACATACGGTCACAACGTCAATGGAGCGGCTGTCTTCAGCCAACGTCTGGCTGAAGGTCTCGCTGGTGCCGGGCAGGACGTATCTGTGTTTACCCCTTCCCTCCGGGGCCACGCCGAAGCAGCGCATGAAGCCGGCGTTATGATCCACGAGGTGATCTCGTTCTCGCTGGCGCCCTTCTACCCCGAGGTGCACATTCCTATTTTTAACCAGACACAGCTTGCGGATCTGTTTGATGATATCCGGCCCGATGTCGTGCACATCCAGGATCACTACCCTCTCTCCGCCGCTGGACTGCGCGAGGCCCGCGCCAGGGGCATCCCCTGCCTGGCAACCAACCACTTCCTGCCGGCCAATTTGATCCGCCAGGTGTCAATTTTCAAACCATTCCGTGCCATCGCAGAAGCGATTTTGTGGCGATCCATCCGGCGCGTGTTGAACCGAGCCAATCTGGTCACGACCCCATCCCAATTCGGCGTGCGGATGCTCCTGCAGCACCGTATCAAAACGCCGGTGCAGGCCCTATCATGTGGTGTTGATCGCGCGAGGTTTAAACCCCTGGAGGGGCACGACCGGAAACGAACCCTGGAAAAACACGGCCTGGATCCGGAGCGTTTCATCCTGCTTTATGTGGGCCGAATTGATGAAGACAAGGAGCTGGAACAGGCAATCGAGGCCATGAAATACCTGAACGGCGCGCCTGTCCAATTGGCTTTGGCGGGGCACGGACACGTACCGTACCGCTTTTGAACAGCGCCGATGCCTTCATCATGCCCAGCGACATCGAGCTGCTCAGCATTGCCACCCTCGAGGCGATGGCCTGCGGGCTGCCAGTGATCGGAGCCAACGCAGGAGCGCTTCCGGAGCTTATCAGGGATGGTTACAACGGCTACCTTTTTCAATCCGGTGATCCCACCTCCCTCGCCCGCGCCGTGCGGAAGCTGAGCGAGGACCGCAGAACTCTGGCTGATTTTTCAGCGAACAGCCTGCAGATCGCTGCTGAACATGATCTGGGCAGAGTGATCTCGGACTACCTTCAGCTCTACGAAGAGCTCTCGCATGAGGCCATGGATCATTTCCGCTGATCCTCTTAATGAAAAGAAAAGGTCCGGAGTCGTGAATTTGCCATTACCATAGTAGATAGATAAGGAGAACACCTTTCCACTCCTCCGGCATGGACCACCACCCATTTTGCCATTCGCGCCGGCGGGCATTCCACCAACCTCCTGGGATACCTGGTAGAAGGCAAGAACTTGAGTCGTAAAGTCATCTTTAACGCCGACGACTTCGGCCTGAACGAATCGGTCAATGAAGCCGTCCGGCAGGCATACCTTCACGGCGTGCTGACCAGCGCCAGCCTGATGGTCAACGGCGAAGCCGTAGCCGGAGCCGTGGCGATTGCGAAGGCACACCCTGAACTGAGCGTGGGCCTGCATCTGGTGCTGGTTTCCGGCCGGGCCGCGCTCCCTCCAGCAGATATTCCCCGCCTTGTAGACTCGCGCGGGGAATTCCGTCAGAACGCGTTCGCAGCAGGTGTGCGCTACTTCTTTGATGCGCGCGCTCGCCAAGAACTGCAGCTCGAAATGCGCGCTCAATTCGATGCCTTTCTCGAGTCCGGACTGCCGCTCACGCATGTTGATGGACATTTGAACATGCACATGCACCCAGCGGTATTCCCGATCCTGAGTTCGCTCATGCAGGAGTTCGGCGTACACGGAGTCCGTATTCCCCGCGATGACTTGAACCTTGCGCTGGCATACAGCCGCCGTTCGGCTGCGGCGAAGGCGCTGACCAACACAGTGTTCCTCTGGCTTGCTGCCTGGCAGCGCCGCCGGTTGACCGAGGGGGATTTCCTCGCAGTTGAACGTACATATGGCCTGCTGCAATCAGGCCACATGAATACCGATTACTTGCTTCTTATCCTGGAACGCTCATCCTACCGGACGATCGAAGTGTACGCACATCCAACGACCGGATCACGCGTGCACGAGCTCGGCCCGAATCCAGACGATCTGCAAGCCCTGCTCGATCCACGCGTCCGCAGCGCAGTCCCAGAGCACGGCTTTGAGCAGGCCACCTACGCGATGCTCAGTGAGGACCCATCATGGTCATGAAACTGCTGATCATCCTCATCGTCGCCGGTTGGGCATTTTGGCTTATCGCCTGGATGCTCACCCGGTCATTCTTTCGAGAATCGCCCCACCAGAGCGGCAGCTACCAACCGCCGGTTACGATTCTGAAACCTGTGCGCGGCGTTGATGATCACGCCTACCATAACTTTGAGACGTTCTGCCAGCAGGACTACCCCGAGTATGAGATCCTGTTTGGTGTCGACGATGCTAATGACCCGGTGGTGCCGATCATCACTCGCTTGCAGCGCGACTATCCGGAAAGGTCGATTCGCCTGATCCAAACCAGTATTATCGGGACGAACCGCAAGGCAAGCATCCTGCATCAACTGGTGGGAGTGGCGAAATACGATATCCTTGCGGTCAGCGACAGCGACATGTATGTCGATTCAAGCTACCTGTCCGAAGTCGTTGCTCCGCTTGCTGACGGGAATACGGGCCTGGTCACCTGTCCTTACCGGGCGGCCGAACTAGAAACCTTCACTGCCCGCCTGGAAGCAATGCACATGTCCGTGACCTTCATGCCCTCGGTGATGATCGGAAGAAAGCTGCTCGGAATGCGCTTCGGGCTGGGTGCCAGCTTGATCATCCGCCGCGCTGCGCTTGATGCGATTGGCGGATTCCTGACTGTGGCAAATTATCTGGCGGATGACTACGAAATCGGGTATCGGATAAGGAAAGCGGGTTTCAAGGTGGTGCTTTCACGCTACATCATGATCAATCGCCTGGGCGCCACTCGCTTCATGGAGCAGTGGCACCGCGAGATCCGCTGGGCTCGCTGTGTGCGGGTCAGCCGGCCGCTGGAATATCCCTTCATAGTGCTCACATTCAGCACTCCGCTGTCTATCGTGACTTTGTTCCTTTCGAATTTCTCACCGCTCGCCGTCCAACTTACAGCTGTATCATTACTCCTGCGCTGGGTAGTCGCCTGGTTCATCGCCGGCCATATACAAGATGACGAGCTGCGGCGCTGGCTTCCATGGCTGCCCGTCCGTGATATGCTCTCTGCGCTGGTCTGGTTGGCGGCAATGTTCGGACGCACTGTCTACTGGCGAGGAGAGCGTTTCCGCATGGATTCCGACGGCCATCTGCTCGCCCTGAAGAAAGCTGTCAGCTGACCGCCGCAATGTCACATGTGGTGTAACCCGGCGCCCCATGCTGGAAACGGGGAGAAGGTATGCCCATCGTCGCCGCATTCGTCCGCCTGATCGATCTCATCCTCAGGCGACTGTCCCACATCGAGACCTTCTCTACCGATCCGCGCTGCATCCTCCGGACAAGCCTAACCAGAGCGAAGCACACGATCCGATTGTCGTCGACAACCATAGCGGCCGGCGCCTCCCTGCTGCTGATCCACTTCTGGAATGAGCGCATGCCCACCATTCCGCCGCAAGGTCCTGATTTCCGCTGGGCTGTTGATTCACAAAAGCGCTTTGTTCACTCGCTGCGGCTGCTGCATTCCTGGGCTGTTAACCAGGGTCTTGCGGGTGAGATCAAGGCCATCGGCGGAGCGACCGTCTTGTTTTCTGGTGATCTGTCGACTGCTCAGCAGCGCCTTCTCGAGCATCTTGGCTTTGAGCTCACGGCATACTACTCGCCGCTTGGACGCTTCGGCGAATTCTGGGAGAACCTCTTCACCTGGGCCCTGATGAGTACGTACAACCCCGGCACGCTGCACGGCAAACGCTTTCGTGAGATCCAGCGCATGGACATCTGGATGCCGGTCGAGAAGTTCAACGAACTGTACGGAGATTGAATCGCCATCATCGTCAGGCAGGGGATTCTAACCCGTGCTGGACAGGAACGTTCTCACAGGTCTCTCCCGCGAGGGTCGATGATGGGAGATGAGTTTTCGGGTTGATTGCGCTCCCGTTGGGGTGCGGGCTGACGAAGAAGGACTTAGCTCTGCTCCTTTTTCAGATAGCCCACGGCCAGTCCATCCCCTGCCGGGTAGATCAGGCTCACGAGGCGCTGATCCTGCGCCAGGCGCTGATTGAACTGCCTCAGCACATGCGCTCGTTCGGTCTGGATGTCGCTGTCGACGACGTCTCCGTGTGAAAACGCATTATGCCCCGCTACCAGTCCGCCGGGAGCGATATTCACAAGCGCCCAATCGAGATAGCGCAGGTAACCCTCTTTTTCTGCATCGATAAAGATCAGATCGAATGGTCCTTCCGGGGCTAGCGACTCAAGCAGCTGGTGGGCGTCTCCCACGCGCACGCTGACGCGGTCCGCCACTCCGGCCAGCTTGAAATGTTCACGCGCCAGTTCCGCCCGCTCCTGCTCGCGCTCGAGGGTGATCAGCATCCCGCCGGACGCAAGCCCACGGGCGATCCACGTCCCGCTGTACCCGCCGAGCGTTCCGATTTCAAGCGCCTTGCGCACCCCTCCAAGGGAGGTGATGAACTGCAGGAAACGGCCTTCCTCCGGTTTGACGGTGATCTGGGGAAGTCCATTTTCAGCGATGCGTCGGCGGATCGTCTGCAGGATAGCGTCTTCCTGCGCGAATAACTCGCGGCTGTACTTCTCGAGTGCGTCGTTATACGTCGGCATAACATCACTCCCTCTCCCGGGGTTTCCAGGACCAAAAATTATACCTTGCCGGGCTCCTCCTCCGGTCGGTACAATGCACTCATGGCGACCGCAACAGCCGCGCAGCTGCTGGCATGGTTCGACGAAAACGGACGTGATCTGCCCTGGCGGCACACCCGTGATCCCTACCGGATCTGGATCTCGGAGATCATGCTCCAGCAGACGCGGGTCGAGACTGTCATCCCCTATTACCAGCGATGGCTGCTGTCGTTCCCGACGCTGGCATCGCTCGCCGGCGCGCAGATCGAGGATGTACTCCGTCACTGGGAAGGGCTGGGTTATTACCGGCGTGCTCATAACCTTCATCGGACAACCGTACTCTTGATGGATCAATATGCTGGGCAGTTTCCCCGCCAGGCCCGCGAGCTGGAAAAACTGCCTGGGCTGGGCCGGTACACCGCGGCTGCACTGGCTGCATTGGCCTTCGATCAGCCCGAAGTCGCGCTTGACGGCAACCTGCGGCGCGTGATCGCCCGCCTGACCGACCTCGAGCTCGACGCCCGCCGCGCGGCGGGGGAAAGAAAGCTGCGCGCATGGGCGGAGGAACACATGCCGGAGAAACAGGCGGCGGCTTTCAACCAGGCCCTGATGGACCTGGGGGCGATGGTCTGCCTGCCACGCGCCCCGCGCTGCTCCATCTGCCCGCTCGCCGGTACGTGCCTCTCGAGAGCGCGCGGGACCACCGACGAACGCCCGGTTCGAGCCGCACGCGACTCCATCCCGTCCTACCAGGCTGCGGCCGGTGTGATGCGGCGCGGCGACAGCGTGTTGATCGGACGCCGTCCAGAAGGCAAGCTGCTCGGCGGGCTGTGGGAATTCCCGGGCGGCAAACGCGAGCCGGAAGAGAACTTGCAGGAGTGCCTGCGGCGGGAGCTGCTGGAGGAGCTGCAGATCGAGGTCGAAGTCGGCTCTGAACTCGGAGCCTTCGATCACAGTTACAGCCACTTCCACGTCTCGGTCCACGCCTTCGAAACCAGGATCCTGGCTGGCCAGCCCAAGCAGCTTGAGCACAGCGATCTGCGCTGGGTTGAAATCGAACGCCTGGGAGAATTCCCGATGGGCAAAGTCGACCGGGCGATTGCGGAGCGCCTGGCCTCGCCCGACTACGCAGCCTGAATGGACCGGTTCCGGCTGCGGTGAACGATGAACACGCCCGCCAGCACCGCTATGCCGCCTGCGATCTGCAGCGGCTGCAGAACTTCACCCAGCAGCGGCCCAGCCAGCAGGCCGGTCACAACTGGCTGCCCGAGCAGCGTCGGTGCGACAAGTGTCGCCGGCAATTTCCCCTGCGCGTAGTTGATCACCAGCCAGCCGATACCCTGGCTCACCACTCCAAGACCAAGCAAGCTGAGATAAGTTCGTGTGGAATATGCGAACAGCGGTTGGCGGGCTGCAGCGTTGATCACGAAAAGCGTGACCACGGCTGCGAGCGATGAAACCCAGAAGTAGGAAATCGCGTCAAACGTGCGCCGCCCGCGCTGGGTGATCAGAAAGTATCCACCGTAGAAGAGGCCGGCCAGCAAGCCAAAGAACGTCCCCAGGCCGAGCGACATTGCGCGCAGCGCATCAAGCCCCAGGATCAACGCCGCGCCGGCCATCGACATCAGCAGACCCAACCAGAATCCGCCCTTCAAGCGCTCGTGGAAGATAAGCGTCGCGCCAATGCCAACCCAAAGCGGGGCTGTGTTCGCCAACAAGGTCGGATTGGTCGCTCCGCTGATCACCACGCCTGTCGACCAGAGTGAAAGGTCGACTGCGAAGAAGACGCCCCCAAGCAGAGCAAAACGTAGCTCGTGCCAGCCTGCATGCGGCAGCTGCCTGCGCCGTCCGAGGAAGGGGATCGTCAGCATCAACCAGCCGATCGCCATCCGGTACAGGCTGGCGACGATGCCGGGCGCAGCGGCCCAGCGAATGAAAATGGCGGAGAAACCAATCGCCACGATGCCAGCTACCAGGGCCAGGTACGCCATCAGGGGTGAAGTTGTGTTTGAGGTTTCCGTCCCGGGCCTCTCTTCCAAAGCATAGCTGCTTTCCAAGCCGCGGCCATTCTACCCGCAGTCCGGTGGCCATCCAAGCGTAGTGCCCGATCCCGAATCAGCTTACAATGCACCCCGCGATCAAGAGCGGAGGCACGCATGCAGTTTGCCCGCCGGACAGATGAATTGAAGTCTGAAGGCGCCTACCATGTGCTGGCGAAAGCACAGCAGCTCGAGGCGCAGGGGCACACGATCGTCCACTTTGAGATCGGCCAGCCAGATATCGAGACCTATGAGAATGTCCGCCAGGCAGGCATCCGGGCGATCGAATCCGGGCAGACACGCTACACAGCGCCAGCCGGCATGCCCGCCTTACGCGCCGCGATCGCCGAGGACGCAGGGACAAGACGGGGGATTTCCTTCTTACCACAGCAGGTCATTGTCTCGCCGGGTGCAAAGCCGAACCTGTTCTTCCCCACGCTGGCGCTGGTCGAACCGGGCGATGAGGTGCTGTATCCCGATCCTGGTTTTCCCACCTACCGGGCGATGATCCTCGTCGCCGGGGGAAAGCCGGTCCCTTATCCACTTATCGAGGAGGATGATTTCGCACCCGACCTCGAGTACCTGCGACGCGCCATGAGCGAACGCTCGCGCTTAATAATCCTCAATTCCCCCTCAAACCCGACGGGCGGCGTGCTCTCCTCAACCGCACTCGAAGCCATTGCTGAGCTTGCTCTTGCACATAACTGCTGGGTGATGTCAGATGAAATCTACAGCCGCCTGCATTATCTGGAGCAAGCGCCGGCGAGCATTGTCACGTTGCCCGGTATGGCTGAACGCACAATCGTTGTCGATGGATTCTCCAAGACCTATGCCATGACTGGCTGGCGCCTGGGATACGGCATCATGCCTGTTGAGCTGGCGCAGAAGGTCGACCTGCTGGTCACACACTCCACGGGTTCCACAGCGCAGTTCACCCAGTATGCTGGCCAGGAAGCGCTGCGTGGACCTCAGGAGCAGATCGAGGAGATGCTCATCCAGTACCGACAACGGCGCGACCGGATGGTTGCCGGATTGAACAGCCTGCGCGGCGTACAGTGCCAGATGCCGCAAGGGGCTTTTTATGCATTCCCGAACATTAAAGCGGCCGGTATTTCCGCTGAACGCCTCACCACGATGATCCTGGAGCAGGCTGGTGTGGCACTGCTCCCCGGAACAGCATTCGGTTCGCAGGGCGAGGGTTTCCTGCGGCTGTCCTATGCGGCCAGCATGGAGCAGATCGAGCAGGGCCTGGAACGGCTTACCGCGTTCTTCTCCGCCCTGAACTTCGAATAACGCGCGCCGAATTGGTTCCCACTTCAAAACACGCGTGCAACAACGCGGCAGGATTCCCTGTACTCATGAATGAAACACCTTAAGTCTCAAGGAGACAGCATGAGTGATTCGCGACGCCGCGTCCCCCCTGCCCTGGTTCTCTTCACACTCGCGCCGGCCATCGGCGAACTGCTCTCCGGATCATCTCCCCCGGTTGAGTTCTTCAAGCCATTCTCGCTGCTGCTGCTTGCAGCACTCTATGGTGGCGGAGCGCTGCTCGTGCGTGAAACTGCTCTACGCTGGGGAAAGCGCTGGCCGACCATCCTTGTTCTCGGTCTCGCCTACGGCATACTCGAGGAAGGCT
The DNA here is from genome assembly GCA_037379555.1 of Anaerolineales bacterium. Classification (GTDB taxonomy): domain Bacteria; phylum Chloroflexota; class Anaerolineae; order Anaerolineales; family E44-bin32; genus E44-bin32. The sequence continues at coordinate 39,342 of JARRJK010000027.1, read as the reverse complement.
TGATGGTGAAATCCTTCTTCGATCCGTCTTGGATGGACCTCGGCTTGCTGGGAATCTATGGCCGCTGGGCCGGCGTAAACTGGGTGTGGGCTGTGCTGCTGACGCTCTACCATGCCGTGGTGAGCATCGCGCTGCCGATCCTGCTGGTGGAGATCCTGTTCCCTGGGCGCCGCGACGATCCATGGCTGGGGCGCAGGGGGATGCGCACGGTTGGCATCCTGCTGGCAATCGATGTTGTTTTCGCGAATCTATTTCTAACCCCCTACCGGCCTCCATTTGCGCCCTATGCGCTGGCCGTGGTCGCGACCGTGGCGCTCGTATTTCTGGCCCACGAGCAGCCGGCGCGCTGGGGAAAGCCCGAATCAAAGCCGCGCTGGGGATCTTTTCGGTTGGGACTGCTCGGCTTTCTGGGGATCACCGCACTCTTTTTCGGCGGATGGGCCATGCCGGAGCTCGGTTTCCCCGCTCCACTGACAATCGCCTTCATCCTGCTTGCCGCACTCGGCAGCTGGCGCCTGATACGCTGGGCGAGCGGTGAAGGCGCCTGGGATGACCGCGGCCGTCTGGCGCTTGCAGCCGGCGTCCTGACTTTCTTCATTCTGCTTGCATTCGCGGCTGAAACCGATCCTTCTCGCGCCGACAACCCGGCCGGGATGAGCATAGTCGGATTGGCGGCAGTCGCGGGATTGGCCGCGCTCTACATGCGGGTGCGTCAGCGGGTGCAGAGCGACAGGGCGGCTGGCGCGCCGTAACCCTGATCAGCCCCCAGCCGAGCACCGTTTCTCCCAGCACGATTTGACAAAACCGGGATCGATGAGGTATCTATCATGAAAGCTATTCCACGACCGGTGGAATCCTCATCGCAGACCGAAACGAAGCTGGAGGAGCGGTGTCCCCAAAATCACCCTGGACTTTCATAACAAACCATGGTGCGGTCCTGGCGATCCTCGGACATGAGGGGTTGATCACGGCCCGCGAGATCGCGACGCGCCTTGGGATCACGGTGCGGACAGTGCGGCGTATCATCAGCGAGCTCGATGCGGATGGCTACATCGAGATCGAAAAAGACGGGCGCCGCAACCGCTACACTGTCAACCGCAAGCGGCCGCTGCGCCGGGCCGATCAGCGCGAGGTGGCGGTCGCCGATCTGCTGGACATACTTAAACACACCACGGGGTAGGATTGCATGATCGGTCTGCCCGGGGTTACTGCCAGCGCTGAGATCCATCGCCCAGCTGGCCAGCCGAACCATCACCCCAGCAGTACACCTTTCCGTCATCGATCATGGCGCAGACATGACCGGAGCCTAGCGCGATCTCCAGGGCATGCCCTTGCAGCGCTACCGCCTCCAATGGGTATAAGCTCGGCCGATCCGTTCCATCTCCCAGTTGTCCAAAGTAGTTATCACCCCAACAGTAGACGAGCCCGGACTGGGTCAACCCGCATTGAAAACCTGCTCCAGCCTCCAGCTGAGCAATCCGATCTGGCAGGCCTGAAGCAGCCAGTGGTTCCTCGGGGGTCGTCGCCCGTTCCGTAGTGATCGATCCCCAACAGGCAGCCGAACCATCATCCTGAAGTGCGCACAGGTGATACTCTCCGGCCGCAATGGCGATCAACCCGGGCCTTGCATTAACTTTTATCGGCCTGAGGACGCAAGGCTCACTACCTGCTGCGAAACGGTCCGCTGACCCATCCCCCCAACAGTACATGTCGCCTGCCGCAGTCAGTGAGCATGTGAAGACCCCACCGGAGGCGATCGTGGTTACTCCGGCTGGAAGGTCTTGCACCTGGACTGCTTCAGACTGGTCGGTCTGGGTGCCATCGCCCAGCTGCCCGCAGCTGTTCTGGCCCCAGCAGTACGCTCCGCCCTGTGCATCCAGGGCACAGGTATGGGTCGAACCGGCGTCCACCTGAACCACATCAGCGGGCAGGGATTTCACGCGCACCGGTGACGTCCGGTCGACCGTCGTGCCATCACCGAGCTGGCCGAATGCATTCCAACCCCAGCAGTACACATCACCCGCCTGAGTCAAGGCGCAGGTGTGGTATGCGCCGGCCGTGACCGCCGAAAGTTCTCCCGGGATATTCATCATGAGCGCACTCTTCCAGTCCCCGAGGTCATCGCTTCCCAGCTGTCCGAAACCATTATGTCCCCAGCACAGGATCCCCCCGGATGTCCTCAGGATGCAGGTATGGCCGTAGCCGGCTGTAATTCGCGTCGGGGTAACGTGGAGCTGGTTCCGCTCGGAATTGACGCATGCGCTCAAACCAAGCAGCATCAAAGCAAGCACCACCCGGTACCTTCGCATCTCTCTTCATTCCTCGCCGGCAACGCCCCCATCCCGGCTGATGAACCCATCAAGATCTGCAGGACCGGGCGAAAGCCTGTGCCTGGCCCTGTCTCCTACATGAGCCTGAACGCCGGGCGCGAAGTGAGCTCGCCCACGCGCTGCTCCCTCTCACCATCAGGACTTCGGTTTCGTCCTCATTGGCTGCGTTTCGGCCGGCGATCCGATCACCTTCAGGAGAGCTCCAACGGTCACCCCGCTCTGGTCGGCTCGACGCAAAGCCTGTTCAAGATTGATGCGGTAGGCGTTCTTCCGCCCAACCCGCCGGTGCTGGATGTAGCCCTCGGTCTCCAGATCCTTCAGGATCCGGCGCACGCTGCGTTCCGTGATCGCCAGCCTTTCTGCGATCACACGTGCGGTCAAATCCCCCTCCCTGTAGAGCAGTCCCAGCACAGCGCCGTGATTGCTGATGAACCCTCAAGTTGGCCGACCGTGCATATCGTCCCTCCAATCGATCGGCGACGCGGTGACAGGCCATCAATCGCCGGGGCTTGAGGCCTGCCATAATGCTGATGGGCAGGCCTCAGGATTTAACATGCGAGCCCTAGCGATAGATCGCCGGCATCAGCCAGAGGGCAAAGTCCTGGTTGAAGGCATCCTTCGCCCGGACGGTCAGGATGAATTTCACATCTTTGCCCGCCAGGGGACTGAGGTCGATGTCAACCTTGGTGTATTTGCCGTCGTAGGTCTCATCCCAACGGCCCAGCGTCTTGACCTCGCCGTCTCCGATCTGGTACTCCAGCTTGAATTGCAGATCGCAGCCAGGTGCGTCATTCGCGCAGGAGACTACCGTTCGAAAATGATCGCCCGATTTCACGCTAAGGGCCGGGAAGGTGCCGGAGATCCGGCCGCCGCCGACTCCTTCCGGAATGACCCAGATCCCGGGCTCATTCTCCTGGCGCCCCCCTTCCAGGACCGGAAGGGCCACGCCTTGAACGAGTCCATCGATGGAGTAATCCTGCGTTGGGCAGGAAAGCTCACCGCTGGTGCTCACCCAGTCCGCATCACAAACATGCTCATAGAAGTTGAAGACGACCTTTCTCGGCTTGACCACATTGATCGTCACCCAGAATGGGTCATCGGCATCTGATCCCATCCCGAAGATCAGTCCCGAGGCGTTGCGCAGCGCCCAGTAGTCAGTGTACTTGCCCGTGAGAACCGGCGCCCTGAGCTCAATCGAGATATCGATCGTCTCCCCGGGCTTGACGTTTGCCTTCAGCGGCACCGCCTTGGTGTTCGACATCCGGGCACCCGTGATGAAAACCAGGTCGTAATCGCGGGTCCAGGTGCAGGTGCCGATGTTCTTCAGCCGCCAGGTCTTGGTGGCGGTCTCGTCTGGATGCAGGTTCGTACCGTCTGGCACGGATATATCTTTGACGAAGCCAACCCAGTCACAGGGGATCGGCGGTGCAGTAGGCGTAGGCGTGCGAGTTGGCGTGGGCGGCATGGTCGCCGTCGGCGTGACCGTCGGTGTGGGGGTCGGCGTCGGAGGCAACGGCTCGAACTGGAAATCCCAGCCGAAATTGACATCTGAAATGTGCTCCGCCTGTTCCACGTTTATGGTGGCCATCGCCGGCGCACTGCGCTCAGGAAATGTCCAATTGCCCGGCTGCAGGAGTGGTGCGTTGCGGGCGTCGCCCGGATCGATCGAGACACAGTATGTGCCTGGATCAAGCTGCTCGAAGGCGAAACGACCGGCCCCATCAGAGGCCTGCTCGGCCAGTCCGCTCGCCGGACAGGCACCGCTCCCCAGACGGACGAAGACGCCTGTTATGCCCGGTTCACCCGCTTCGAGCATACCGTTGGCCGCAAAGCCCCATTCGCCACCCGCGATGCATCCCGCAGGCGCTTCGGCCTGCGCAGGCTGGCCGGGGATGCCCGAAGCGCACAGGTCGTGCCAGACCAGGCCGCTTATGCTCGCCTGACCGGACTGCGTTGGAAGCACGGCAGGCGTCGGCGAGGCCACTCCTTCGTTCCAGGCGCTGCCGCGCACCAGATCGAGGCCAATAAAGGCCGCGATGACTGTCACAGTGCCGAGCACCGCGAAGGCCGCCAGCCCCAGGAAGACATATACCCATCGTGTGCTGTTCATCTTTTTTCCCTCTCGAGCACCCATTCCCTCGTGGGGTGCATCCAATGGATGCTCTATAGTGATTATTATAACATGAAATATTATTCACGTATATTGTATATCCGGTTGGCGAGTATTTCAATCCCCGAGTTCCACCCCCATTAACGAACATCAGCCCAGGCTTGTTCCCGGGCTGACACTAGATCCTTCCTTGCCTGCGTCTGACTAGCTGCTGTCGGATTTCGGTTTGCGGACGCGCTGCTTCCGATGGCCGTTGCCGTTCGAGTGGGTGGGTATAGGCTGGATAACCCTCAGCCTGGTTTCCATTAGAAGTTCATGCGTCTGGTCAAATTCAGCCGCAGCGGCAGGGGCCGTCTGCCGCGCATGCAGCCCATCAAACCCTTCCGGCTTGATGGCCCGCCGCTCACCTGCCAGCAGGCCGGAGACACCCGCCTGTCCTGCCGCAGATGCGTTCGCCCGGCAGGCCGGGCAACTGGTGCGATCATGCGCCTGGTAATCAGTCGGCTCTTCGTAGGTGGCGATATAGCCCTCATAATTGCGCAGCACAACCCGATGGTCGGATTGGCTGAGCAGGTAGTTCGGCATGAGCGGGATCTTCCCGCCGCCGCCTGGGGCATCGACGACATACGTCGGTACAGCATAACCCGAGGTGTGGCCGCGCAGGCCCTCGATGATCTCGATGCCCTTCGCTACCGGAGTGCGGAAATGCCCTGCTCCGGCGACGAGGTCGCACTGGTACAGATAGTATGGGCGCACGCGCATGCGCACCAGATCCTGCACCAGCTTGCGCTGCACCGCGACGCAGTCGTTCACTCCGGCCAGCAGCACCGACTGGTTTCCGAGCGGGATTCCGGCCCGGGTCAGTCGGTCCGTCGCCTGTGCCAGTTCGGCTGTAATCTCGTTCGAGTGGTTGACATGGATGTTCATCCAGAGCGGATGATAGCGTGCCAGCATCTCGGCCAGCTGCTCATCCACGCGCATCGGCAGGAAGACCGGCACCCGGCTTCCGATGCGGATGATCTCGATATGCTCGATCTCACGCAGGCTGCGCAGCAGACCCTCGAGCACCGCCGGGGGGAGCGTTAGCGGATCACCACCCGAAAGCAGGACGTCGCGCACCTGCGGTGTGCGCCGCAGGTAATCGAGCTGCTGTTCGTAGTCGTGGCGCGAAAACTGCCGGTGCGGATCGCCGACGATGCGGGAGCGCGTGCAGTAGCGGCAGTAGGAGGCGCACTGAGTCGTGACGAGCATCAGCACACGATCGGGATAGCGGTGCACCAGCCCCGGCACGGGCGAATGTTCTTCCTCCGCCAGTGAGTACCAGCATGCCTTCAAAGGGTGCAAGCTCTGCATCGGTCGGGATCACCTGACGGCGGATCGGATCGCCCGGATCGTCAGGATCGATGAGCGATATGAAGTATGGGGTGATGTCCACGCGGAAAAGATGGCCAGCTGACAGCGCGCGCTTCTCGCTCTCGTGGAGCGGAACGATCTCATTGATCTCGTCTGCACTGTTCAGACGGTGGCTCAACTGCCAGCGCCAGTTGTTCCACTGCTCGTCCGGTACCGATTCGAACTGCGGCGCACGCCGGGAAATGAAACCCGCCCGCACCCCGCTCGCTCCTCTGGCTATCATCATCGCACCCGCACTCATAGGTTCCTGCGCAGAGCAGCGCGCAGGACGGGCGCGGTCGCAAGCTGAGCTACCTGACTGACGCGCTCGCGCAGGGCGATCAGCGGGCGCGCCTCCTCGCTCCGCGCTACCCGCTCGAAAGGCAGCTGGTAGCGCTCAGCGCCCAGATAGAGGATCTCGCCGATCAAGACATCGTAGTTCATGCCCTCAGCAGCGGCCATGATGCACAGATCGCTGACCAGCGGGTTGAGCCCGGGCAGCGTGTTGATCTCGAGCAGGTATGGCTCACCATCCGCGTCGAGCCGCAGATCGACCCGTGATACGTCCAAAGCGCCAACTGCCTCCGCCGCGCGCAGCGAAAGGTCAATCAGCTTGCGGGCGAGCGTACGCGAGATGTTCGCCGGGCAGAGGTAATCCGGCGCGCCTTGCTCGCCGATATCGAGCGACTTGGCCGCGTTGCTGTAAATGCCCGGGCTTACGCTCCGGCTGTTGTCAAGTTCGAGGATCGGGAACACGTGGTAGCCCTGCGAGTTGTACAGCCAGGGCCGGCGGCGATCCCGGGACGATCCCGGATTGCCGATGAAACCCACCGTGAACTCACGCCCGGGCAGGAACTCCTCCGCCAGCGCAGGCTGTTTGTATGTCTTCAAAACCCAGTTCACGCGCTGGCGAAGCTCCCGCTCGTTGTGAACCACGGCCGAGCCATCGATGCCCATACCGGTGCCTTCGCGCGCTGGTTTGACAAACAGCGGGTAGCGGAAGTCTTTGCGCACCGGCTCTCGCCCACTCCGGAATTCATGGAAGGCCGGCGTCGGCAGACCATGGCTGGCCCAGACGCGTTTGGTCTGGGTTTTATCCAGCGAAAGTGCGTTGGTCAGCACCCGCGAAGCGGTGTAGGGTATGCCAAGCAGCTCACACAGCGCTGGCGCCTGGGCTTCGCGCGCATCGCCCTGAATTCCTTCCGCAATATTGAAACAAATATGTGGACGAAGGTTGGTGAGGCTTTCTGCCAGTGATTGATCAGCGATGCAGATATGCACCCAGTGACCGTCGAGTTCGAGCGCACGGGCGATCGCTTCGACCGTTTCCCTGCGATCAAACTCGGCGCCGGCGTCGGGAGGATCTTCGAGCGTATGCTCGACATCCTCCTTCAAGTTCGCAAGCACCGCCACGCGCCAGGGCGCATGACGGTGCCCGGCTGCGGGAGGTTTACGATGTGAGACTGTGTTCTCGAAGTAATGCATGATCTTACGCTCCTCGTTCTGGAGCATCCGCTCCAGGCTATCTCCGGGCCCTATCGCTTTGTCCAGGCTGGATCGATCGGAAACACACCGGGCTCCTCGCCCAAGCGCTGGTTGGGGATCGGTTCAACGAAAGCCCAATCCAGTTCGACCGGCGAGACGCCGATCACCACCAGCTGTGCGCCGCATCGCGAGCAGCACAGGCGCTGGTCCATCACCACCAATGCGTCCACGGGAACCTCCGCGTCGCATTCGGGACATCTTCCAATTACCATAGGCCCTCCCCTTCTGGTGCAGGATGCATCAGCATCCGACAGGTTTGGATCGAACCAGTGTGTAGATTAATCACGTGCGAGTCATTTAACGTGCAGGGGCTGTGGCAAGGGCGTATAAAAAAGGCCCCCGGACGACGAAATGCGTGCCATCCGGGTTTCAATCTCTGTTTTCAGAGTAAATCGGGTTAAATTTCGTCCGAGTTGAAGCGGTAGCCGACGCCCGACAGCGTTTCGAGGAAAACCGGTTTCTCGGGGTCAGGCTCGATCTTGTGCCGCAAGCGGCTGACCAAGCCGCGCACCAGATCTCGATTGCCTTCCCCACTGTACCCCCAGACGCGCTCGACGATGACTTCACTCGGCAGGACTTGGCCGCGATTGGTCATCAGCACGTAGAGCAGGCGGAATTCGAGCTGTGTCAGGCGCTGCGGAGCCTTTCCTTCCACTTCGACCTGGCGCGTGGATGGATCGAGCGAGATGCGGCCCAAGTCGAGGCTGGGAAGCACAAAGCCCGGGATGGCGTTGGAGCGCCGCAGGACGGCCGCACACTGAGCAGCGATCAACAGGGGAGAAATTGGCCGGGAAAGGATGACGTCGGCTCCTGAGTTTAAGATCTGGCAGGTGGCTGACTCCGACCGTGGTTCGGCGACCAGCACCAGCGGAACCTGTGTGGCTGCCCGGACGTCGGCGATCACCTTCATAGGATCTGAATCTACTGCCAGAGCGATCAGCAGCACATCGGCTGCGTGGTCGGCCCAGTTGGACAGCACCCGGCGGTGATCGCTGCTCGCGGCAACAGCCAGGCCTGCCTTGCGCAGGGTGTAAACCAGGAGATCGCGTTCGTCTGGATCCGGTGCGATGACAATCGCCTGCATCGGTCACTGCTCCCAGTTCGCTACCCGCCACTGGATCGTGCTCATCGGCAGGTGCGATCTTATTTCAACTCGCGGTATTGTACACCGATCACATTCCAGCGCCCTATCCCCGCCTCGCCCATCAGCCAGTGGATATCTTCGCTCAACCAGGTCTCTACTACATAGGCTTTTACCTGTGTGTGGCGTCTGAGAGGGCCCAAACGCCTGCCCCGCAGGTACGGCTTTACGCGCCCCCTTCCTTCGAGAGATAATAGCCTGTGCTGAAATCCACGGACGGGGTGCGTTCTATTCCGGAGCCTTTCACAGGAGGTGCACCGCATGCCAGCGATTCTCGAAGCAAAGGCTCTTCAGAAGCGATTTGATGACGGCGATCTCAGCGTCGATGCCCTGCGGGGTATCGGCCTGCGCGTGCAGAAAGGCGAGTTCCTGGCAATCATGGGCCCTTCGGGATCGGGAAAATCCACCCTGCTCCATCTGCTGGGGGCGCTTGATACGGCCACCAGCGGAGAGGTCCTCCTTCTTGGCACTTCCCTTTCGGAGCTCGACGACGACGCGCGCGCCCGCCTGCGCCGGCGGAAGATCGGCTTTGTTTTTCAATCCTTCAACTTGCTGCCGACCCTGACCGCCATCGAGAACGTCGCTCTGCCGCTGCTGCTCGACGGCCGGCCTCGTTCAGCTGCTTATGCGCTCGCAAGGCAGGCACTGGCCCTCGTCGATCTCACGCCCCGCGCCAGCCATCGTCCAGACCAGCTGTCAGGTGGTGAGCAGCAGCGCGTGGCGATCGCCCGGGCGATCGCCAGCAAGCCGCAGGTCTTGCTCGCCGATGAACCGACCGGCAACATAGATCGCGCGGCCGGAGAACGACTGCTGCAAATCTTGCGCCAGGCCAGCGGCGAAAACAGGCAGACGATTGTGATGGTCACGCACGATCCGTACGCCGCATCTTTCACCGACCGGGTCGTCTTCCTCATTGACGGAGCGCTGAGCGGCGAGATCCGCGGCCCCGATTTGGCCCTGCCCACCATCTCCCGGGCGCTGGCTGAACTCGAAGGGTCTTGATTCAGGATGCCCGCCATCGCGCTGCTCGCCTGGCGACAGATGCGTTCTGCGCCCTTGCGCTATCTCATAGCAACGCTGGCGCTTGCCAGCGGCGTGATGATGCTGGTCACATCAGACTTGCTCAGCCGGTCGATCACCTCTGAAATTGCACGCACGCCGGAGATGGAAGCCGTGACCGCATTTATGGGCGAGCAAATGGATACCGGCTTGTCGGCGATCGGGCTCGTGATTAACATCGCCGCCGGTTTTCTGATTCTGAACAGCTCCTTGATGTCGGTGCATCAACGCGCCCCGGAGTTCAGCCGGCTGCGAGCCATCGGCATGGAGCGCAGGCAGCTCGCCGCCCTGCTCGGGCTGGAGACCGCTTGCACCGGCCTGGCCGGCGTGGCGGTGGGCATTCCAGCCGGGATCGGCCTCACGCTGGGATTAATTAAGCTGATCGAGGCGACAAGTCCGATGTTTAACCAATTCGGCCGTCCGGTGCCAGAGCCGGCAGGTTTAATCCGGGCGGCGATTGTCGGTGTGTCGGTCACCACAGCTGCCGCCTGGCTTCCCCTGCGGCGCATGTTCGCTCAATCCCCTCTTATGGGCGCTCGCCGGGCCGAGGCAACGACGCCACCCGAGAGCGATCGCCGCCGCCTGGCCGTCTCCGGGACCGGGCTGGGCATCCTGTTTGCAACAGTGCTCGTCGGCCGGCCCGCGATCCGGCTCAATCCGCCATGGACCGACCGGGCGGTGATTGCAGCCATCGCCACCTTCCTGCTCTGCATGCTGTACGCATCCCCGGCGGTCATCGGCAGCTTTGCCCGTGCGATGCGGAGATCACTCTCCGCACTGCCGGGTGTCAGCGCTCAACTGGCAGTTGAGAACCTGGCGCGCTCACGCGGGCGCGTCACGCGCACCGTGATCACATTGGCGATCGGCATCGCGATGATTGTCGGGGTGAGTGGATTTCTCGATTTCTGGTTTGATGAGCTCTTCTTCCGTAAAAGCACCCAGAGTCTGATCGACCGCCCGGGGATTGGCGTCTTCCCCATCGATGTCCAGGGCGGATTACAGGCATACCGGGAGACGGAAAGCTTCACGGTCCCGGGAAAAGCCCGCGATGCGATCCATGCGCGCGTCGGCGATCGCGCCACGCTCGTTGATACGTATTTCGTCATCGTCCCCGAGCTGTCTTTCCTCGGTGAGCGCTACTTTTCCTTTATTCTCAACCCACAGGCGTTGAGGGGATCCGGCGATCTCTACTTCTCATTCACCGAAGGCAATTGGGACGCGGCGATGCCTATCCTGCGCGACGGATGCGGCCAGCTGCTCACGCCGACCGTGGCCGGCAAGAACGGGCTCGAGCTCTACGATACACTCGAGATCAATACGCCCGCCGGCCGATTGCCCTGTCCGGTGGCCGGCATCGGTCCAGCGTTCGTCGGAGCATCGATCATCAGCCTGCCGGCCGGTATGACCTCTGGACTGGGCGCGCCGGTCACGATCGCCATCTTCCCTGACAATCCTTCCGAGCTGGACATGATCGCCGAGGATGTTCGTGGCAGCGTGGCTTCCTATCAGGGTCTTTGGGTGACCGATCTGAACTTCGTGACGGATATTCAGCGTGAAGGGATGAAATCGGCACGCCTGATGATGAACGGTATGCTCATCCTGGCGATCATCTCCGCGTCGCTTGGGGCGGTGAACACGCTTCAGATCAGTCTTACCGAGCGAGCACGCGAGTTCTCGCTTTTACGCGCCGTCGGTGCAACGAAGGCCCAGATCCGCAGGATGGTTGCCGTGGAAGCTGCCAGTTATGGCCTGCTTGGAGGCTTGCTGGGGCTGATCGCCGGGACCGGGCTGGTAGCGCTTTACGTGTCGGTTTCGGGCGGGAACGCCTTCGGCTTCAACGAGTTTCCGCTGGGCGAGGTGCTCTGGAACACGCTGCGCCCGTCTCTGTCCTCGGGGTTGCTGGCCCTCGCCCTGGCCCCGGGCATTACCACCCTCGCCGCGCTGCCGATGCTCAACGCCCACGTTAAACATGATCTCTTCAGTGCCTCGCACCTCACTCCGGAGTAGGCATCCTGTCACGGGCGCCTCCCGGGGGAGGTAGAATTCAGCATATGAACTACTTCCACGGGGAGGCGACATGAACCGGGTGCACGTCTCGGAAAATGCAGAAGGTCTGGCGGAAGCAGCTGCTGCCTTCATCCATCAGCGCATCATAACAGGGCTCAAGGCGAACCCCCGTTTTTCGCTTGTTTTGTCTGGAGGAAATACCCCTCGGAAGACCTACCGCCGCCTGGCTGCCTGCGCGGCGTCGATCGATTGGTCGAACGTGGATATCTTCTGGGGCGACGAGCGCTGCGTTCCCCATGATCACCCCGACAGCAACTTCCGCATGGCGCGTGAGACACTGCTCTCCCAGCTGCCCGTCCCACCTGGAAATATCCATCCCATGGGGTGTGATCCGTCACCTGAAGCCGGCGCCCGTGCTTATGAGGCGGAGCTGCATCAACTCTTCCCGGGGCAGGGTCTGCCGCGTTTCGACCTGGTTCTGCTCGGTCTCGGTGGGGATGGCCATACCGCCTCTCTCTTCCCCGGCACCGGCGCGCTTGCCGAAAATCAGCGGTGGGTTGTAGCGAACTGGGTGGAGAAGCTGGATACCTGGCGCCTTACCCTGACGCTGCCGGTGCTCAACGCCGCCCAAATCGTCACCTTCCTGGTGGAGGGCGGCGAGAAGGCGGATATTCTCAAGCAAATTCTCGAGGGTTCCAAAGGACGCTTCCCCGCTCAGCGGATCAATCCAGCGGTGGGTGAAGTGCATTGGTTTATCGACCACGATTCCGGGGCGGGACTCCAGGAGGGCGGAACCGTCGGTGCAACAGGCTCAGCCTGATCCAATTCACCTCTGAGACACCCGCCGCACAATTCGCCACAGCCCTGCTTCGGTCCAGCTACCCACCTGCGGGTCGAACTGCCCCCGGGCCGCCAGCAGGTAGGGTGAGATCCTCACCCGCAAAAAGGCTGGCAGGCCACCGGAGGCCAGCTCATCTAACGTGCGCTGGTAACCCTCAAGAATCTGTTCGCCCACCAGTTCCTTGCCAGTGCGACCGAAAGCCCGCATCGCCCCTCTCCCCCGTGTGAACCAGCGTTGCGAGTTGGCGGACATATAGCTGGCTACCTCCAATAGCGAAACCCCACCTTCTCGTGAAGCGAGCTGCATCCTGGACCACATGTGATCAAGGCGGGGGGCGAGGTTCGCCGATCCCATAAAAACCTGGCGGTAGGCCTCGCGCAGCTCCTTCACCAGCGCCCTAATCTCCGCACGCGAAAGCGGCGGCGCGTCGATCGTCGTGGCGGTAGTACGCGAAGCCCGCTGCAGCGCATCCAGCAGGTCAGTCAGCTCGTCCACCTCAACCTCCGGGGCGATGACACCTTCATGCTTCAAATGGCCTTCCAGCCGTTGGAGGAAAACCTTGCTTCCGGCGGCCGCATCGCCGGCGATAGCAAAGACCCAAAGCGGAGAAAACTGCACAACCAGCAAACCCAGGCTCTCGATCGCCGTGCCGGCCAATTTCCGTGCCTGATAGTCACGCGGCAGTGGCGCTATGCCCTCGCTTACCATTGCGGGTGGCATCCCCGCCACACGCTCAACCGCAAACCGCAGCACATCGCCGATCAGGACGCGATAGACCGTCATGCTCTTCAGCGCGCCCGGGATGAGGACATCAAGCAGCTGTAACAGCGCGCCACCAACAGTACCGGCCAGCGCACGCAGCATCCGCTCGGGTATGGATAGGAAAAACAACACCCGCTTCAATTCACGTCCTTCATTCAGAGGGGTCATCGGGTGGCTCGTCAAAACTCGTGTGACTCTTCCAGCCCTGCTGGAAGCGAGCCTTCGCCACTGAAATCATCCTGATACTTCTTCACCTGATCCCGCAGTACATCCGTCTTAAGTGCAGGCAAATCTCCATCGAACAGTTGATGTCCACCACCCGGTCCTCTGTTAGCATACTCCTGGTGGCCGGAGATCGACAGATGATAATCCAGATCGTGACCCGCACTGATCCGGCTTGAATGAGTTCCTGTTAACGAAGCAAATGAAAATCCGTTACATAGGACTCATAGGGGATTACGCATAAACTGCTTGATTTGTTAGGATTTTGTAAGGCGGCGGTGCACCTGAACAATTGACTGCCCTCTACGACGAAAAGGCAAACCCACCGAAAGGTGGCGACGCAAAGCAACAGGGTCTACAGCTGGGAAGACCAGCCAGGACAGCCTGCTACCGAACCGTCTGGGAAAGCGTTTAACCGGCGACCGTGTAGCTTGCAGCTGTCCTGCAGCAACACGGTCGTTTTTGTTTTCACACGGCGGAGGGGCCAGGTACGTGAAAACAGCCGAGCGGAGGGTGGAGGCGATGGTTCAGACGGAGATCGGTGAGCACGGAGTGAAGCGAGTATGACAGGCTTGAAGCGCAGAATCGGCAACCGCAATCCAAAAGCGCACAAGGGGCAGGGCCTTGTGGAATTCGCGCTCATCCTACCGGTATTCTTGATGCTGATCATGGGCATCGTGGAATTCGGCCGTCTGATGATCACCTACTCCGGCGTCGCCTCCGCCAGCCGCGAGGCCGCGCGCTACGGGGCCTCGGTCGGGACGACCGCCAGCGGCGCGGAGCACTTCCGTGACTGCGCCGGTATCCGTGATGAAGCCCGGCGCGTCGCCCCGCTGACACCCCTCGAGGACAGCGATATCGTGATCGAGTACGACAACCCGGCCACAGGTTTCCATACGGCCACCTGCCCGCCCGTCCAACTCGCGCTCGGCGACAGGATCATCGTCACCGTAACGTTCACGTTCGAGCCGATTGTGCCGCTGGTAAATTTACCGCCGCTGCCGCTGCGGTCGACGACAGCGCGTACGGTGCTACGGGACATCTATGTTAAATAAACGCATCCCTGGGGCTTATCCCCGGGGGCGAAAGCCAGCCAGATTTTATTCAAACAGGGAGCGTGGATCATGAAATCATTATTCCGCAGGAAGAACCGGGAGCGAGGCCAGAGCCTGACTGAATTCGCCGTCGGCGTGACATTCATCCTCGTGCTGCTGGCCGGCGGCATGGATCTCGGACGAGCGTACTACAGCTTCATCGCCGTCCGCGATGCAGCCCAGGAAGGCGCGGCCTACGCTTCGATCGCGCCCGGCGATGTCAGCAATATACGCGCCCGGGTTCGGGCCACCTCGAACGAACCGATCGATCTCTCCGCGTTCGCTGATGAACAGATCGATGTTGAATACAGCGGCGCAGCCTGTGCCGGCAACACGGTCAAGGTGCGCGTGGAATACGATTTCGATCTGGCGGCCCCCTTCATCGCCGGCAACACCCTTCACCTGCAGGCGGAAGCGATCGACACGATTCTGCAACCACCATGCTGAGGGCGGTTAACCGCCTGAACTGCTGAGGCAGCCATGATCGGAAGACATGCTGAAACCGGTCAATCCTATATCATTCTGGCGATCCTGATGGTCGGCATGCTGGCCTTCTCTGCGCTCGCGCTCGACGGCGGCATGCTGCTCACCGAGCACCGTCGCTCGCAGAACGCGGCTGATGCAGCCGCGCTCGCCGCGGCCTACGCCAAGATCAAAGGCGGCACTCCTTTCGGCATCGCCGCGCTCAATACCGCCGCCACCAATGAATACCCAACAACTGCTCAAGCATGCGATCCGCCTGGCCTGGACTGCATCCTGGGCGTTGGCTCGGATTTATCGATCCAGGTCACCAGCCCGCCGCGGGGCGGCGATTACGCCGGAGATCCGAACTACATCCATGTCATCATCAAATCTGCCCTCGACACCAGCTTCGCCCACCTTGTCTTCGCCGGCAAACTCTCCAATCAGGCCGAAGCCGTGGCGCGCATCTGGCCGCCGCAGAGCTACACCCCTGGATATGCGATCTACGCCCTCACCGAGCATGACTGCAAGGGCGTCTGGTTCTCCGGCACGGGCGACACGCTCGTCAACGGCGGCGGGGTCTTCTCCAACTCGGATGCCGCCAGCGCCAGCTGTCAGTCCGGCGTGCAGGGCGGCGGCGGCGCGATCACGGTAGACCCCTCTTATGGGATCGACGTCGTCGGGACATTCGACATAGGCGGCAGCGGCATGGTCAGCCCGGCGCCGAATGAGTACGCAACCCGCAGCTACATCCGGCCGATGCCCACTCCCGACTGCTCGGCGTTGAACGACTACGGCAAGCTCAAGATCAACGCCAGCCAGACGGTCACCGTCACACCCGGCCAATATCAGGAGATCTCGATCGGCGCCAACGCCAACGTCACCTTCGATCCGGGCATGTACTGCATCTACGGCAACAAGGGCATCAAGGGCACCGGCGGCACGGTGACCGGAACCGGCGTTTTCTTCTACCTGACGGATGGCCCCTTCGACCTGGGCGGCAACACGCTCGTGCAGCTCATGGCCGAGGAGACTGAGGGCGTGCTGGAAGACCCGTCGAGTAACGACTGGAAGGGGATGCTGATCTATATGGCGCCGACGAACAGCAACCCGGTCCACGTCACCGGCAGCTCAAACACCTATTACACCGGGACCATTTACGCGCCATCATCGGAGGTCACTCTGGAGGGCACCGGCGATACGCTGGGGGTGAACGCCCAGGTGATCGGCCTCAGCGTCAAGATCACAGGCAACGCCGACCTGGATGTGCAGTACGAGGAGAACAAGAACTACTACCTGCCGGCGGCGATCGACCTGGCGAAGTGACTGGCTGCCCGCGCGAATCCAGCAGGCCACCGGTTGGCGGCCTGTTTTGATCTAACCAGCCGGTTTATACACTGAGGACGCTGCGGGCTACGCTAAAGTCGATAAACAAGCCGGTCGCATCGACGAGCATGCTCATCACCGGGCGGCAAGCTGACCTTCTGACAGGTTCGATCTAAGCAAATCCGGCGCTCGTAAGCACGCGGTCGTACACCGCAAGCATGCGCTCCGTCGCGCCGGCTATCGAGTAGCGTTCAGCAATACCGATTGCCTCGCGCGCCAGCCGCTCCATTTCTCCCGCGGCGGAGAGCACGGCGAGCATCCCCTCTGCCAGCCCGGCAGAATCCGGGGCGGTCAGGCGGCCGCCGCCGCTCAGGATATCGCTGGAGCCGGGTGCTTCGACCGCCACAACCGGCGTGCCAGCAGCCATCGACTCGACCAGCACCAGACCCTGTGTTTCGCTCGTCGAGCTGAAGACGAACAGATCTGCATCGCGGTAGTAGGCTGGAATTTGCGCGTGCGGCACGCCCCCGGCGAAGGTGACGGCATCTTCCACCCCCAGCTTGCGCACCAGCTCTTGCGCCTGCGCTTCGAACGGTCCCTTGCCGACCAGCATCAAATGGGCTGCCGGCCGCTGGGCGCGAACCCTGGCGAACGCTTTGAACAGCAATCCGAGATTCTTCTCTTTGGCGATCCTCCCGACGAAAAGCAGGAGCTCCTTCCCGTGCAAGCCATACTTCTGACGGATTTCGCCCGCTGGCGCCGACTGGAAGTGTTTCAAATCCACCGGCGTGGGGATGACGGTCACCATATCGTGTAAATCGAATCTCGATTCGAGCATCCTGCGGACCGACTCGGTGGGCGCGATGATGTGCGCGCACTGCTCCAGGTAGCGCCGCAGGCGATCCTCCGTCAGGCGCTCGGCAAGTTTGGCGGCGACCGGGCTGTAGAATTGGGCATACTGCTCGTACTGGGTGTGGAAAGTGAAGACCAGCGGTCGTTCCAAGTCCCGGGCGAAGGAAGCGGCCAGATCCCCCATCCAGACCGGGTGCTGGGAGTGGATCACGTCTGGCCGGATACCGTGCATCGTCAGATCGATCAGGTTCTTGAACGGGAGCACGATCGAGACGTTCAACTGCTCGGTCAGGTCGAGCGCCGGCAGCCGGAAGACGTAGGCTTCCTCGTCATCGTACGCTTCGTACTCAGGGGCGAAGATGTGCGCCTCGTGGCCGGCGGCCCACAGCCCCTGGCGGAACAAATCGATCGAGGTGACAACACCGCTGACCGCCGGCTTGTAGGCGTTGGTGAAGACTGCCACGCGCATGTTCGCTCCCGGGCCGATTCTCTCCCATCTATTCTACAAGGGCTTTCAAGCGAGCAGGGCGGCCGGCTGGCCGCCCTGCTTGTTCACGTCCCCTTCCCGAGTTCTATTCCGGTAGGTCAGGGTTCAACACGTCCGGGGCCGAGCAGCGGGGCCGCCCAGGTAGCCCGGCTCGCCGGGGCCGAACTCGGTCACGCCGTTCTCAAGCTTCTGGAAGCGCCCATGCATCGGCAGGGAGTTGGCCGAGACAAAGGTGTCATAGTACAGCCCCTGGCTGGTGACATAGACCGTTCCAAGCGCCCCATGGCCCCTGCCTTTGGCGAACGCCGGGACGACTGCCACCATCGCCAGCACCAACACCAACGCCAATACGGATACTTTCTTATACATTGCGACCCTCCTTGGGTTTCATCGTGTGCCGCCCGGGCGGACGCCCACCGACGGATCCAGCCGGGAGCGGTTTCTGCTGCCCGACATCGACGGCATCCCTGCGGTCCGGGACGGCTGCTTGATCTGGAGGGTAAAGGGGGCGGCTTACAGAACTCTTGTCAGAGGCTTACGCGTTTCTTACATGCGCCGGGCGAGGCGGCCGGGACGGGCAATTGAAAAAACCGCCGTTCCCGAAGACTCGTCAGGGTTCCGGGGTACGCCTGCGCAGGGCGAGCACGTTTCCCACGACGACGAGCGCCGCGCCGAATCCTCCGACGAGGTCCCAGCGCAGGCCTTCAAACAGCGTGGAGAGAATCAGCGCGATCACCGGGAAGAGCACGGTGGCGTAGCCCGCCCGCCCCGGGCCAATCCGGCCGATCAGCGTCAGATAGCTGCCGAAGGCGATGACGGAACCGAAGACCGCCAGGTACAACAGCGAGAGCACGTAACCGTGCGTCAGTTCAAAGCGCAGCGGCGCCGCGCGCACGATCACGAGCAGGGTCATGAAGAGCGTCCCATACGCCATGCCGAGCGCGTTGACCTGAACCACCGGCAGCCCATGCCGCTGATTGCGCGCGGAGGTGATGTTGCCGAGCGAGGCTGAGACCGCTCCAGCGGCGGCGAACAGCAGCCCAAGCGCACGTTCGTTATCGAGCGAAAATCCGCTCAGCTCAGGCCAGAAAATCAGCGCCAGCCCCAGCAGGCCGATCGCAGCGCCAACGAGCACACCCGGCTGAATCGCATCGCCCAACAGCAGCGCCCCGAAGAAGACATTCATGAATACGACCGTCGAGAAAACGATCGCCACCATGCCGCTCGTAAGGTGATCGCCAGCCAGGTCGAGCCCCAGATGAAGACCGTGATCAGGTAGAGCAGCGTGTTGGACAATCGAGAAACCCTCTCAAGCCAGGTCAAACAGTTTATCATGAATGCGGTTCTGCTCTTGAGCACGATCGATGTCGTGGTTGTTGCCAGCGAGGCTCCAGGGCCTATCCAGCTGGCTAAGGATGCTGGCAGCATCCTGAGGGAATCGCTACGATGACAGCAAATGGATCAACACCCTCAATCGGCTTCACGCTGAGCGGCGGCGGGGCGCGCGGCCTGGCTCATATCGGCGTCCTGAAGGTGCTGGATGAGGAGGGTATTCCGATCCGTTACCTCTCCGGCGCGAGCATGGGCGGCGTGATCGCCGCCGCTTACGCCGCCGGGTGGAAGCCAGCGGCGCTGGCCGAAGAATCGCGCCGGATGGCGAGCCTGCGCCAGCTGGTGCGGTTGATCGACATCCGCCCGCCGCGCCGCGGGCTGCTCGCCGGCAGCCATGTCCGCGAGTTCCTGGCGCAGTTCACGCCGCCCGGTCTCACCTTCTCCGATCTGCACCTCCCGCTCGGGCTCAAGGCTACCGATCTCAACCGCGGCAGCGAAGTGAACCTGACCGATGGCCCGGTCCTGAAAGCTGTGCTGGCCACGAGCGCCTTCCCGGGCGTGTTCCCGGCGGTTGAGTGGGAGGGACGGCACCTGATCGACGGCGGGGTGCTCAACAACCTGCCGCTCGACCTGCTCGATGACTTTGGAGCGCGCGTGAAGATCGCGGTTGACGTCGCAGCTGCCTTCGATGGCCCTCCCTCCGCCGGCGGCACCGGTCCGCTGGAGCACCTACCGCCGCTGGCCCAGGACGTGTACCAGACCGTGATGCTCATGGCGCATGAGATGACGAAAATCCGGCTCCAGGAACGCCCACCGGACGTGCTCATCCGCCCTAGCATCCCGGCCGACGTCGGCATCTTCACTGGCTTCCTGCGCGCGGATGAGATCATCGAAGCCGGGGAGGACGCCGCCCGGCGTGCCCTCCCGGATATTCGTGCTGCGCTCGATCGCATGCTATAGTTCCGCCATTCAAGCCAGGCAAAAACAGCCTGCCTTCACCTACGCTGGAGGGCAAAACAGTGGATCAGCAGTTCAGCCAACTATCCGAAGCCGTCATCGCCGGAGATGCACAAGCCTCGACCAGGCTTGCCGAACAGGCTCTCACGCTTGGACTGAACCCTTTGGCCTGCATCAACCAGGGACTCACGCCCGGCATGAACCGCGTGGGTGAGCTGTTTTCAAGCGGCGAGTACTTCCTGCCCGATCTGATTGCCGCCGGGGAAGCGATGAAGGCTGCGCTCGCCATTCTCGAGCCGGCGATGGTCGGAGATCAGCAGCGCCAGGTCGCCGGCCATGTCGTCATCGGCACAGTTGAGGGCGATGTGCACGAGATCGGCAAGACGCTTGTCGCCAGCATGCTTTCAGCCAACGGATTCCGCGTGACCGATCTCGGCGTGAACTGCAACGCGCAGTTGTTCATCGACGCGATCGAAGAGACGGGCGCGACGCTCGTCGGAGCGTCTGCTCTCCTGACGACCACGATGGTCAAGCAGCGTGAGCTGATCGAAGCGCTCAAGGAAGCCGGCCTCCGGAAGCGGGTGAAGGTGCTCGTCGGCGGAGCGCCCGTCACAGCGGAGTGGGCCGCGCAAATCGGCGCCGACGGCTACGCCGAGGACGCCATGAGCGCCGTCGCCCGGGCGGTGAGCGCAGCCTCCGAACTCGCCGGCTGATACCTGTTCAAGCGCCACCTGCAGCACCAGGTCGGTCTTCGATCAGGTATGATGGAGCCTGAACTTGCAGAAAGGACCCCCATCATGCTTACAAAGACTGCGCGCATCATTCTGCTCCTCTCGCTTCTCGCCGCGTGCGCTCCTGCCACGCCCAGCTCAGCACCTCCGACTCCTGCCCCGGACGAGGTTGAATTCACGATTTCCCTTGCCGAAAGCACCTCCGGCACGTTCACGCTCGCGCTGGGGGTCGTGAATCACGGCCAGGCCGAGATCCCTGCCGACACGTACCAGGATTCTTGGACTCTCACCACTACCGACGGCGAGCGGCGCGCCTCCGGTGAGGGGCTGCTGCCCCAGATTCGACCGGGGATCGGCCAACCGCAGAACGTCATCATCTGGGAAGGACCGCTCGAGCCCGGGAGCTACGTCCTGCAGTGGGGTGTTCCGCAGCTGGGGTCGAGCGTGGCGCACTTCGAAATCACCAGCGGGGCAGATGGCCCCAACCTGGGACGGTTCTCGACCGATGGATAATCAAGCGCGCCGGTCCTCCGCTGGCGCGCTTGATCACACTCCGCGGCTTACACCGCTCATCGCTTACCCTCAGCCGCAACGAGCTTACGAGAACGGGCCGATCGTCGTCTGCTAGCGCAGCCAACCGCTTCTCGGGGCCCGTCTCGCCTGGCGCGCCCTTGCAAGCATGGCTTCTTCACCGCCAAGCCGGACCTTTCGTGAAATTGTTCGCATACCAGCCTACCGGATGAGACCATCCTGGCTCCTTACACCGAGCTTATTAAGTGGTTAAGGCCAGTTTAAAGTCCACGCATTGGGATCCGCGGCGTCGCTTCGATCGACGGCAGAGGTGGTACATTGCATGTGAAACCAAACGAATCCGGAGGAGATCCGGTTGAGATCGACTCAGGGAAGTTGTGGAAAGTATATCTGCGGAGGTACGGAAATGAAATCTACATTGCGAATTACCACCATGCTGCTGGGAGCCGCGCTCCTGCTCGGCGCATGCGCCGGCTATGGTTCATCGGCGGCAACAAAGAACGTGGTGGATTACGACACCCTGGTTGCGGCCCTGCAGGAGAACGGCGCGGTGGTTGAGTCCACCGGCGAGATCCATCAGCCGTTCTTCGACGTCGTCGGCCAGGGGATCACCGTCGACGGCGCGCCGGTCCAGGTCTACGTCTATGCATCGGACACCGTGCGTTCTGAGGCCACCGGCCTGATTTCGCCCGATGGCTATCTGGTCGACAAAGCCGCCGTCGATTGGGCCGGGCAGCCCACGATGTGGGCTCACGGCAGGCTGCTGGTGATTCTGATTGGAAATTCTCCGTCGGCCGTTCAGGCGCTTACAACGGTCCTGGGCGATCCGTTCATCCCGGCGCAGCCGATGGAGTAGTCAGGATCCTCTCTGTCAGCCGCCGCGCACTGTCTGGACAATGAGCACGACGTTCAGCAGCGCGATCATCCCTAGGATCGCGGCCAGCACCCAGGTGGTGGCGCGGCGGTTGACGAGATTACCCATTAATTCCCTGTCGCGCGTGAAGCGCCACAGCGGGTAAACCGTAAACGGCAGGCCAAAGCTGAGCACGACCTGGCTGAGCACGAGGATCGTGGTCGGCTCGAGCCCGAGCGCGATCACGACCAGGGAGGGGATCATCGTCACCAGGCGCCGGACCCAGATCGGGATCTTGCGCTCCAGAAAGCCCTGCATGATCACCTGGCCGGCCATCGTCCCGACCGAGGCTGACGACAGCCCGGAGGCCAGCAGCGAGATGGCGAAGACCCAGCTGGCGGCGCTTCCAAGCAGCGGCTCGAGCGTGCGGTGCGCCTGCTCAATCGTGCCCACGTCCGTCCTTCCGGCACGATAGAATGTCGCCGCCGCCATGATCAGCATCGCAGCGTTCACCAGCCCCGCCACCCCCATCGCCAGCAGCACATCCAGGCTCTCGTAACGAAACAGCAGCTGTTTCTGCGCCGCTTTGTCGGTCTGAATTCGACGCTGCGTCAGCGCCGAGTGCAGGAAGATCGCATGCGGCATGACCGTCGCGCCGAGGATGCCGGCTGCCAGCACGATGCTCTCGGGTCCCCTGAACTCCGGCACCACGGCGTGCTGCAGCACCTGCGCCCAATTGGGTTTGTCGAGCACGGTCTCGACCAGATAACTCGCGGCCACGACCCCGACCAGCGCCGTGATCATGGCCTCCAGCGGACGGAAACCGTACTGTTCCAGACCGAGGATGATGAACGTCGCCACGCCGGTCATCAAGCCGGCCTGCAGCAGCGGCATGCCGAAGAGCAGGTTGAAACCCAGCGCCGCTCCCAAGAACTCGGCCAGGTCGGTCGCCATCGCCACCAGCTCCATCACGACCCACATACCCCAGACAACTGGCTGCGGAAAGCGCTCCCGGCACAGCTCGGCCAGGTTTCTCCCGGTGGCGATGCCCAGCTTGGCCGAGATGGCCTGAATAAGCATCGCCATCAGGTTGCTGGCTACGATCACCCACAGCAGCGTGTAGTTGAAGCTGGCCCCGGCCTGGATGTTGGTAGCGTAGTTACCAGGATCGATGTAGGCCACGCTGGCGATGAACGCCGGCCCCAGGAACGGAAGCAGGCGGGTGAACCAGTTGCCGCCCGCCTTGCCTTCCAGCACGCGGCGCGCCCGCTCGCTCAGGCGTGAACCGCGCAGGTCCTCCGTCATCGCGTCAGCCGATCAGGCGCGCCAGCAGGAAAGCCGCGCCGGCTGCCAGCGATCCAACCAGTCCGGTCTGCAGGCCCGAGCGCAGCGCACTCACACCCGTTACGCGGCCTTTGACGTAGCCGAAGATCAGCAGCGCCAGCAGCGTGACACCGACCGAAACCGGCAGCGCTGTGCCCACTTTTCCCAACACAATGTAGGGCGTGAGCGGGATGAAACCGCCGACGATGTAGGACATGCCGATTGTCAGCCCACTCTGAATCGCCCGGCGCGGCTCAGGCTTATCGAGCCCCAGCTCCAACTGCATCATGAAATCGACCCATTTCTCGGGTTTATCCTCGAAGACGTCCAGCACGGCCGAGGTCGATTCGTCTGACAGCCCGTAGCGGCCGAGAATGTCAGCCACCTCCGCCCGCTCGGCTCCCGGTTTCTCCTCCACCTCGCGCTGCTCGCGTTTACGCTCGACGTTGTAATGCTCCATGTCGGTGCGCGCGGCAAGATAGCCGCCCAGGCCCATGGCGATCGCGCCGGCGGCGATTTCCGACAGACCGCCGGTGACGACGATCGTCGTTGAAGCCCCGACTCCGGACAGGCCGGCAGCGATTGCAAACGGTACCGTCAATCCATCGGACATGCCGATCACGATGTCGCGCACCGTGTCCGAGGCTTGAAAATGCGGTTCTTGATGCTGTCGACTTTCCATACGGTTTTCCTTTGATCCAGATTGGTTATCTGCTTGAACGAGTAGAAACGGTGCGGATTGAAGACGGGTTCGATCGTGATGAATGCGGTCAGGCGTCCGAACCGACAGTGGCTTCGACCGTTTTTTCCCCCATCCAACGGCTTCGCAGCTCGTTCAGCAAGACCATCAGGACTACCGTCAGCGGTATGGAATACAGCAAGCCGATCAGCCCGCCAGCCTTGGTGCCGATCAGCATCGCCATCAGCACCAACGCCGGATGCAGACGCAGCGCCCGGCCGAAAATCGCCGGCGCGATCAAATGCCCTTCAAGCTCGATCCAGGCTGCGAACGCCAGCGTAACCCACAGGGCCAGAATCGGTGCAACCGTCAGCGCACTGAGCACGCCGAGGATGATAGCGATGAATCCGCCCACAAAGGGGATGATGCTCAAGACGCCGCCGACGAGGCCAATCGCCAGGGCGAACGGCACGCCGAGCAGCGCCAGAATCACGCTGAAGCCGAAGGCGAAATAGAGCACGACCAGCGGCTGGGCTCGCACCCAGCGTCCGAGACCGTCCAGGACCCGGCCGAGGATCCGCTTGAGATCGTCCTGGACCCCCGGCGGGATCCAACGGTCGAGGGCGCTGGTGAAATCATCCTTCGAGACCACCCCGAAGTACGCCACGATGAAAACCACCGCGATATCCAGGCCGGCATTCCCGACCCCGCTCACCGTGCCGACGATGGCCTGCACAAGCGTGTCCATACGCTGAGCCAGCGTGTTGGCTGCGCTGGCCGGCGAGGGAATCAGCTGCCCGATCAGCGGTGTGTTTGAGAGAGTGGTCGAAATGGAATTCCACAGCGCCGGGCCCTGTGACTGCAGCGTTGCCAGTTCCTCGTTGATGAAGGGCATCAGCAGCCTTCCCAGGCCGGAAAGGATGCCGATCAAGATCAGGTAGAGCAGCAGCACACTCAATGAGCGCGGGATCCATCTCGACACGCGCCCCACAAGCGGTTCGAGCGCCAGACCGACCAGCAGCGCGCCGAAGAGCAGCGAGAACGTCTCGATGATGAGCGGCATGCTGGCGATGACGAACCAGATCGCCAGGCTGAGGGAGAACAGCAAGAACCAGGCACGAATTTCCCAGCGACCAGGAAGCTGGAAACCGGTTCTGGAATCTCGCAGCTGGCGCCCCTCGCCAGCCTGTGTACCCGCACCGTCGTGGGCGCTCATGGCAGCAGCACAGCCTCGCCCCCGCGCAGCACGTTCCGCAGGGTCTTGCCGGGCGCGCCGCCCAGAATCAAGGCC
Organism: Anaerolineales bacterium; assembly: GCA_037379555.1. Classification (GTDB taxonomy): domain Bacteria; phylum Chloroflexota; class Anaerolineae; order Anaerolineales; family E44-bin32; genus E44-bin32. The sequence goes on along the minus strand of JARRJK010000027.1, from coordinate 14,015 downwards.
GGGCGGCCCATCAGGATTAAATCGGACCCGTGCTCTTCCGCCGCAGCGAGGATCTCATGACCGGGCTCGCCGCGATGTGTGAACGCCAGCGGCGGATCGCTCGTAGCGCTGAAAGCCGAAAGCGCCTCCTGGAGCCATGCTTCAGCCACTTCGCTGGAGGAAGTTCGTTCCTCGACCGCCAGGATGTCGACCCCCAGGCCGGTCAACGCTCGTCTCAGACGTACAGCCCAACCCAGCGCTGCGTCGGCCGCATCGCTTCCATCGTAGGCAAGCAGGATGCGATCGAGTGATCGGGGCAGGTTGCCGCCGCCTATCAGCAGCGGTTGCTCCAGGCCGGCGAGCAGCGCCTCGAAGTTCGAACCGAGGGCGCCCTCATCATCGCCGTGCTCCAGACCTCGCCTGCCCAAGGTGACCAGTGCGCTTTCCTCTGCCGCATCCTTCAAGACCGGCACCACGCCGCCGAAATCAATTTCGCTGCTGATCTGCAGCTCCAGCGCTTCGGCGGCGAGGATCAATTCGTCCAGCACCTGCTGTCCGTAGGCTTCATCCAGCGCGACGGTCTCCTCCGGGGAACGCGCACCCCGCCCCCCAAGGACCTCCGGCCCGCGCTCGGTGTAGGGATCCTCGACTTCAGCCGCCTCGACGATGAACTGCGCATACACGTGGTAATCCAGCGCACGCGCCAGCCACAACCCGATCATCGCGGCCGACTGGGCTGGCCGCGAGCCATCCACCGCGACCAGCATCTGCTCAGCAGCCATGCAACACCCGGTCACGAATATAAAACGTGATTAAAACCGCCCGCACCCTCGTCAATAGCCGAGTTCCTGGGCGTTGCGCAGGTAGGTAATGATCGATTCGCGTGAAAGCAAGCCGAGGATATGACCCTCGCGCACAACCGGCAGCTGGTTGACGCCGTCGCTGTCCATCTCCTTCATCGCTTCCATCATGTCTTCCTCGGGAGGGACCGTATGCACCTCGGTTAGCGACAGCATGCAGTCACGCGCCCGGGTGCTGTTCCACTGGTCGCGCGGCACTTCGCGTATCTGATGAATGGTCAGGAATCCCGCCGGCTCGCCTCCACTTTTAACAATGAAGCTGCGCCCGCCCCCCGAGAGAATGCGCTCATCCACCAGCTGCTGAAGAGTCTCGTCGGCATCGATCGAGGTATAGCTCCTGTCCATCGCCTCGCGCACGCTGTGCCCTTGCAGCAAACGGGAAACCATCTGCTGCTGGATTTGCGACGAAGCTGCGCTCTCCAGGAACCAGCCGATGAACGCGATCCAAATGCCGCCGGCCAGGTTGCCGGTCAGCACCTGCCACACGCCGAACAGGATGAATCCAAAGGCGATGAACCGCCCAACGTTGGCGGCGATAACCGTCGCCCGGCGTAGATTCTTCGTCACACCCCATACAATCGCCCGGAAGACCCTTCCTCCGTCGAGCGGAAAGCCAGGGATCAGGTTGAAGATCGCCAGCACCGCGTTGATGTAGGCCAGGTACTTTACCAGCGCCAGGAGCGGCTGCGAGGCCGTCACGGCCGAGCTCAGCAGGGCGAAAATCCCCGCCAGGGCCAGGCTGACCACCGGGCCGGCGATCGCGATCCAGAATTCGGCGCCCGCGCTGGGAGGCTCGGAGGCGATATCCGAGACGCCGCCGAAGACAAACAGCGTGATGCGTCGTACGGTGATGCGGAAGCGCTGTGCGACAACCGAATGTCCCAGTTCATGCAGCACAACGCTCACAAAAAGCATCAACGCAGTAGCCGCGCCAACCAGCCAGTATTCAGCTGTCGGCCAGTTGGAAAACTCGGCCGGGAAGTAGCTAACCGCCAGCAGCCAGGTCATCAGCGCGAAGATCAGGAACCACGAATAATCGAGTTCGAGCGGAATGCCAAAGAAATGGCCCAGCGGTATGGTGTGTCTGCGTATCATAGGTATCTCCAGAACGATAAGCCCGGTCGCGGCGGGCGTAGATGTTCCCCGAGGCCGCGCCGTCCGGGGCAGGATATGCTTATTTCTTCATCCGTCTCCAGTGATAATCACGGTGGACCGGGATCTGCGGCAAAGCCTCGATCTCCTCCTTACCGAGCCTAAGGATCACTTCGTCATCATCCATGCGCGCGATCGCCGAAATCGGAATCAGCACGTCGCGCTGGCCCCAGAGATGCCCCTCACGCATCACGAGGTGTGTGACATGCTCGCTCTCCGGATCGATCAGAAACTCATCGACTTTGCCCACCGGACTGTCTTCCGAGATCACCTCGGCCCCTCGATGAATAGCCAGCTCATCTGGTGGCACCATTTCTGTCTCAACGGGCATCTCATGCAGTTCCGGGACGACGTACGGCCACATCACGAACGGGCCGCCCGCAGTCTCTGCAGGCAGCTCGACCTCGAAGAAATCAGTGCGCCGGAAGGGGGGCAGCTCGCGTAGCTCATCACATGTAAGATCGACTCCGATGCCATCTTCCGTCACCTCCTGGATGAACTCCAGCGGCATCAGCACCTCACGCCCTGTGGGTTTTGTCAGCTCGACGACCACATCCGTGACCCGATCGGTCGCGGGATTGATCACCACGCATACGCTTTCCCCGCAGGTTCCGGCTCCGCTATAGACCAGCGCCCCCATCGGCAGGTCCATCTCGTCTTCTATCGACGCCATCATCGCTTCACCTTTCAGGCGGACCGCCCTTCTTGCTGCAATCCCCCACCACTACCGTGTTCGATATGGAACACATACCCCGGACTCCACGGCGTACCGAGCGCCGGCAGAACCCAGCGATCTACTCCAAGCCAACCCGCAACCCTCCAGGCGAGAATCAGAAACAGCGCCATGATGAGCAGGATCGGGTTGATGCTGACAGACCCAGCGAGCAGATAACTCGTGTTCATGAACAGGCCAAAGAAAGCGGCGATGCCCACGAACAGGCCGATAATCAGGGCGACCCCGACCAGGAACTCGCCGATCGAGACCAGGTAGCTCCAGGCGCTCGGATACGGCAGCACGAGATGATTGAGAAACCATGCATACCAGGACTGCACATCGGGGTGCGCGCCGCTGGTCTTACTCAGGGCGTTCTGCACGAAGCCGGCGAGTGCCGTACCCGATTTTGCGCCGACCCAGGCCGGGTTGTGCAGCTTGTCCCAACCGGCCGCCACCCACTGGTACCCGGCGTACAGCCGGACCAGCAGCCAGAGCCAGGCCCAGCGCGTACTGCCGAACAGGCTGCGCGCGAAGGGCGGTTCCTCAATGTGAGAGACAGCCGATCGATTTTCTGCTAAATGCTTACGATCCATCCTTCAACCTCCTCTGGGCCTGCCAAACGCGCACGCCCGGCACGTAACTTGTGCAGAATCATTGTCCCTCGGCGGGGGTGGAATCGTCTTTATGGAGCCTTGAAGATGAGATTAAGGGAAGCTTACTTGGTAGCTCGTGGGATTACAGATGCAGCTCGATCCACAGAAAGGTGACGATCACAGCCGCTGCAAGTGCAACCATGACCCGCAGCAGCCATTCGCCGGAGCCAAGTTTTCCATGCGGGCCGTAGGCATCTTCCCGGCGGCTCCGCCACCATGCGAACAAGAACAGCCCCGCCAGGGACGCCAGCGTAGCGATGATGAAGATCGTCTCCACCGCTCGAGTCAGGTGCGTGCCACGTCGAATGTAGCATGACTTCACCTTACCCCTCTTCCGGGCTTGCGGGAAGTGTGCCATGGGTAACGGGGCTTGTTTCGCACATTTGCTACGTACATCGAGCCACACGGGCCCGGGCATACCACCCCTGCTGAAACAACACAGCCAGGAATCAGCCGGTACAGGAAGACTGCATCTTTATAAGTGCGGCCAGAGTGCAAAACAAAGATTGGCTTCCGCTCCCCTCTCAGCACCCCCAAGCGCTCTTTGCCTGCGTCATGCCGGTGGCCACGCTGATCATGCCCAGCAGGAACCACAGGTTCCATCCAAAGGCCGTCCAGCGCGCCAGCTTCTCCCTCCACATGCTCTTCAACCCGGTGAGCCGGGGCAGCGCATAAAAAATCATGCCCCAGTACATCATCGAGAGCCAAGCGAAAATTACCCCGTTGACGTGCAGCGGCCGGATGCGGCTGAAAAGCAGATAGGGGATGCCGACAAAGAAGTTCGGGCTGATCAGCTCGATCGCCAGCGTTAACCCGAATAGATCCACGATCGTCAACCAGACGATGGAACTGTACAGCCAGATCTTGACGGCTGAATCCGCATGCTCCTGCACGGCCTGGCCGACATTCGTCGCCCGGCCACGCGGCGATCCAAATCGCCGCATAAGGCGGTCCCAGCGTTCCGTCGCAGCGCTCATATCCTGCCTCTCCTTTGTGTTGTACGACTGTATTGCGGTGAGATTTCGTGGTGTCCGCCGGGCTGGTTCTTTGGGAATGATTGCACCGCCGGGCTATAGCAGCGTGCGTGCAGTCTGGCGAACAAAACGAGCGTACAGGATGGCAGTGGCTCTGCGCCTTAAAGGTGGTTTGTGATTAGATTAACCGGACATTAAATGTCCGAATTAGAGGTATTGTCTGCGGAGTGGTCTCCGGGGAATTACAAGCGGTGGGCTTTGAACTCAGCCAGCAGCTCAGCGGCTGCCTTCGGCGCCGTCACCTCCGGCGCCACCGAGCGCAGCGCCTGGCGCACCGTTTCAGCGTGCATGCGCACCCAGGGGCTGCTGTTGCCGCGCAGGAAGTGGTAGGCGCTGTCGCGCATGCGGCTGTTGTAACCCTGAATCAGCGCCTGCAACACGGCCGGCAGCGCAGCCTCGCCCAGCTCGGCCAGGGCGTTGCTCGTCGCCCAGCGGACGCCGGGGTCATCGTCATCCATTCCCGCCACCAGGCCATCGATGCCGGTAACGCTTGGGTTTTCCTCCAGGTAGCTGGCAGCTTCCTCGCGGCGGGCGATGCCCTCCGTGTCATCATGCAGGATGCGCATCGCCTCTTCTTCGCTCGTGATCATATCCGCTCCTCTCTTTTCCTCTTCCCATTACCTTATCATGAACTCATGCCGCGCGCTTTACGGAACGCTTGACGCTCCCTTAAGCCGAAATAAATCGTCGCTTCATTCCCTTTTCCGCAATCGCACAAGATGGGGTAGACTTTAGGAAACTGCACCATCCCAACGAACTGAGAAGTTAGGACCGGAGAGCAGTATGACAGTTGCCAAACTGCTGCTTGTAGACGATGACGACCTGCTGCGCCGCAGCCTGACCTTCAATCTGGAGCAGGCCGGTTACGACGTGATGGCCTCCGGCACGGCTGAGGACGCCCTGGCGATCGCCCGCCGCGAACCGCCTGACCTGGTGCTGCTCGACATCGGCTTGCCGGGCATGGACGGCCTCGACGCGCTGCGCATCTTTCAGGAAAAGATCGGTTCGCCGGTGATCTTCCTCACCGCCCGCCGCCGCGAACTCGATGAAGTGCTCGGGCTCGAACTCGGTGCCGAGGATTACGTCACAAAGCCCTTCGACCAGGATGTGCTGCTGGCGCGCATCAAGGCTGTGCTGCGCCGCACCCAGGCCCCGCTCCATCCGCTCGGCGAAAGCGAACCGGTTGAGATCGGCGATATCCGAATCGACCCGGCCGCCCATACGCTGACCGTCGCCGGGAGGGAAATCGACCTGCCGCCGCGTGAGTTCGACCTGCTGCACACGCTGGCGCTCGAAGTCGGCAATGTGATCTCGACCGATGAGCTGCTGGCGCGGGTGTGGGGGGCGGAGTACGTCGGCGAGCCGCAGGTCGTCTATGTCCACATCCGCTGGCTGCGCGAGAAGATCGAAGATGACCCTCACGACCCTCAACGCATCCTGACCGTGCGTGGAGTCGGATACAAACTACAGACTCGCGAGGGTTGACCCCTGTGAGCCTGCGCCGCCAGCTGCTCCTCAGCCATATTCTCCCGCTCGTCTTCAGCATCCCGCTGATCGGCCTGCTGCTGATCTCGGCCATCGAGGACCGGGTGATCATCCCCAACCTGACGGCTCAAGTCGAGGAAAGCGGCCGGCTGATTTCGCGGCTGCTTTCCGACTCGCCCGGGACTTGGGAGGACAGCGCCAGCGCACAAACCTTCATCGACAGGTACGCCTTCGACACGCCCTGGCGTCTAATGCTGCTCGACAATCAGGGACATGTGCTGGCCTCTAACCGGGAGGCGGACCGTTCGCGGATCGGCGAGCTGACGACCAGCATGCCACAAGTGAACGCAGTGCTCGCCGGAGAGGCGAGCATGCACGTGGATTACAGCCTGTCGCTTGAAATGCGGGTCATCGATTACTGGGCCCCGGTCCACGATGGGGAACGAGTGCAGGGAATCATGCGCATCTCGCAGCCACTGAGCAATGCGCTCGACACCTTCATTCGCCTGCGCACGACCGTCATCGCCATCCTTTTTGGCGGCCTGGCCCTGGGCGCGTTCATTGGATTCGGGCTTGCCTCGGCCATCGGACGGCCGCTGCATAAACTGGCGGACGCGATGAGCCTCATGTCAAGCGGAAAAGATCCGGATGTTGTCGAGACAACCGGCCCCGAGGAATTTCAGCTGCTTGCGCAATCGTTCAACGCGCTCATCGAGCGCTTGCAACACCAGGCCGCGGTCCGCAAGAAGCTGCTCGCCAACCTGGTGCATGAGCTCAGCCGGCCGCTGGGCGCGCTGCGCTCGGCGATCCAGGCGCTCTCCGGCGGCGCCGACCGCAATCTCGAACTGAAAGCGGAATTGCTCGCAGGCATGGACTTGCAGACGCATATTCTGGAGCGGTTGATCGATGACCTGACACAGCTCTCCGACCGCGAGCGCAGCACGCTCGAGCTGGAGCGGGTGCCGACCGACCTCTCCCAATGGTTCCTATCTTCAACTCAGACCTGGGAGGCGCAGGCCCAGGAGAAGGGGATTAACTGGTCAATGACCGCCGGCCCACTTCCGGTTCACGAAATCGACCCGCTGCGCCTGGGGCAGGCCTGGGGCAACCTGCTCAGCAACGCCATCAGGTTCACGCCTCCCGGCGGTCAGATCACCCTCTCCGCAGAGCTCGGCGACGACGAAGTTCGCCTGAGCGTGACGGATAACGGCATCGGGCTGTCGCCCGAAGACCAGGAGATGGTCTTTGAGCCTTTCTTCCGCTCCAACCACGACCAACGCTTTCCGAAGGGCATGGGTCTCGGGCTGAGCATCGCCGAGGAACTCGTGCGCGCCCACCAGGGCTATATCGAATTTCAATCTGAGCTGGGCAAGGGCTCAACCTTCACCATCTGCCTGCCGCTTCACCCCAGCAGGAGCTCCCCGCTCCCGGCATAGAGTCCACTTAATCCTAACTTTAGCTCGCTTCCAGCACCGCTTAAAGACATACAGAGTGAAGCATGTCAGGATGAATACAGGCATGTTGCGGATCGCTTGCAATGGGTCGGCCCGGGTCATGATCGTTGATGTACCTGATCACATGCTGGTTGTCCGGGCTGTGCTGTCAGGATCCAGCACCACACCCGGTCCGGGGCGCCGGACCCAGATTCATAGTTGAAACATCGCAGGCAAGTTAACGGTATTGGTAGGACTGGAGGGTGAGATGAGACGGCATGAGAAGGAAATCATTCGAGGCTTAAGCATCTTTGTGCTCGCGCTCGTCACGGCTGGCTGCGCCTCGGCTTCGCCCAGTACGGCGAAGACGCCCGGTGCGCCCGGATCCGGTGCGGGGACGACAGCCACCGAGGCTCCGGGAGCATCCGCTAACGCCAGCGTGAAAGTGGCTTCGCTCTCCATCGGCGACGCCCTGGTCACACCAGACGGGATGACGCTATACCTGCTCACCTCGGATCCCAAAGGACAATCGACCTGCGACAACAGCTGCGCCGCGGCCTGGCCGCCATACACGATTACAGGACAGCCGGCAGCGGGTCAGGGCGTCGACGCATCCTTGCTGGGGACAATCACGCGTTCGGACGGCAGCCAGCAATTGACCTATGCCGGTCACGCGCTGTACACGTTCAGCGCAGATTCGGCCGCAGGGGATGTTAACGGCCAGGGCATCCAGAGTTATGGTGGGACCTGGTATGTGGTCGGACCGGATGGACAGGCGATCACATCCGCTGTGAATTCATCCGGTACAGGAGGCTCTTACTAGAACCCCGGCTCTTCGGAAACCTAGGACTGGCAGACTGCCGGTCCTTTTCATACATCTTGAATCCAAAGCCTAGCGCCTGCCGATGTGCGCAGGGCCGGGTTATCCCTTTGTCCATTTTGCGGCCCGGGCTCGGCTTCAAGCTTTCTGGTCAGCGTGCGCTTCTCCCCTGCCGGCCTTGATGGCTCTTGACCTCTGCGGGCCTGATGCCGGAACACGCCCGTTAGCCCCTCGGGATCGAATCCGGCCGCCAGGACGATGGTTGGCTTGGAAACCAGCCTGCACCGCAAGCCATAACCAGGAAACCGGGCCTGTCGTCCTCTTCGATCCGACCGGCCTCCTCGGACCCTACGTCTTAATCCAAACTTTAGCTGCCTTCCAACCGCGCTTAAAGACGCCCGCGGGGCGGGCATGGGAAGATAGTTGCACGCATGTCACCCCCGCCGGCACATTGGAACTCGAGTGCAAGGGAAAGAGACCTTGTGCGAGCTGTGGAAATGAGAGGTATTGAGAATGGTAGATCCCGGACAAGACGGTCAGCAGGAAAAGCAGGTGCGCCCACATCTGCCGCGCTACTGGTGGTGGCTGCTGGCGCTTCTGATCGTGTGGAACGTGATCATCTTCTGGCCGCAGGCTCCCCAGCAGGTTTCGCTTTCCTACACCGATTTCCTGACGCAGCTGAATGACGGCAATGTGACGAAGGTCGTCTTCCAGGGCAGCCAGATCACAGGCATCCTGGCGGAGCCGATCGCCGATCCAGCCGCCGTGGCGACCGCAACCGCCGAAGCCCCGGCGACTGCAACCGCCGAAGCCCCGGCGACCGCGTCGGCGCCCACCACCGCCCCGGCAGGGAACGCCTCCCTGCAAACTTATACCCATTTTGAGACCATGCTGCCAGAAGCGACCGGCGATCCACGGCTGCTGGCCTTGCTCGAATCGCATAACGTCACCGTTGTCGCCAAGCCGCAGGCAACGCCCTGGTTCACCGTGCTGCTGACAGACGCCCTGCCCTTCTTGCTGCTGGTCGTCGTCCTGGTCTGGATGGGCCGCCAGGCGGCACGCTCGCAAGGCGGCATCTTCAATTTCGGGCGCAGCAAACCGCGCCTGTATCAGGAGAATCTGGAGCAGGTGACTTTCAACGACGTTGCCGGCGCCGAGGAGGCCAAACAGGAATTGCAGGAGGTGGTCGACTTCCTGCGCAACCCGGGCAAATACCATGACCTGGGCGCCCGCATCCCGCGCGGCGTGCTGCTCGTCGGCCCACCCGGCACCGGAAAAACGCTCATGGCGCGCGCCGTAGCCGGCGAGGCACACGTGCCTTTCTACAGCCTGAGCGCCTCCGAATTCGTCGAGATGTTCGTCGGCGTCGGCGCTAGCCGAGTGCGCGACCTGTTCGAACGCGCCAAGGCCACCTCCCCGGCGATCATCTTCATCGATGAACTCGATGCCGTCGGCCGCCGGCGCGGCGCCGGCCTAGGGATGGTCAACGACGAGCGCGAGCAGACGCTGAATCAGCTGCTGGTCGAGATGGACGGTTTTGACGAACACCACGAGTTGATCCTGATGGCTGCCACCAACCGTCCGGACGTGCTTGACCCGGCGCTGCTCCGTCCAGGGCGTTTTGACCGGCGCATCGTCGTCAACCTGCCCGACCGGCCGGGCCGGGAAGGCATCCTGCGCATCCACACGCGCGAACTGCCGCTGGCGGAGGACGTAGACCTCGACCTGCTGGCGCGCACAACAACCGGTTTCAATGGTGCCGATCTGGCCAACCTGTGCAACGAAGCGGCGCTTATCGCCGCCCGTAACGAACACACTCAGGTCGTGATGCGCGACTTCGAGGAAGCGGTCGACAAGGTGTTGATGGGCGGTGTTCGCCCGCTGCTGCTGGATCCACACGAACGGCGCGTCGTCGCCTACCACGAAGGCGGTCACGCACTGGTCGCATGGTTCACCCCAACTGCTGACCCGGTGCACAAGGTGACGATTATCCCGCGCGGCCAGGCACTGGGCGTGACCGAGCAGGTCCCGCTCGATGACCGCTACAACATCAGCCGCAGCTACCTTGAGGCGCGGCTGGCAGTGATGCTCGCCGGGCGTACGTCGGAAGAGATGGCGCTGGAAGAGATCACAACCGGCGCCGAAAACGACCTGGTGCAAGCCACGCGTCTTGCCCGGCGCATGGTCACGCGCTGGGGCATGGGTTCACAGCCCACGATCGCATACGAAACTAACGATGAGAATCCCTTCCTTGGGTACTCACTGGCCCAGGGCGAACGCTACAGCGAGGAGACCGCCGCCCGCATTGATCGCGACGTCCAGAAGCTGCTCGATGAGCGCCACACGTATGTTCGGGCGCTGCTGGAGGAAAAACGCGACTTGCTCGATAAGGTCGCCAACGCGTTGCTCAAGGAGGAGACGCTGGACCAGGATCAGCTGCGCGAGCTGCTCGGCCCGCGGCTTGACGAAAGCGGTCAGCCGATCAAGGTCAGCGAAGGGGTTTCCTCATTCGATGAGACGTCGCACTCAACAAACAAAAACAGTGAAGGCAATGAGCAAGGGGGAAAGGTAGCTTGAATTGCCTTCTGATGAGACGCTTCGAGCTGATTGCATCGCTTGCGGCTAATTCCGGCAGCCGGGGGGCTGGCCAGAGGCGCAGGTCCGGAGCTCGGACTCCGGATTGGAGATCGCCGAGGAAGACCTGCCATCAGGCGGAATCAAGGACCACGTCTGGCCTTTGAAATCACCGTTTGGGCCTTCAGCGCTCCGACTGCCGTTATCTCGTCCGGCAGGCAGATGCCATCCACTATGGATCTGCGCTGCCGGACGAACGCGCAGGGCGCAGGCGCGGTCGCGATCGAATATGCCGCCCGTTTGGGCTTAAGGTTCTCTTGAGAAACGCTTCAAGCTTCGATAAAGACGCATCAGCCTCTTATCGTCTAGCATTCAGTTGATGTTGTGCTCAGGTGGATGACTACAAATGAGCACGATGCCCGCTCTGGAATTGCGGGCGGTTTGTTGCATCCTCCGGGAGTCAGCTCACGAAACTGGCTTGGAGGTTCGGGAGCGCTGCCGAGCCTTGATCGCTGTAACTCTTTCGCGACCGATGGAGCCTCAACACTGCGCTGATCCTGACAGGCAAGGCCTGAGCAGCTCGGGGCTTTGTGCCGCGAAAATGCAAGTGGCTGTCCTGGAGGGTGGCTTTCACCAGTGGACGCTAAAGCCAAAGAAATCATATTCCACGACTGGATGATGGAGAGATCTCGATGATGGATTTGATCCGAAAAACTTCCACCGGGAAACCGGCATGGACCCGCATGAGCGCATTGCTGTTCGCCACGGCTTTCCTGCTCTCAACCTGCCAAAGTGCGGCTCCGGCTCCCGTTGCCACCTCACCGGTCGGGGATGCGCCGGCAGCGGTGGTGTGGGAATTCCTCGATTCGGTGCAAAGTGACAGTTCGGTTGACGTCAATGCGAAGTATCTCACCCCGGCGCTGCAAGACGAAATTTCCAGCGGGCATCCCATCCCGGAACTGCTGGCTATCCAGGACCGCTACAATTCATTCGGTGTCGATCCGTCCCGACTGCTGGAAGACGGACAGCATGCTATCGTCACCGCCGGATTGAACTACGGCAGCCCGGTCCTGCGCGCGTTCGTGCTCTCCAAGACAAGCGGAAGCTGGCAGATCGAGACCATCATCAGCTACTCCGAGCCCTTGAACGAGATCTCAGCCGATATCCAGGACAGCAGCCTGGTTGTGCTGCAGTATGTATGGGATCTAGCGAATGGGGCTTCCGATGCAGCCTGGGGTCTGCTCACATCGGATACCCAGGCGTTGATCAGCCAGGATCAACTGGCAAGCTCTGCTGCAGAGACGAAGCAGTTTTCGCTCACCGGGCTGACGCTGCTTTCCGAACTGCAGGACCGCACGATCTATGAGCTCCGTCTGTGGGTTACAGTAGACGGAAACAGCACCACTTGGACTCAGGGCGAGAATCTGCGCTTCGCCGAACTCATGAACACGCCCGACGGATGGCGCATCGCCAGCTTCAGTGACCAACCGCTCAGTTAAACAAGGACGGCTATGGACAACAAAGAGGGAATTCGCACGCTCTTCCTCGATATCGGCGGAGTCATCCTCACCAACGGCTGGGATCACAACCTGCGGCGGTGCACAGCCGATCTTTTCCACATTAGCTATGACGCCCTCAACGAGCGCCATCACCTGACCTACGACACTTACGAATCTGGAAAGCTCAGCTTCGATGACTACCTCGACCGGGTGATATTCTTCAAGCCGCGCGAGTTCAGCAAGCAAGACATCAAGGATTTCATCTTCTCCCAGACGGAGACCTTCCAGGATATGATCGAGCTCCTGCAGGAGTTAAAAGCGCGCTACGGACTGCATTTCGTGGCTGTGAGCAACGAGGGACGCGAGTTGATGGAATACCGCGTGAAACACTTTGAACTCGCTCTGTGGATCGACACCTTTGTTGGATCCAGCTATGTCCACCTCCGCAAGCCCGATCTGGACATCTACCGCCTGGCGCTCGATGTCGCCCAGACCCCGCCGCAGGAAGTGCTCTATATTGACGATCGCTCCATGTTCGTTGAAGTAGCCGGGACGCTTGATATTCACGGCATTGTCCATCACGGCTACCCGAGCACGCTGGCTGCACTCGCCGAATATGACCTCACGCCCGGATAGCGCGCAACCGGGCGGAACCGAATACAATCCCGAAAAGGAAGGCAGCAAAATATGGATACGACCCGTCCAGGACCGACAATGCTGGTGATCTTCGGCGCAGCCGGAGACCTCACCTGGCGCAAGCTTGTACCGGCGGTTTACAACCTCTTTCTCGATGATTGGCTCCCCGAGCAGTTTGCCATCCTCGGCGTGGACCGCAAAGAAATGAAAGAAGGGGAGTTTTGCGAACGCCTCCAGGATGGCGTCAACCGCTTCTCGCGGCGCGGCAAGGCGGATCCAGGGAAATGGGATTCGTTTTCTGACAAGATCTGCGCGTATATCAGTGCCGATTTCAAATCGGATGACACGTATTCTCAGTTGGCTGAACAGCTGCGCACGCGCGAAGAAGAGTGGGGCCAAACCGCCAATCGGGTTTTTTACATGGCCACACCTCCGGAGATGGTCTCGGTCGTCACGCCGGCGCTGGGAAAAGCCGGGCTCGCCAGCGATCGCGATCACGCGCGCATCGTGGTGGAAAAGCCCTTCGGGCACGATCTCACCTCCGCCCGGGACCTGAACGGGCTGCTCACTTCGACCTTCGCCGAGAACCAGATCTTCCGCATTGACCACTACCTCGGCAAGGAAACAGTCCAGAATATCCTCGCCTTCCGCTTTGCCAACGCGCTTTTCGAACCGCTCTGGGATCGGCGCTATATCGATCATGTGCAGATTACTGTTGCCGAACAGGTCGGCGTCGAGCACCGCGGTGGGTACTATGAGAACGCCGGTGCGCTGCGCGACATGATTCAGAACCACCTGCTCCAGATCCTGTGCCTGATCGGCATGGAACCGCCCGTATCGTTCGATGACAACGAGATCCGCAACAAGAAGGTTGATGTACTGCATGCCATCCGGTCCATCAATCTTGAAGATCTGCACCTCTTCGCAGCCCGCGGTCAATATGGGGAGGGTTGGATCGAAGGCAAGCAGGTGCCAGCGTATCGTCAGGAACCCGATGTGGCCCAGGACTCAAACACCGAAACATTCGCCGCCTTAAAGCTGTTCATCGACAACTGGCGCTGGCAGAACGTGCCTTTTTACCTGCGCACCGGCAAACGCCTGGCGCTGAAGGCGACTGAGGTCGTGATCCAGTTTAAACCTGTCCCACATCAGTCCTTCCCGGCTTCATCCATCAG
>JARRJK010000026.1:0-21595 GCA_037379555.1 Anaerolineales bacterium | reverse complement strand
CCCGAGCCGTGCGGGGCGTTTCTCCTCCGCTGCCCAGCAGGGGAAGGCGCGTATCCGTGATGACGCCAGCCTCGATTCTGGTCTAAACTATGGTCAGGTTGGATCACTGCGGCTTGATCAAGAGAAAGAATGATCGTGTTTTATCCATCGTTCATACATTTATCTGACTCCTCAGAATTTCTACGAAGGCTGGGCCGCGATCCGGTCTTTCTCGCTTTTGCCGCCTTTCCCGAGAACCTTGGATAGAGGATATTCAACATGGCAAATCAAAGAGTAGATACTGATCTCTGGAGAAAATGGGCGCATTGGCTGGCCCGAATCTGGTCCGCTCCAATTATTCTGTATTCACTGATCATGTTCGCCGGTTATTTTTGGGACTGGGTGACCAATGGGACGGCCGATCCATATGCTGTCGAGAATGTTCCATTCATCGAAGTTCTCCCCCCAATCCTGATGTTTATAAGTACGATCGGACTGGCAATCGCCTGGCGGCGGGAAAAAACGGGTGGCCTGTTGACGCTCGGCCTCCAGCTGGTCACCCTCATTGTGCTTTTTTTCGAGCGACCGCTTGGCGGCGATCCCTTCCGATCGGCGATCCCATATCTGCTGTCGGTCGCGATTATCGTCCCAGGAGTCCTCTTCTTGCTCTCAAGCTGGAGGTCGGGGGAGGGTGATGCCACTCTCATCGGTAGCCAGCGGAGCTCTGGTTGAATTCCTTCACCTTCTCCCAGGACAGGCTCATTCGGGTGGCGGAGAAGCAAACTACCGGAAAGCAGGACATATAGTGGGCGTGGGTATCGATAAGATGTCATGCCGGCTATGACGGCTGTTTCTTACCTCAAAGTCAGTGGATCCACCAAACATTGATGCGGCCTTGCCACAGCCGAGATACGGACACAATCAGAGCAGCATGGAAACGCCGGCTGCAACTCGAGGGTTGTAATGCGCACCGAAGCGGAGATGCTCGATCTCATCCTCCAGACTGCAGAAAAAGACGACCGCATCCGGGTCGCGATCATGAATGGATCACGTGCGAACCCCAGTATTCCGCGTGATTTGTTCCAGGACTTTGACGTCGTGTACTTCGTTACGGATGTCCGATCGTTCAAGGAAGACCCGGGCTGGATCAACCGCTTCGGCGATTTGATGATCCTGCAGATACCTGAGGACATGCAGAACCCGCCCCCAGCAGTTGATGGAGGCTTCGCGTACCTGATGCAGTTTTCGGATGGGAATCGAATCGATCTAGGGATTTATCCTTTGGAGAAGATAAAAGAGAGAACTCGTGACAGTCTCACCATTCTGCTGCTCGATAAGGATGGTCTGGTTGGAACGCTGCCACCCGCCAGTGAAAAAGATTACCTTCCCTCACCGCCAACAGAGAAGTCTTTTTCAGACTGCTGCAATGAGTTCTGGTGGTGCTGTCCCTATGTGGCAAAGGGGCTCTGGCGGCGGCAGATTGTCTACGCCAGGTCCTTTCTTGATTGCTTCTTGCGTGCGGAATTGATGAAGATGCTGGTTTGGTATATTGGCCTGAAGACAGATTTTTCAGTCAATACTGGCAAGTTCGGAAAATACTTATCCAAGTATCTCGATCCCGAATTGTGGGAGCTGCTGCTGCAAACGTACGCCGGTCCGGATTATGAGCAAACTTGGGATGCCTTGCAGTCGATGAGCGATCTTTTCCGCAAGATCGCGGTCCCTGTCGCGAATGAATTCGGCTTCGAGTATCCGAAACTTGACGATCGCCGGGTCAGCGCCCATCTGGAGCATGTCCGGCGGCTACCAGAGGATGCCTTCGAGCTGTAGGAAATCCCAATCGAACCTCGCCCAACTTCAAGCACTTGCCGCAGCTGCCATATCCTGCTGAATATTATGCAGAGGCGAAGTTCGCTGATCGGACAATCCCAGGCGGCGAGATCGATGATGCAGGGCGAAGGGCTGGTGAACTGCGAGTCGCCGATTCATCCGGTTGTCTATGGCTTTCAGCGTCCTGGTCTGTGGGCATGTGGATGCATGAATGAGGTGGAAGGTGCTCCTGGAGTCCCGGAATGAATCACACTTCGACCCCATGGCCTGCAGGGAAGGATGCTGTTGAGACTAAGATCAGCCGGCACGATGCCGCAGCTGGACTGGACTTTCCGGAAGGGTTCCGATGCAGCGCTGGCTGGAGAGGTGGTTGCCAGCAGGCGGGATCGTGGACGCCCCTTAGCCCAACCCGTACCTGCCTAAACGGCAGAGATCCTCGCGGACTTTGAGACTGAGCCTGAATGAAGGGCTTGTTCTGCTGGTGTCCAGGAGGCCGGCGGATCCGCGGCGGTGGGTTTGTCCTGGGTGCTCGCGAGAGGACGGCGGGAAAACGAAAGGAGAGCCGGGTGAAGAAATCCGAAAAGGCGAAAGAGACCCGGGGTTCAATTTCTCAAAACGAAGAGTACCTTCGATCGGTGACGATCGGAGAGCGCAAGCCCCGGAACAGCTCAATTTACATTGCGCCCTATGATCCCAGGTGGCCGGCCCGTTTTTCGGAGTTGGCCGGCAGGATCCGGAAAGCTTTGGGCGGAAAGGTGCTGCGCCTTGAGCACGTGGGATCAACCTCAATCCCCGGATTGGCGGCGAAACCGATCATCGATATGGTTCTGGTGGTGGCGGATTCCACGGACGAACCCTCCTATGTCCCGCACTTGGAGAACGAGGGCTTTTCGCTGAGGATCCGCGAGCCTGAATGGTACGAGCACCGTCTGTTTAAAGTGGCTGATATCAGGGGGAATTTGCATGTATTTTCGGATGGCTGCGAGGAGGTCGATCGGATGCTGACTTTCCGCAACTGGCTTCGCTCGCATGAAAACGATCGAAAGCTCTATGAGGGTACAAAGCGCGCCCTGGCGGCACGAACCTGGAAGTACACGCAGGATTACGCCGATGCGAAGACGGATGTGGTCCAGGAGATTCTGGCACGTGCCCGGACGGAAGATCGATCGCCGGAGTGAGTGCTGATACCGAGATCCCGAAGATTTCGCAGCCAGGGTTGGTCCCCGCTGCTTGGACAGACAAGCCTGGAAGGGATAAGGTTGTGTTTTCCGCGAGGCCGTGCAGAAAGGCCAGGCTGAGGTATCCTTGGATGAAGCTCGATCCACCGCATAGTCCTGGATCGTGCCCGCTTGGAGAAATATCCGGCCATCGGGACTATGCCGGGATCAGCAAGGGAGGTTTCACATCATGAGTGAAGAAACAGTTGGTAACGCTGGTGAGAACGGCGTGGAGCACGCAACCTACAATCCCAGAACGTTAATTCGCATCAGTTCGTTCTCGACGCTCCTGGCCTGCGCTTTCATTGTCCTGGCGGCCATCATTTTCGGGTTTGGCTTATACATACTCTACTCAGGTTATGTTCGGTACCCATACGCTCCGGGCTTGACGGACGTTCTTCCGACCATTCTGGCGCTGGTGTTTATCATTCTGCTGTGCCTGTTCTTTGCAGCGCAGCTCTTCGCTTCTTCAGAGAGGCTCTTTATCCTGATGGATATTCAAGAAAACACCTATCAGGCAGGATCAGAAGCTGGCGCCGCTGACGAAGCCGACGATTCGGCTTAGCCGTACTACGGGCGGCTTGCGAAGACAGCGGAACGGTCCCAGGGGATCTTTCAACGCCTTCTAACGTCATACATTGTTCAAACTAACGGCATCCATTCGGTGATACTTGCCGTCCTTTCAGTGCACGTGCCAGGGAGTCCATCTTGAGCGAATGAGAGGAGATGGGATTGAAAGCCAGCCTGCGTCAATGTGCCGGAGCGGAAGATTTCCCGGCTATCAGCGAATTCCTCTTTCAGCTGTACGAGCCGGACAACCGCGATCACAATTGGCTTCAGCCAATCTGGGAATACGCATACACGCATCCATGGTTTGATGAGGGTTCGGCGTCCAGGATTG
The DNA here is from genome assembly GCA_037379555.1 of Anaerolineales bacterium. GTDB lineage: Bacteria > Chloroflexota > Anaerolineae > Anaerolineales > E44-bin32 > E44-bin32. The sequence goes on along the minus strand of JARRJK010000026.1, from coordinate 17,668 downwards.
GTATCTGGGAGGACTCATCGGGCATCGTGGCGGCGGCGCTGTACGAACTGAGGCTGGGCGAAGCGTTCTTCCAGATTCGCCCTGACTATCGAGGGCTAAAGCCCGAGATGTTCGACTACGCTGAGCAGCAGCTTCTGGGTTCGAATCCTGAGGGGCAGAGCTATCTCAAGGCTTATGTAAGCGAAGGCGATGAGGTTCTTGAGCAGATCGCGCACCAGCGGGGTTACAGAAAGCAGCCAGAATCGGACCGGCCGATGTCTCAGCTGCGCATTCCCGATCCCTTTCCCCTGCCTGTGCTGCCAGCTGGTTTCCGCTTGAAAAGCCTGGCGGATGAGAATGACCTGGTAAAGATGGACCGGGTGCTGTGGCGCGGATTCAACCACCCCGGTGATCCACCCCCTGATGGCGTAAGCGGTCGGAAGAAGATGCAGTCAGGGCCGCATTACCGCAAGGACCTGGCGATTGTGGTTGAGGCTGAAAACGGTGAGTTCGCAGCGTTCAGCGGCCTGTGGTTTGACCCGGTTAACAGGATCTGCTATGTAGAACCCGTTGCGACAGATCCGGATTACCGGCGTTTGGGACTTGGAACCGCCGCAGTGATGGAGGGAGTTCGTCGATGCGCTGCGCTAGGTGCAGGCGTTGCCTATGTGGGTTCCGGTATGCCATTCTACCGGGCGATGGGTTTCGAGCAGGTCTTCACATTGAACTGCTGGACTAAGCTGTTCCCCGATGGGCGGAAGTAAACGCTAACCCCCTGTTCCCCAGAAGGATGGGCTCCCGATGATTGATACCGGGTGAAAATTGCCACTAGGATGTATCTTTCAACCGAATTTTTCGCCCTCTCAAATTCCATCCCCATCATATCTCCACTCTTCAGCCAGGGGTAAGGTTTCGTTAATCTGGCGATAATGCCAAATCGGACTCCTGAAGCCTATCATTTCCATTGGAGGTACATTCAAGATGGAAAAGAATATTAGCTTTCATTCAGGAGAGTATCGATTAGCCGGGACAATATGCCTGCCCGATTCATCAGAGCCGGTTGGGGCCGTGCTGCTGGTAGCCGGTTCAGGCCAGATCGACCGGGATGAAAATAACCGCAAGCTGCAAACGAATATTCTCAAGCAACTGGCCGCCTACCTGGCGAGCCGGAAGATCGGGACGCTCCGTTTCGATAAACGAGGGGTTGGCGAGAGCGAGGGCGATTACTGGCGCACGGGCTTCTTTGACCATGTCCAGGATGCTTCAGCGGCGCTGGAATACCTGCGTTCGCTTCCGCAGGTCGCCAGGAAACCCGTATTCCTGTTGGGACACAGCGAGGGTGCATTGATTTGCACCCGCCTGGCTGCGGAAGCCCAAGGTCCGGTAGGTGCGATCTTGCTTGCCGGCGCAGCGGAGACAGGTGAGAAGGTACTGCAATGGCAGTTAGGTGAGGTGACCAGAAACATGGGCGGTATCAACGGTTTCCTGATCAGGAACCTGCACCTCAACGTCAGGAAAGCTCAAGAAAAAGCCCTGGACAAAATCAAGGCTTCTCCCAAGGATTGGTTCCGTCAGGGATGGGTGAAGAAGATCAACGCCAAATGGATGCGTGAATTCATGGCGTATGATCCGTCCAAGGACCTGAGACGTATTCAGGTTCCGATCCTGGCACTGACAGGTTCTAAGGATATTCAGGTGAACCCGGATGATCTCCGACTCATGCAGGAACTCGTGAGAACCAGCATCGAAGTTCACGAGATCCCTGATATGACGCACATGCTCAGGACGGATGATGGAGATCCCAGCCTCTCGCACTACAAGGGACAGGTCAAGCGGCCGCTTGATCCCAGGCTCTTGCAGTACATTGGAGACTGGCTGGATAAGAACACTGCAAGCCGTACGGAGAGGGGAGTTCCCCTGAAGGCAGGGAAGCAAGCGCAGGGTCGGGTCAGAGTCTGAGCAAGCGAAAGCCGAAGCTGTGATCCGGCTACAAGCCCAGCGCGCCCCACCGCTCTTCCCCGGCCTTTACCGAAAAGCAGGAGGAGGTGATTGATGGGCAATCCCTGCATTCTTCCCTAAAGAAGCCTGGGGTCCCATCGCGATTGATGGCGTGGGCGACGGACTAAAAGCCATCCCTTGCTGGCTGATGGGCTAGCTTGGTAACCTTGTTTCCGGGTGGGCGAAAACGATGCTAGCATTACTGCCGACGCTGGAATAGCCCGGATGGCTTCATGGGAGGGTAAGATGAGATGGACACCGCGCAGGCTCAAGTTGATCCTGAACATCTATCCTCCGTTCTTGTTCGCCGGTATTCGCGTGACGAAAATAAGCCCGGACTGGCGTGAACTCCGCGTCTCGATGCGGCTGTATTGGTTCAACAGGAACGCCGTGGGAACACACTTCGGGGGCAGCCTGTATTCCATGGTCGATCCGCATATCATGCTGCTTCTCATGCAGCTGCTCGGCAGCGAGTTTACTGTCTGGGATAAGGCGGCTGGGATTGAGTTTCACAAGCCGGGCACTGGCACCGTCAGCTGCGTGGTGCGGATCACAGACGAGGACCTGGCTGAGATCCGTCGTAAAACAGAGTCAGGTCTGCCGTTCAGGCCGACGTATGTACTGGCGATCGTCGACGACGAGGGAGACCCGGTCGCGACGGTGACTAAAGAGCTGCATGTACGCCGGAAACATCCGGTCGCCAAACACACAGCCTGATGCAAGCTGCACCCGGTTCCATCGCCGGGAGTGCTGGCGCTTTTCCGCTATGATGGCTTGCTGCTGGCATTCATCCAGAACGCCAGGTATCCTCTGACCATGACGGACTCTCGCCAAATCTCGTACCTCACGGTTTCGTTTGTGCTGGTTTTGCTTGCAGGTTGCACTGTAAGTGCAGCCCCGCTCATCACATCCACAGTGGACACATCTTCGCTCGATGGCTCATACCGCCTGCTGCCGCAGGCTTCCTTTTCTGGTCTCAGGGAAGCGATTGCAAACGCTTGAAGATGAAGACGCGAAGCGATCGCTGGAAATGATCCTGAGCTGGAATATCGGGCAGTACGCCAAACTCCGCATCGCTGAAGGAGTCATCCGCTCCGGTTCCTTCCCGACACAGGAGTTCTCGTTGGTCAGCGCCACGCGTGACGGGAATTACCAGCGCGGGCCGGCGTTCTGGCATGAAGATGTGGGTGATCCTGGGGACATGAATGAGGTTGTGATCGGATTGAAGCAGGTTGGGAAGCTGCTGTATCTGTGGATGTATGAAACCGATTCCGACCGTGGGGATGCAATCGTATTGGAGCGGATCGAATGAGAAGAGAGGGAAGGATCGCAAGGCGCGCTTCAGAGGAGGGCGAAGTTCTTCAAGGGCTGCCTATGGACGGATATCGGCAAGCGGATAACGAACAGAAGGTGCGCATAGCCATTATTATTTGGCTATCCACATAGCGAAACGATACATGCCGATCGATTTCAAACTCAAGTTGATCTGACGAGCCCGCCTTGATGAGCGTGGATTCGTGGGAAGATTTGGATTGTGTCGATCGACGCAATTATCGTCGACAAACGGTTAGCGCCTGAACGCTGCGGTGTCGTCTCGGGCGCAGCCGAAGGACCCCTGATGCAGGTCATCTGAACACCCAGCTTATGCTGCAGCGACCCCCTCGTGAACATCACGGGGATCCCTCGGTCAAGAACGCATCGGGAAGGCACAACCTGCACCCCAACGTGCCTCCCAGCAGAATTGGATCATCCTCACAGTCAACCCTTGCCTTGTGAGTGTCTCGGGTCTTCCTCACCTTATCAGGCTCGAAATAACATGCGTTGTCATCCCGAGGCGCGGAGCAACGAGGGATACCCCGGTCATACCACCCAAAGGCGCAGCTCATGGCCCGACTCCCACCCCCGTGTACCGTCCCGAGCGCAGCAGAGGTACCTCTGAGACATCTCATCTGAACACCTGGCTCATGCCGATGCTTGCTTCGGAGGGAATCGCATTATGCCAGCGGGCGGTAACCGGGGCAGCCGCCCTCGCAACGCGCAGCGACATGTTGGTGGCGCACCATGCACGTTGGATAATGCCTAAGGGGTCATGCTCATGCTGCTTGCGGCTGCAATGCTGCAGGTCTATAGTCTCAGATTATGCGTTCAGCTTGCCACATTGAACGGCGAGAATCATCGTATTGCAGGCTACACAGGAGGTGAGAATGGATCTTGAGGCATGATTGAGGTTAGGTTATAGGGGAACTCAGCTCCACTCGCACGCCTCGGTGAGCCGCTCGATTGCTTTGAGGCTAGACGTTCTGGAGCCTGGAGTTGATTGCAGTTCAAAGGAGAGAGACATGCTGAATATCATATTAGGGATCTTGTTCATCATCGGCGGACTATCCGGAAAGCTCGTCTTCATCGGCACCAACAGTGGGGTGTTGCTGGCTGTTGTGGGATTCATTCTGGTGATCTGGGGTGCATACAGAATGTATCAGAGAAACCGGGCATAGGCGGGAGCCTATCCGCCAAAACCTGGTTAATCAAGTCGATCTGACGCGCTCACCTGCGCTTCTCCGATAAGCGTATTTAAAGGCGTGAGAATCCGACCCTACGACCATCGACGCGCCTTAGGGGTTGGGTTGATAGGCAGGGGTCCGCTTGCATCCGGCAAGCCCCTGGCAGTGAGCGATTTCCGATAAAGATGACACCGGGCTTTTTACAGGGGGGAAAGATCCGGTTGAACGAGCTGAATGTATCTTGTTGAGGCAGGATGGCGGATAAAGAATTCGAGTTCCAATATGTTGAGAACCCTGAAGAGTCGGCCTGGGGCATCATCGGGCGCGGCGTGGCAAGCTTCAACAGGCAGCAGGCAGGTGAGAACAACTTTCAGCGGCTATGCTATGTGGTCCAAGCGCCTGATCAGGAGATTGTTGGCGGCGTCCTGGGCGAGACGTACTTTGATTGGCTGTTCATCGAATTGCTCTGGGTCAAGGAAGAATTCCGGGGACGTGGATATGGCCATCACCTGCTGAGGCTGGCCGAAGAATTGGCGCGTGAGCGAGGCGCGAAGAACGTGTATCTGGACACATTCAGCTTTCAGGCGCCGGAATTTTACAAGAAACGTGGGTATCAGGTTTTCGGCGAGCTCGCTGAGTTCCCACCCGGTCATCGACGACTCTTTCTAACCAAGCCTTTGTAAGACCCGGGAGATGAATTCAGCGTTCCAGAAAGCTGATCCAGCCATGCATCCACAGCGTGGCTTTGGCGCCGGTTTCAAGCCTGATTGAAACCGAGACGCCGAGTGAAACCACCCGGGTTGGAACGCAGGGGATCTTCCATGAGTGGACGCACGGCAGCAGACGGCTTACGGGATTGGTTCGCCCGGGGTTAGCTGGCTTCTCTGGACGACGAGCTGGCCCCCTGTCGGCTTGAGGGTTGCCCCGGTGAGCGATGATCAACCGGACACTCTCGCAGGAAACCAGGCAGGCCATGGAGTCTACTCACTCTCAGGATGGCTTTGTTGAGACCTCATACAGAGAATGCTGATGCTTGACCGTTGGGTGCGAGGGCTGGCAGTTGCCGCCGGTTTGATCGTTATCCTGGTTCCACTGTGGCGTGTCTGGCGCCGCAGGCGGAGTCGGCGTGGACGGATGTCAGGTTCGCAGGCTTTCCTGACGCGCTGGCCGGCAGTTTTCGCTCTGGCGGTTGCTTACGTCGTTGTAGGAGTGCTGCTCTGGAAGCCGCTGCCTCTGCAGATGACCGTGGCGCTTCAGATCGCCGCCACACTCGGTGGGACTGCCTTCTATTTTCCGGGGGTCAGCCTGTACCTATGGGGGTTTGTCACCCTCGGAAGCATGTTTGGTGTGTCAGGCTCGATGGTTTCTGAGCTCTATGATGAGCATGAACTGATCGAACGCGGTCCGTATGCCTTCATGCGCCATCCAATGTACCTGGGCGTCCTAATGGCCGCCGTAGGGGCACTATTGATCTTCCGGACGTGGGCAATGGTACTCTACACGCCGAGCGCATTCGGCATCATCTTCCGCGCACGCCGGGAGGATCAGCTTCTCGAAGCAGAATTTGGCGACCGATGGCGCGCATATCAAGCGCGTGTCCCAACCTGGTTGCCAGGTATCAGCCGTCGAACAGGGACTCTGCAGGAGTAGGATCGCTGCGGGAGCGAAGGTACCTATGACTAGGAGGTAGGCGCTGATGAGTCCAGCTCGCATGTCTCGCCTGGAAGCCGCGGTACGGGTCGTTCTCGAATTCACCGATGCCTTCAACCGCCATGACGTAGCGGGGATGCTGGCTTTGCTCGCTGGCGGCTGTGCTTTTGAGGGTTGGACTCCGGCAGGAGACAGCGCCGCCTACGTCGGCAAAGAGAAGATCTCGGATTACTTGCAGCACTACTTCCAGCAAACCGCGAATGCGAGCATGACGGTCGAAGATATATTCAGCGCAGGGATGCGCTGCATCCTGCGCTGGCAGATTGTGGCGCATGATTTGGACGGGAAGCAAGCGGCTTTGCGCGGGGTGGATATCTGCAAAGTGAACGGTGGGTTGATCAGTGAAAAACTCACGTATTTTCATCGAGCTGGCGCCGGAGCTAAGCTGCACTGAGTTCGCCGCCACGTTTTCCAGGGCGTTTGGCGGGAGAGCTGGCCCGCATAGAAGCGAGAACGGGAGCCGCACTGAACAGACCAGAGAACACAGCGCGTGACCGTCTGGCGCGGGCTTACGATCGTGCTGTCGAGCGACGCGAAACGAGCCCGCCTGCCGAATGGAAGGTAAGGGAGCGCGAGAAATTCCTTGCCCTTATACGCCCGTCCGGAGTGCGGAGCCTGATGGATCTTGGCTGCGGACCAGGCATTCACGCGCAGTACTTTCGCGATCAGGGGTTGGATGTCACGTGTGTCGATCTATCTCAAGCGATGATCGAGCGCTGCCGCGAAAAGGGCTTCGAATCGTACGTCTGCGATGCGCTTGATCTGGCTGAACTCGGCCGGTCTTTCGACGCGATCTTCGCGATGAATTCGCTCTTGCATGTGCCTTCTGCCTGCCTGACCGTGGTGTTGAAAGCCATCCATGAGTCCTTGATGCCGGACGGCTGGTTCTACTGGGGGCAATATGGCGGCGAGACTTGGGAGGGCATCAGGGAAGAAGACGAATATGTACCGAAGCGCTTTTTCTCATTCCTCGACGACGAGACGATCCTGAGCGTCGCCCGGCGAGCATTTATCACAGTGGAGTTCGCTCGGGTTCAGCTGGATGATGCCGATTCGTTCCACTATCAATCATTGATCTTGCGGGCGAAGGATGCCGGTTCAGCGAGGGTAGAGCAACATAGTCTCCACAGCGGACAGGTTGCGCGCATGCAGCCTGGCAGCAGCGGTGTTGACGGAGGGCAGATTTGAAGAGCGGCAGGCGGCGGGTATTCCTGACGGGAGCCACGGGCTACATGGGACGTGCTGGGCTTGATGCGCTGTTAGAGCGGGAAGATCGCTTTGAGATCGTGGCGCTGGTGCTTCCAACGGCGAACGATCGGCGGATCATGGCGCCCTACCTCAAGCAGGGTGTGGAGGTCGTCTGGGGCGATCTGACACGTTACGAGGATGTACTCGCCGGTGTAAGGGGAGCCGACGTCGTGTTGCATGTGGGGGGAATGGTATCACCCCTGGCGGATGCCCATCCCAAACGCACGATGAAGGTGAACGTAGGGGCGGCGAAGAACCTCGTACGCGCGATCCACGCGCAGCCAGAGCCGGATCGGATTCGCCTTGTCTATATCGGCAGCGTTGCCCAGACCGGAAACCGCCCGGCGCCGATCCATTGGGGTCGCGTCGGGGATCCGATCAAGATCAGCGTCTTTGATACGTACGCCTGGAGCAAGACCATCGCCGAGCGGATCGTGATCGACTCCGGCCTGCCTACATGGGTTTCGCTGCGTCAGACGGGCATCGCCCGCCTCTCAGCTGCCGACTCGCTTGATCCGATCATGTTCCATACACCGCTTGACGGCGTTCTCGAGTGGATCACAGCTCGCGACTCGGGGGTGTTGCTGGCGAATGTGAGCGAGGAAGATGTACCGAAGAATTTCTGGAGGCACGTCTATAACATCGGTGGTGGTAAACCAAATCGACTGACCAATCTTGAGTACTTCGAACGCATGCTGAGCGCGATTGGAGTCAAGGACCCGCGCTGTGTAGTCGAGCCGCATTGGTTTGCACAGCGCAACTTCCATGGCCACTGGTTCTCCGATTCGGACCGGCTCGAGGAAATGCTTTCTTTCCGGACTCAGACGCTGGACGAGTATCTTTCAGAGGAAGCGGAGCGGCTCCCATGGTCGGTCAAACTGGGAAGCCTGTTTCCACAGCTGATCCGGCGGCGGTTCGAGCGCATCGCGCTTGGTCCGGGGGGTACTCTAAATTGGCTTGCAGAAAGCGATGAACCACGTATCAAGGCTTTCTTCAAATCGGAACTGAGTCTGAGCCCCACCCGGGGATGGGAAGAGGTTACAAAAAGCCGGCCATCGGCAAAGCCTTCACTCCTCGATCACGCGTATGACGAATCCCGGGCGCGGTCAACCATCACGCGCAGGGAGATTCAGGCGGCGGCTCGCTTCCGTGGCGGGGAGTGCTTCTCGGACGAGTATGACGGCGATTGGCGCACAATCCTTCGCTGGCGCTGCCACGCCGGCCACGAGTTTAACGCCAGTCTGAATCTAGTTCTCATGGCCGGCCATTGGTGCCCTACATGCATCGGCAACCCGCTGTCCTATCCCGACCTTGCAAGACACAGCCCCTTCTTCAATCAGGTTTGGGCTCCAGATGACAGCGCACAGGACCGGACCGGGGACGAGGTCACCGGCAGGAGAAGCTCCTAGTCTGCCGTGGCCTCGGCGGTGTGACCCCGTCGGCTGATTTCACGGCACGCTAGGCGAAACCCCAACGACATATTGAGCGAGGCGCATTCCTGTAGCACACTTACCTCGACGCCATATTGTGTGTTTGTGACCCATCGCATGCTCATCGCAGTGGTTGCAACATTCGAATCCTGATCCGGCGGCTGTTTAGGAAGATACCGGATTCGCGCCAGGTCAGTGATGAGAAAGCGAGCGATCCCTCGATGTGCGCTGGTGGTTGCGATAGTCCTCGTCCTCTGCGCATGCGCTCCCCGATTGGCCGGGTCTTAAGCGCTCCGACCGAAACGCAGGTGTTCGCAACAGCTTCAATCTCCTCCACCGGAACCGCGGTTGATGCATCCGCTCCGACACAGGAGCCGGACCTGCTTTCCTTCGCCGGAACCGCGTTCTATCGCCCGCCTTCGGTGATTGATGTCGAATCGGCACATCAGGTGCAGGAACTGGCGCGCTGGGGACGTGGCACGACCGACGATATCGAATACTCTCCGGACGGATCCACTCTCGCCCTGGCTTCCTCGTTGGGTATCCACTTGTGTGACCCGGAGAGTTTGCATGAACGGCAATTTATGCCCACCAGCGGCTGGATCACGGATATAGCCTTTTCACCGGACGGCAGTCGGATCGTTTCGGGATCGAAGGATGGCATGGTCGAATTGTGGGATTCGGAAACAGGGGAGTAGCTACTCTCAATCAAGGCCAGTGCGGACGAAATCTCGGGGGTGGCGTATTCGTCCGACGATCAATTTATCGCCTCCGGACCTGCAGATGGATCGGTTCATAACTGGTCCGCTAGAAACGGCCGGGAGGTTCGGTCGTTCACTGGCCACGGCCCGCGTGTGCAGTCGCTTGCGTTTTCGCCTGACGGCAAGCTGCTGGGATCTGTGTCGACGGACGACATGGCGAGATTATGAGATGTGACAGGCCAGGCGGAGCCGCAGATTCTGCGTGGTGGCCGCTGGGGTGCCGACTCGATTGCCTTCTCGCCGGATGGAAGATTGGTTGCCTGGGGATCGGGGGATGGTTATGCAAGGCTCTGGCATATCGCCGCAGCCAATCTGGTGGCTGAATTTGGATGGATGCCGGGACCGGTAGCTGCCATGGATTTCTCGCCCGCCAGCTCACTGCTCGCAATCGATGCTGGCGATGATTCGATCCATATCTGGGATGTCGTGAAGGGTATCGAAGTCCAGGCACTCCCGGAGTACGCTGCCGATGTAATCAGCGTGACATATTCGCCGGATGGACTTCGAATAGCTTCTGTCGCCTGGGACAGCGAGGTCCGATTATGGGATGCCCGGACTGGTGAACTGCTGGCCATGTTGCCGGATGCCACTCGCATTAATTTCAGCGTTGAATTCTCTCCTGAGGGCAAGCTCCTCGCCTGGGGCTCGAATGACCTGTCCACAAGGGTCTGGGATCTGGAGCACGGATCTGCGTTACCCCTGCTGGGTGGCAAGGAGAAGCCAGGCCTGAGTGTTTCGTTCTCGCAGGATGGAGGCTTGCTCGCTACAGCATTGACCTCCTCGTTTATCATCAACGATGTTGGAACAGGTGAAGTGATCACAAATCCATATACCCGGACTGATGAGGTCGTCCTGTCCCCGGATGGCAGTTTGCTGGCAGTGGCTTCGCCGGAAATGACGATTGATATCTGGGACACCTACGAGAGAGAGGAATTACTGAAGCTCTCCGGCCATACCCTGTATGTCAATACGGTCGCCTTCACCCCGGATGGCTCGCTGCTGGCCTCCGGTTCATCCGGTGACCTGATCAAATTCTGGGTTACCTCCGACTGGCGGAACCTGGCTACGCTCGCTGGCCACACCCATAATGTTTGCAGCGTTGCCTTCTCCCCGGACGGAAACTTGCTCGCTTCGGGTTCTTGGGATCACACAACCCGCCTCTGGGATGTCGCTAGCGGCCAATTGATCCGCACGCTGAGTGGGTATGACCATATCGTTCAGGATGTGGTGTTCTCTCCCGATGGGAGTTTGCTCGCCACGGCATCGTGGAATCGCACGATTAAGATCTGGGACGTCGCAACTATTAGGGTTCTGAAGAGTTGGGTTGGTGATACCGCTGAGGTTTATGCTGTGGCTTTTTCACCGGATGGTTTATCGCTCGCTTCCGCAGCAAACGATGGTACCGTCAGATTGTGGGGTGTGGCTTCTGCCGCCCCGTAGGCCTCTGTTACCATGATTGATGATAAGCATTCTGCTATCCGGCGTGTGGTATTTTCACGGAGGGGCATTGGATAGGTATACGAACGTTGACGAGTACATCGCACTCTTCCCGCCTGAGGTCCAGCTCAAGTTGAACAGGCTCCGCAGTCTGATCAAGGAGCTCATCCCGGAAGCACGGGAAGTGCTCAGCTATCGAATTCCGACGTATGACCTGAACGGACACGTGGTGCATTTTGCAGCATACGCCCACCACATCGGTTTCTACCCGACTCCCAGCGGCATCACCCAGTTTAAGACGGAACTATCGCCTTACAAAACTTCCAAGGGTGCAGTCCAATTTCCGCTCGACGAAGACCTGCCGCTGGATCTCATCCGTCGGATCGTGGCGTTCCGGGCTCAGGAAAATCGAAGCAAGCGGCAACATTAACCTCGAAAGCAGTTATACCCGGAACCGGATGTTGCCCTCATTCTTAGGTTCCATCTCGGAAATGCAACCTTACTGGCGGCAGGCAGGGACTCGGTCCGGCCGGGCTATCGGAACGCAACCCGGTGAGCAGGGTTATCGATAGCGCGGGCGGGAGGCGTACCCGGAAGTATGTAATCCATGCCTCTTGCACCAATGCGCGCAAATGGCGGCGTGAGATCTAGTCCCTGGGAGAAGGATGGCAGCTGTGGCACGACGCGTGAGATATCAAGGCGCAATTCTGAAAGATGGCAAGATCCTCTTGATCAAACACAGGCAGCATTCGACCGGGCGTTCCTACTGGGTCATCCCGGGCGGGGGGATCGAAGGGGTGGAAAGCGAGCAGGAATGCGTCATCCGCGAAATGAAGGAGGAGACCAACCTCGAAGTCCGCATCGAACGACTGATCCTCGATGAGCCCGCTCACCCCGATGGCGCCTACCGCTGGCGGAAGACGTACCTGTGCACGCCGGTTTCCGGGGAAGCCAGCCCCGGCTACGAACCGGAACCGGAGGCGGCTGCCGATTATGCCATCGTTGAAGTGCGCTGGTTCGACCTGAGTGATGAGGCCGACTGGGGGGATGTTCTCAAGCAGGATCCCTTCACCTATCCGCAGATGGTCCGGTTGCGGGAGGAGCTTGGCTCCCCAACGATTTCCTGAATCAGACAAAACCTGTCTAATATTTCTTTAATCCAATGGGTGTAAGGTCGTTCTAGAGACTCGTCTCGCAGCGTGGGAAGGGGAAAATTCCTTCGCACGTCTGCCCTCGCAGGAAGCCACCGTTCCTTCTCCGGGCAACACGATTCCTGCGCTGAGTTTTCCCATTTCACGCTGGCTGAGGTCGGCCTCATGCAGTCTGAGTAAACGGGTTGCGTCCGGATGGACGCTACCGGTTTGCAGTTCCGTTCAGGATGGGGCTGTGATCGTGAAAACGGCAGGACATGAGTGCGCGGTCCGACCAACCCATGTGTCGGCAACCCAGGAGGTTTCAAGATGTCACGACTTGAAGCGAGGATGAAGGATAGACTCGAGCAGGCTTCGGCCAGTCCCGGAATAACCCGGCACCTGGCATTCCAGGGGGACGGTTTTCGAGTCTTGCGATCTCGAGGTGAACCCGGAACGGCCTCTGGCTGGCATCACCATGGCGACTACGACGTTTATGGCTATGTGGTCTCTGGCCAGGCTCGTTTCGAAGGGCCCGAGGACAGCGGCGACATCACTGTTGGGCCTGGAGATTTCTTCCATGTTCCGCCGCACACAGTTCATCGCGAGCTCAATCCATCGTCTGAACAGGGTGCTGAAGTCATCCTGTTCCTCAAAGGTTCAGGCCCGCTGGTGACGAACGTGGAGGGGATCGAGGATGGCTGAGGTTCCAGGCGTGCAGCCTGGCGCTCCCTGCGGAGTGCTGGCAAGCGGCTTCGATTTTCAGCCGGTGGAACCGGGCGGGAGCTAAAGCAGCGAGCGGCGAGCGTGCGCAGTGCGCCGCATCAGGCGTTCGATATATCTTTAAAGAGATCTGAAGCCCTGGCTGCACACTCGCGCGTTCGCCTTGAGCGTGTGGTATACGGAAGCATCTGATAAATTTATGTGGCAAGCTCGTCGCATCCGGTCTGGAGAGAGCTTGTGCTGGAAACATAATCCGGGCCGTTAATCCTCGCAGGAATGCTCCGTTGTTTCTCACTGGCCAGCCACTTAACCGTTTCCCGGGCCACGGCAGCTTGGTATATGATGATGGCAGCCTGATATCGTGATGACCGCATGCGATGAAGCCCAAGCGGGTCTTCACCTATTCCCTCATCTTCATTGTGATTCCCATTCTTGTTGTTGGGGTTGTTCTGATCGCAAAGTGCCAGGAGGAAGGAGCCTGCCGCTGGAACTTCTTTCGCACTTTTCCGACGAAATGGGAAGGCCCACAGGCAAATGCTGAATCGGCAGCCGTGGATGAGACAGCCATCGCATCCTCCGAGGAATCTCTTGAACTGCCACTGGAGGGAAACACCGCCTCTCCGACCAACACAAAACTCACTCAGCCAACCGAGACGGAAGTGATTCTGCGGGCGAAAGCCATTCAAGGTGCACGCTGCAGGTTCGGACCGAATACGGTCTTCCCCACGTTGACTTATTTGTATGAAGCTGACGAGGTGATCCTGGTCGCGCGTGACCCGACAGGCTTCTGGATGCTGATCTCAAAACCCTCTGCTTCGGTCCAGTGCTGGGTGTGGAGGGACTTGCTCGATCCGACCGAGCCCGTCGAATCGCTGCTAATCGATCCCGGACCACCGCTTCCAACCTGGACACCGGAGCCGACCATCGAGTCGCGAAAAACTGGCTGCTGGGTCTTGAACGACCCAAACCACCCGCAGGGCATATGCAAACCATCCTGCGGCCCAAATGACCAACCCGCCACGCCGTGTGAGCTTTGACGCCAGAAAATTTCCCCATCAGGACTCGCTTGGGCCATGATTCGCCAGCCGGCAAATCCGCTCGTACAATCTCCGCACATGGAGCAGCCAGTGTTTGAGGTCGCGACTGTGCTCCGCCAGTAGCGGGTACGATAAGACTATCAACAGCACCTGATCCTCACGCTTATACAGGCGAAACGAGCGGGTAGGGATTGCGCGAGGTTATCCTTTCTGGTGGGGACATTAGATCTTGCTCTCAACCACTGTCTGCCGGGAGACACTGAACGCGTGGCTGCGCAGGGCGAATTCCGAGTAACGACAGCCGTACGCGAGTGCTCGCCGGTGCTGTGAAGGAAATCAGATGGATCGATGGGAAGAATGGCAGATACCCTATCAGTTCGGGTCGATCGTCATCTGGCCACCGGACGATGTCCGTCGTACCGTCAACGCCCAGCGCACAGCCTATGATCCTGTATCGCAGTCCTACTGCGAGGCGCACATCACGATTACTCAACCCCTGTTGCGAAGGCTGAATGATCCAGAGTGGGAAAATGTCTTCGAGATTGTTAGGCAGCAGCCCTCCTTCGAGATCCGCTACGGTCCGTTGAATTCCTTCCTGCCGTATCCATGCATCTGGTATGCAATTGAACCACAGGATATCCTGCGCCGGCTGAACCATGTACTGCATGAAACCGGATACTTCAAGCTTGATCCAGATGATACCCGTGAGTACATCCCGCACATGACGATCACCGAAGGATTGGCAGATCCCAGGGTGGATGAGCGCTTGTTCGAGTCGCTCCAGGCTGAGAGTGAAGACGGGGCATTCCTGTGTTCCGAGTTCGTGCATATCGTTCCTGATGAGCGATTCCGCTTTCACGTTCATAGGGCCATACCACTGGGCTGAACCTGCATAATCTGAAACCGGCGACCACGGAACGAAACCCGTAATGGACCCGTATGAAAATGAGTGACGACCTGCAGAGGCTTACGCCGGAGGAATTGGGACGCCTCTTTCCAATCGAGATCGCCGAGCCAGACGACAGTTGGCCGGATCAGTTCCAGGCGGAGAAAGCGAAGCTGGAGCGGATCCTCGGTCCATTGGCGAAACGGATCGAGCATATCGGGAGCACCGCGGTCCCCGGCCTGGCGGCAAAGCCAACGATCGACATTCTGATCGAGATTCCCGGTGGGGCACGCACGGCTGAGCGAATTAAAGATGTCATGCAGGCAGCAGGCTACCTGCATATGCGCGAGCAGCATGAACACCTGATGTTTGTGCGGGGTTATACGCGGCAAGGACTCGCTCCCCGGAGCTTCCACGTCCACATGGCCCGCAAGGGGCAGCATAAATTCTGGGAAAGGGTGTTATTCCGCGACTATCTGATCGAGCACCCTGAGATTGCAGCGGCATACGCTGCGCTGAAATACAAGCTGGCGGTCAAATTCCGTTACGACCGGGATGGATATACCGAGGCGAAAACCGAATTCATCGTACGCTTTACCGCACTGGCCGTGGAGGAAGAGCAAGCGTAGATTTAATGTCCTGGCTGGCTTTTCGATGCAACGTCTGCATCCGACTCATCGTATAGGCTCTTGAGACGAGTTGAAATGATTGGAGGGAACATGATGCGCTTGATGACGGTACTGCTGGTGGCCACGCTGGTGTTGCTCATCCTGGCGGGATGTGCGGGACCGAATGAGATGGTGGATACGCCGGATGCGGAAGGGAAAGTAGCCGGTTTCTGGCAGGGGTTATGGAACGGTTTCTCTTCGCCGTTTACGTTCATCATTTCGCTTTTTACTGACAGTGTCTTTGTCTACGACGTGCACAATAGTGGGAACTGGTACAACTTTGGTTTCCTGCTCGGCGCGTCGATCATCTTCGGTGGTGGTGGAGGTGGTGCTGCCCGCCGCCGTCGATAGGGCTAAACCCGGCTGATCTATTGCCACCAGGGGCTCGATCACGCGCGCTACGAGCCTGCGTATAGGCATAATTACCAGCGAAGCAGTTCCGGTCGTTGGGGAAGGTTGACGGGACATCCGGAAACTGCTCATGGTGTCTGTTGCCTTCGTTTTCACCACGAGATCCGAAAACTCAGCGCGGGGAAGTGGCCTCCTATGGGACTATTGATAGAGCGAGTCGAAGCATGCAATTCGCAAGAATTCATAGGGTACAGTCAGCAGTACGGTGCGGAGCATGATGATTCATATCTACCGCCGCCTGACTTCGAGCCCTCGCCCGAACAACCCTCCTTCCTGCTCGTCCGGGATGGGGAACCGCTCGGTGCGGTTGGTTTGCTTCGCTGGGAACGCTTCCTGAGCCTGCACAAAGCCCGCTTTTCGATCTTCCACTCGCGGCTGGACTCCCCCGAGGCCTATTCGATGCTCTTTAAGGCGATACGGCCGCACTTGAAGGGGTTGAAGAGCGCCTATCTCTTTATCCCCGAGGATAGAAAACGCGTTGCGAGCATTCTGGAGAATCTGGGCTTCGAAATCGAGCGCTACTCCTTTACGCTTATCGATCACCGTCCGCGATCCAGACCACTCCGTTTACCGCCCGGAGCAGAGATCATCGCTCTGCACGCAGGTGATACGCAGCACATGCAGACGCTCGCCGATTGCCTGAATGAAAACTTTCAACACCTGGCGGGCCACACACAGAGTACCGTTGAGACGATATCCGATTGGTACCAAGATGAGCTGTATCTCCCGGGAGGAGTGCGCATGCTCTTCGTGGATACGAAGGCGGCGGGTACGCTGGGTGTGACGCGCGACTCCTCCGATCCTTCGACCGCAGAGATCTCGGCTTTGAGCGTATCGCCCGGTCTTCGCAGGCGGGGATGGGGGCGCTTCCTGCTTCGAGATGGGGTCAATTTTGCCGTGGAATGCGGGTTCAAGCGCGTCTCGCTCTCCGTGAACGCCGAGAACCGGAAAGCAATCAAACTCTATCGCTCGGAGGGTTTCGATCTGGATCAGACGTTTGTCTGCTATCGCTATCGCTGCAAATAGCGCTGGGAGTCTGGATGTGCTCACCCGGGGAGGCAGGCTTGCCCGAGACCAGGATCCGTCAAGCCAGGGATGAAGATTTCGAATTTATCGGCCGGCTGATTGCTGATGTGTACAGCCGTTTTAACTTGGATTTCGTGACCGAAGCGGAGCGCGCTCCTTTTCTCGGTCCATTTTTCTTTGCCGACTCGGCAGATGAGTCTCATCAGGAGAAGCTTCGCAAGACGATCTGGTCGCCGACCCTGCTCGTCGCCGAAGACGACGGCAAGATTGTGGGGGTGCTGCGCGGCCGGCCAGAGCGGCTGGCCAGTCTCTTCGTCCGTCCGGATCATCACCGACGTGGAATTGGTCGGAGCCTGGTTGAACACTTCGAGGCGTTGTCTGCCCGGCGGGGTGTGCGTGTAATCCGGCTGGCAGCTACGCTATACGCTGTCCCGTTTTACCTGGCGCTTGGATATAAAAAGTCAACCGGCGTGAGGCAGGGATGGAGTTTCGAGGGGCGGGGCCTGATGATTCAGCCGATGCGGAAAGTGCTTCAATGACCGGATCCCGGCGCGGTATGATCTAAGAGGGATGCATTCATCAAGCGAAAGGAACGACCATGGATGTCTTTGAGGCCGTACGAACCGTGCTGGCCACACGCAGTTATCAACCCAAGCCGGTGCCGCAGGAGATTGTGATGCGCATTCTCGAGGCCGGCCGGCTGACTGCCAGCAGCATGAACAA
>JARRJK010000025.1:0-48344 GCA_037379555.1 Anaerolineales bacterium | reverse complement strand
CGCAAGTTGTCTGGAATTGCCGCCAGATCCCCGGGTAGCTGCCCGGGATCTGGCGGTATGCTTATCCCGCAGCCCTTGCCGGTGATATGATCGGCGCCAAAATACAATTCTGAGGAGTGTGGAGTCAGTTGTCACGCGGCGCAGCATCCCCGTACCTTGAACGCTTGCGGAATCGGATCGACCCGGAGCGGGTTCCCTTCAGCGATCGGGGATCACGGCTGCTGTTTTATAAGTATCGCAGCCGTTCTGCGTTCTACATCAAGCTGGCGGAGCGCCTGGAGACGCTGCAGCCGGGGTTGGAAACGCACCGCGATCGCCCTCCGTATCTGAGCGAGATCACGCTGCTCGATGGCGAGGGCCATGAACTCGAATACGAGCTGCAGACCTACCCCCACGTCCTGCACTGCCAGACCCGCATCGGCCGTTTCAGCTTCACGTTTGCCGATCACGACACAATAGCCCTTGGCTTGCCGCCGGGCGAAGGGGGTGGAATTGCGCTGACGCAGAGCGCTCTCTTCCAGAACAGTCGGGCGTCGGCAGATGACCTCATCAACCGCCGCCGGGTGGCGCTGACTGCAAACGTTGAGCCCTGCACGCGCAGGGGCGAGGCGGTCAATACCGGCTTACGCCGGGCTCTGATCGTTTCGCCAGGCGAGGGTGCTGCGATCCATATTTCGCTGCTGCGCGGGGATCGGGCTTCAAACGCCGTGCAGCCCTTTCCACAGACGCTCGCGGACGCCGAGGAGCGCTGGAATGCCTGGTTCAACTGCGTTCCCATAGTAGATGATGAGCTGGAAGAACCGTATGCTTATGCGTGGTGGTCGTTGGCGAACAACCTCGTCGCGCCGCTCGGGAACCTGCGCTACGAGGCGCTGATGCCCTCCAAGGCGCAGTACCTGGGCATCTGGAACTGGGACGCCTGCTTCCACGCCCTCGCACTGCGCCACGCCGATCCGGGTCTGGCGCGCGATCAGCTGCGCACGCTGCTCGAAGCGCAGCTTGAGGACGGTATGCTGCCCGATGTCGTGCACGACGAGGGCTTTATCGACCACATCGACCACCCGATCCCGGCCCGTGTGACGAAGCCGCCGGTCATGGCCTGGGCTGCGCTCAAGATCCATGAACTCGATCGTAACCTGGAGTTTCTGCGTGAGATCTATCCCGCCCTCAAGCGCTGGAACCGCTGGTGGTTCGAGCAACGGTCGGGCGAGATCGAGGGGCTGGCGCATTTTCGGCATCCATATTCCTCCGGCTTGGACGACAACCCGATGTGGGATCATGGTTTCCCGGTCATCGCGGTTGACCTGAACACCTACCTCGTGATCCAGATGGATTCGCTGGCCGCGATCGCCGAACAGCTTAACCTGGATGGTGAAGCTCGGGCGTGGCGCGCCCGTGCTGGCGAGCTCGGCGCGCGGATGCTCGAGGTTCTATATGATCCGGCTGGGGGTTTCTTCTGGCCGCGGCATGCCGGAGAGGCCATCACCGTGCGTACACCTTTTAATCTGTATCCGCTCTGGACAGGGCGTATGCCCGCAGATGTCGAAGCCCAGCTGATCGGGAATCTGACCACCCCCGACCTATTCTGGGCTCCCTACCCGCTGCGGACCGTGGCGCGCAGTGAGCCGAGTTATGCCCCGACGACGATGTGGCGCGGCCCGGTCTGGATCAACATCAACTACATCTTCATCGAAGCGCTTGAGATGGTGGGCCGGGATGAACTGGCTGGCGAACTGCGCCGGCGTACGATCGAACTCGTTGCCCGGAACCGAGGAATCTACGAGTACTACAGTCCGGAGGACGGCGTTCCAGCGGATCGGGCAGCGCCGATATTCGGCTGGTCGGCGGCGCTCTTTGTTGATTTGTGCATCCAGGCCCGCAATTGATTGCACAGCCCGCAATAGGCCATCCCACCCCATAGCCTGAAAATGACCGCGCTGGACAGGCGCCCGATACAGCGGTCGTGATCGACGGAATCTCCCTGGATAGCTCGTCTCCTCAAGCGGGCGACTTGACAATCGTGATGAAATTCTCTAAGCTTGTAAGTGCTTTCAGGAAAGCACTTACAAGGCAAGGGTATGAGTTCTGGACAGACCCCAACCATCTACGACGTGGCTGAGCTTGCTGGACTGAGCATCGCGACGGTTTCGCGCGTCATGAACTCCCCTGAGAGTGTTGCGGAGAAGAATCGCGACAAAGTACTGGCCGCGATTGAGGAGCTGGGTTTTATCCCCCGGGCCGATGCGCGTGAAAGGGCTCGCAAGCAGATCGGCCGCATCGGCGTGATCACGCCTTTCTTTACGCTACCTTCCTTCATGCAGCGCTTGCGCGGCATCGCCGAGGCACTGGTCGAATCACAATACGAATTGACGATCTATCCTGTTGATTCGCTTGAACGGTTGGCGGGGTACTTTACCGTGCTGCCGCTTCGACGTCAGCTGGATGGGTTGATTGCGCTGTCTATTCCGGTCAAGGATCGCTCACTGAAGCAGTTGCAGCAAAGCCACATTCCGACCGTGTTCATTGAAAACCATGTGAAGGGGTTTGCCAGCATCGAGATCGATAATCGCTACGGCGGCCGTCTTGTTGCTGAGTACCTGATAAGCAAGGGGCATCAACGCTTTGCCTACGTGGGGGATCACGTGGTTCCGGAATACACGCTCACACCAGAGACAGCCAGACTGGAGGGCTACCGCCAGGCGTTGAACGAGCAGGGCATCGACTTGCAGGGCGAATACATCAAGCTGCCGGCCTTCCCACCCCGAGATCCCGACCGGCAGGTGCACGAACTGCTGGATTTAGAGGCTCCGCCCACAGCGATCTTTGCCGCCACGGACGACCTAGCATTACGGGTTCTCAAAGTCGCCCGCAAGCGGGGTTTGAGCGTCCCGGCGGACCTGGCCATCGTGGGTTTCGACGACATTGACATCGCTGATTACCTCGATCTCACGACCGTGAACCAATCTCTGGATGAAAGCGGGAAGCTGGCGGTTGAACAGCTCATCGCCCAGATCGCCGAACCCTCGCGACCGATTCAAAACACTTTCGTTGAACTCAAGCTCATCGAACGGGGCACTACGTAGTCTCGTTCAAGATCAAGGAGGTGACATCTCCAGCGTCCATACCGATCCGGCACGATGGAAACCCGTATGTTCAGGAGGAGAAAAAAATGAAAGCCAATCACAGACTATGGTCGCTTCTGACCATTCTGATCCTTGCTTCGGTCTTCGTTGCAGCTTGCGGTACCAGCGCACCTGAAGCGACGCCGACCCCTGCAGGGCCCGTCACGGTCGACGTCTGGTTCCACTCCGGCAAGGGCGAAGAGCGCGATGTGCTCGATGCCCAGGTGACGGATTTCAACGCCATGCAGAACGATGTGGTCATCAATGCGGTTCTGCTGCCCGAGGGTTCCTACAACGATCAGGTGAACGCGGCCGCCCTGGCGGGTGACCTGCCCTGCCTGCTCGACTTCGACGGCCCCTATCTCTACAACTACGCCTGGGCTGGCTATCTACGGCCGATCGACGACCTTGTTCCGGCTGATGTGAAAGCAGATTTCCTGCCTTCGATCATTCAACAGGGCACCTACGGCGGGAAGCTCTACAGCCTGGGTACCTTCGATTCAGGCCTGGCGATCTGGGGCAACAAGGCGTATCTGAACGAAGCCGGCGTGCGCATCCCAACCAGCATCGATGACCCCTGGACGATGGATGAGTTTATGTCCGCCATGGATGCCTTGATGGCGCTGCCACAGGTCGAATACGCCATTGACTTCAAGCTGAACTATGGAGCGGGCGAGTGGCAGTCCTACGGCTTCTCGCCGATCCTCCAGTCCTTTGGCGGCGACCTGATCGACCGCAGCACGTACCAGACGGCCGACGGCGTCTTGAACGGCCCCGAATCCGTGGCGGCGATGGAATGGTTCCAGAGTCTATTTGAGGATGGCTATGCAAACCCGGCCCCAGCTGGCGATGACGACTTCTACGGAAGCAAGATCGCTGCGCTTTCTTGGGTGGGCCATTGGATGTACGGCCCGCACACCGAAGGCCTGGGTGACGACGTGGTCGTGATCCCGATGCCCATCCTGGGCACGAAGGCTGTAACGGGCATGGGCTCCTGGAACTGGGGCATCACCTCCAGCTGCCCGAACCCGGAGGCAGCCTACAAGTTCCTTGCGTATCTGATCGAACCGGATCAGATCCTGCGCATGACCAACGCCAACGGCGCCGTTCCGGCCCGCCAGAGCGCGATCGCCGACTCCGAACTCTATGCACCAGGCGGCCTGTTGAACATCTTCGTGCAGCAGCTTGATGGCGGCGTTGCCGTTCCGCGCCCGATCACACCAGCGTACCCCGTGATCAGCACTGCGTTCGACGAGGCAGTGCGCAACATCATCGCCGGTGCGGATGTTCAGACCGAACTGGATAAGGCTGTGGAAAAGATCGATCAACACCGGTTCTCGAACAGGAGGCCCCTCATGGCTGCTGGAAATCCGGATATCGCCCGTATATCCTCACGGCGGCGAACCGAATCGCTGATGGCATGGCTGTTCTCGGCCCCGGCTCTCATTTTGCTTATCATCTTCCTCGTCATCCCCTTTGCCATGGCCATTGGATTATCGTTCACCAATCAGCGCCTCATCCCCAATCCGAACCTGCCGACTGAGATCATCGGTGTGCGCAACTTTGTACGCATGCTCAGCGATGAGGCTTTCCTGCGCGGGTTGCTGAATAACTTCTACTTCGTGCTTGTCGTGGTTCCGATCCAGACTTCACTCGCGTTGGGTCTGGCGATCATGATCAACCAGAAACTGAAAGGCATGAACATCTTCCGTACCGTCTACTTCGCCCCGGTCGTCACGGCGATGACCGTCGTGGCGATTGTGTGGACCTTTCTCTACAACCCGGGCGAAGGGCTGATCAACGCCTTCCTACAAGCCATCAGCTTTGGGGCCATCAAACCGGTGAACTGGCTGCAGAACACGAAGACTGTCTTTCCGGCCATCATGCTACTCTCTATCTGGCAGGGCACCGGCTTCCAGATGGTCATTTACCTGGCCGGCTTGCAGGACATCCCCTCCGACCTTTATGAAGCCGCGGATGTTGATGGCGCAAATCGATGGCAGCAGTTCCGGCATATCACGCTGCCGCAGCTGCGCAACACCAGCATTTTCGTCATCCTGTCCACGACGATCCTGGCTTTCAAGCTTTTCGACCAGGTCCAGGTGATGACAAGCGGGGGGCCGCAGAACGCCTCCATGACGGTCATGGTCCACGTTGTTCAGCAAGGTTGGGGACAGTTGAAAGTGGGTTATGCCTCGGCAATCAGCGTCGTGTTCTTCCTGATCGTCCTGGGGGTGTCGCTCATTCAACGCCGGATACTGCCGGAAGAGAGAGAGGTGGCGTGAGATGGCCTCCAACGCCCGATCTAAAACCCAGACTCACAGCATGGATTACCGTCTGCGGAAGGCAATCCGCATCAGCCTGACGTACGTGCTGATGCTGCTTCTGGCGGTTTTCTTTCTGTTCCCGATCGTCTTCATGCTGGTCTCTTCCGTTAAGAACAATGAAATGCAGGTCGTTGCAGATATGAGCAGCCTGAAAGCCTTCCTGCCGATCGGTGACATCGGAATCCAGAACTTCCGTGATGTGTTCGCCAATTTGGATTTTGGCCACCTGATGTTCAACTCGGTCCTGGTGATGCTGCTCACGGTGATCTTGGGCTTGTTCATCAACAGCCTCTTCGCCTACGCGCTGGCACGGCTTCGTTTCAAGGGCCGCAACCTCCTGCTTGGCATCGTTGTGGCCTTGATCATCATCCCCTTCGAAGCGGTGGCAGTTCCGCTGCTGCTGCTTGTCAACAAACTGCCCTGGCTGGGCGGGGCGACGACCTGGCTCGACACCTATCATGTTCAGATCATCCCGTTTATCGCGGATGCCTTTTCGATATTCCTCTTCTACCAGTTCTTCATCACCCTGCCCAAGGATTTGGAAGAGGCAGCGCTGGTCGACGGAGCAGGCCTGTTCCGCATCTTCTGGAGCATTATCCTGCCACTCTCCCGGCCCATCTTCGCCACAGTGGCGATTCTGCAAGCTCTTTTCGCCTGGAATCGATTCATGTGGCCGCTTATGGTCACGCGTGGTCCCGAAGTACGTCCGCTTACAGTAGGCATCCAGTCCTTCTTCGGGCAGGACCCGCGCTTATGGGGTGACCTGATGGCGTTCGCGGCGATGATAACCATCCCGGTCCTGATTGTGTTCCTGCTGTTCCAGAAATGGTTTGTCCAGAGCGTGGCTCGAACGGGGATCAAAGGTTGACCGGATTCGCCGTGTCGGAGATCAGAAGCCCCGGCTTAAGCGACCGGGGCTTTCTACAGATTCCGTCAAGCAAGAAACAACAAAGCATGTGGATGTACGGCTGGATGTGACCAACAGGCATGGGACTTCGATTAAACGATAAGTGGATCTGGGATCCATGGTTGGCCGTGGACGGAGCCGACTACCATGTATATTTCCTCCAGGCGCCGCGCAGGATCGGGAACCCGGAAAAACGGCATCGAAATGTGTCCATCGGACATGCTGTTTCGCAGGATTTGCGTCATTGGGAATTGCTCCCCGATGCGCTGCACCCTGCAGCGGATGCAGGTGCCTGGGACGACTTCACCACATGGACAGGAAGCGTGATCCGGCATGCTGGCCAATGGTATATGTTCTACACCGGCGGAAGACGCAGTGAGGATGCGCTCATCCAGCGCATAGGCTTTGCCGTTTCACACGATTTGATTCACTGGGAGCGGTATCCCGGAAATCCGGTGATTCTGTGCGACTCGGAGCGGTATGAGCCGTTAACCCCGGAAGATTGGTATGAGCTTACATGGCGCGATCCCTGGGTGATGCGGGACGCCTCAAACGAGGGCTTTTATGCCTTCATCACGGCCAGGTCGAGGCATGGACCGCGTGACGCTCGCGGCGTCATCGCCCTGGCGAGGTCATCCAACCTTAGAGAATGGCAGGTGCTGGATCCGGTGACTCGGCCGGGTGAATTCGGCTATATGGAGGTTCCCCAGGTCGTACAGATCGGGACACGATTTCACCTGCTCTTCTCGACGGTGAAGGCGTACCATTCGTCGGCTCGCCAGCGGCGGCTGCACGCCTCCCCCGAGACCGGCATCTACGTTTGTTCAGCCGATGCGCTGCAAGGCCCCTACCTCGATATGCCCGATTCTGCCTTGCTGGGTACTTCGACCTATACCTTCTACGCCGGTAAGATCCTGCAGGATCCACACGGACACTGGGTTCTGCTTCCGATGCGCTACCTTGATCAATCCGGCCAATTTGTCGGCGAGATGCATGATCCCGTCCCGCTCCAGATCTCGGCCGACGGAAGCCTGTTGCTGGAGCAGGGAGTCTGCTGAGACAGGGACAATTCCAGAGGTCCTGGAAGGAAGGACATTCTTGAGCGGACCACGGGTACCGCCAGACCAGCAGGTGGATCATGAACGCTTCCAGCGCTCGACGCGTGAGCATGTGCTGATGCTTTGCACGCAGGGGGTTCATCAATGGCAGATCACGCCCGGATTGCCGGATACCGGCGGTCAGAATGTATTTGTCAATCATCTCTCCCAGGCGTTTGCTGATCTGGGTTACCGCGTGACCATCGCCAATCGTGGAGGCTACCCCCATCCAATAACGCATGAACTGCAGCGCGGGTTGCATTATAAGGATGCCCATCAGCGCCTGATCTACCTCGAGGATGGCCTGGAAGCCTTTGTGCGTAAAGAAGATATGGAAAGCCATGTGCATGCGCTGGCGCAGGCACTACAGGAATTTCTGCAACATGAGCGCGATAACCTGTACGCGATCATCTCACATTATTGGGATGGAGCCCGGGTAGGCCAGGTCTACAATCAATCGCGGCCGCATTTGCTTCCCCATATCTGGGTTCCACATTCACTCGGGATGATCAAGAAGGAAAATGTCTCCGAGCTTGAGTGGGAGAAGCTCCGCATCGATGAGCGGATCGGAATCGAACGCGAGCTGTTAGGGAGCTTGCCGGCTGTTGCGGCTACCTCCTCCAGGATCCGGGCTTCGTTGCTTGAGGATTATGGTTATCAAGGGACCATACCTTTCTTGCCGCCTTGTGTCGACGCGAAGCGCTTCAAGCCGGCCGAGATTGAGAGAGACGATCAGATCTGGGAATTCTTGGCCGGTGTGGGTGGTGTTGAATCGGCTGTGCTGCAGGAAGCTATGATCATCACGGAGATCAGCCGAACCGATCGAACCAAGCGTAAAGATCTGCTGATCCGAGCCCTGGCTTACGTCATAAAGGAACAGCCGCAAGTGTTTCTCATCCTCTCGGTCGACTCGCGCGCCGGTCAGCTGGCAACGGAACTCCGGGATTTAATCCAGGAACTTCAGGTTGAGCGCAACGTCATCGTCGTGGGTTCGGTGTGGGATTGGCTGCCGACGATATACGCCATCACGGATGTTTACTGCACGCCTTCCGTTATGGAGGGATTCGGGATGTCGGCGCAGGAAGCGGCCGCCTGCGCCGTGCCTGTTATTGCCAGCGAGCTGGTGCCCTTCGTGAGTGAGTACCTGCTCGGCACATCGATCGAGCAGGTCGATTGCCAGGGTTGTTCGAGACCCTTGCGCGTGGGCGAAGGAGCGATCGAGGTCGCCGCAAACGATGTCGATGGATTCGCCACGGCGTTGAAGATCCTGCTCCGCGACAAGGAGTTGCGGAAACGTATGGGGCAGCGTGCGTATGACATCACGATTCCGTATTTCACGTGGTCCAGCAGGACACGCACATTCCTGCAGCAGGTCGGATTGAGCGATGGGAAGGGCGAGTAAGGTTTCCATGGCCCGGCAAATGGATCGCCAGTTGTTGAAGAAGCTGCTTCAAAGCGATGCGCTTGATCAATTGACATTCGAGGATCTCGAAGCCTACTTCCGTGCAGACCTGAGCCTCAAGCCTCACCCTCAGAATTGGGCTTCGGTTGATCCACGCGATGGGACGCGTGTCGTCTTCAACCTTGCAAGAGCTCGCCGGCCCCACGACTATCCCGCGAGCGGGACGAGTGCAGTGCAGAGCGACGCCGGAGAAGGCTGCCCGATCTGCGCAGGGCAAACAACGGGAATTATCGACTACGCAGAATTGAGCGATGGTTTCACTTTTATCAACAAGAACCTGTTCCCGATTTTCTATCCCGCCCCGGCGGCAGCCCCGGAGGCGGAAAGGAAGATCCTTCCGAAGGGGTTGAGTGAACACGACCCGACCCATGGTTTCCACTTCCTGCAGTGGACCTCATCCATCCATGGACATGACTGGCACAATATGCCGCTTGCCGACAGGGTCATTGTCCTGGAACGCCTGGCCGCACTGGAGCAGAAGCTGTTCTCGATCACCGGAGGATATGTTTCGATTATTAAGAATCATGGCCGGGAGGTAGGAGGGTCCCTGACTCACCCTCACCAGCAGATTGTCGTCAGCGGCACCCAGCCGAACCGCCATCGTCAAAACCAGCTGTTTCTTGAGGAACATGGGGAGACTTTCGCCGATTATATGCTGCGAGAAAATCCCGCCGAGCTCCGTATACGAGACTATGGGGCGGCGCTTCTGCTCACCCCGTATTACATGCGGCGCCCATTTGACATGCTCCTGCTTCTGAAGTACACACAGAAGTCTCATCTCCACCATTTGGACCGCGAGCAACTGAGCGCGGTTGCAGATGGATGGGCTGATGCCATTCGCATCATCCTGACGGTCCTCCCCGGGATGGGCAGGGCACCAGCGTACAATATCGCCGTTCATAATGGGCCCGGCGCAGGGCTCTATTTTGAATTCCTGCCCTACAGCCAGGAATTAGGCGGATTTGAACAGCTCGGCCTCTACATATGCCAGAGTCATCCCCGTGAGGCCGCTCAGGCAGCAAGAACGTCGCTGGGCATCGAGGAGTAAACCCGTGGGCGAGATAGGGGAAGAGCCACTGTTCGGAGCGATCGAGGCAGGCGGGACAAAATTCCTGTGCGCCGTGGGAAGCCGTGAAGGGATGCTTCTTGATCAGGTCCGAATTCCCACAACGTCGCCGGAAGAAACCCTCGGGCGAGCACTGGCGTATTATCGTGATCAGGTCAATGAGAGGGGTGTGCTTGCATCGATTGGAATCGCGTCCTTCGGCCCACTCGACCCTCGGCGCGATTCCCCCACTTTTGGGCAAATCCTTGCCACGCCCAAACCCGGTTGGACAGGGACCGACATCGTAAGTCCCTTCCGGGATGCTTTCCAGGTACCCGTGGGCTTTGACACGGATGTGAATGGGGCTGCACTTGGAGAGTGGCGGTGGGGAGCTGGCCAGGGTTTGGATTCCTTGATCTACCTTACCATTGGAACGGGTATTGGCGGAGGCGGGCTTGTGGATGGAGCGCTGATGCACGGACTGCTCCATCCGGAGATGGGGCACATCCCGCTGCCGCATGACAGAGCTGCCGATCCCTTCGTTGGCATCTGCCCGTTCCATGGGGATTGCTTTGAGGGCCTGGCTTCCGGCCCGGCGATCGAAGAACGTTGGGGAGCGAAGCCCGAGTCGCTCGCGCCCGATCATCCTGCCTGGGAGCTGGAGGCACACTACCTCGCGCTGGCTCTGCAATCTTACATCTGCACACTTTCTCCCCAGCGCATCATCCTGGGGGGAGGTGTGATGCAGCAACACCAGTTGATCGGGATGATCCATGAGAAGACGCTCGCAGCACTCAGCGGCTACATCATACTGCCGCAGATCCTTGAGAGAATAACCGAGTACATCGTCCCTGCAAGCCTAAACGGGAACTCCGGCCTGCTGGGCGCGTTGGCGCTGGCGGAGCTTGCTGTAAGCGATGGCGGATGAGGGACACTGCGCTATGCAGCTCATCGTCCTTCGAATCGAGCCGCGAAGATAGGATGTTCACTCCATGAAAGGCGATATCGTCGTTCTCGAACCGTACCATCGCGAGGCCGCGCGCAAAATCGTTCCCGCCATTCTGGGGAAAATAGACGATAAACCCGCCCGGTACGCGATAACGGTGGCCGGCGAGTCGGGAAGTGGAAAATCCGAAACCGCCCAGGCGATCAAGGAAGAGCTGCAAAAGGCAGGCATAAATGCAGTGGTCCTGGCTCAGGACGATTACTTCGTCCTACCACCTCGCTCCAACGACGCCCGCCGGCGCAGCGATCCCGACTGGCTGGGGCCGCATGTTGAGGTCAGGATTGATCTTCTTGAACAGCATCTGCTTGCCGCGATCGACGGTGCAGACAGCATCACCAAACCACTCGTGGACTACGACGCGGATACGATTGAGGAAGAGTCGGTCGAGTTGGGCGGCGTGGATGTCATCATTGTCGAAGGGACCTATACCTCGCTGCTCAAATGCACCGATACGCGTATCTTTATCATGCGGACCCGTGTTGACACGCTGGCGCACCGCCAGAAGCGAGCCCGGGGGTCAGAGGCGGGGGATCCCTTCATCGAAAACATCCTCAAGATGGAACACAAGATCATCGCCGGGCACAGGTATCTGGCGAACATTTTAATCACGAAAGAATACGATGTCGTGCTTTTGGATTGAGAAAAGTTGATGGCCGTCAAGAACCAGGTGCAGCTGATTACGTACCCTGACTCGTTGGGAGGGAATTTACGGACGCTTCGTCAGGTTGTGGAGGGGACTTTCCCGGATCTTTTCACGGGAGGGATCCACATACTTCCACCCTTCCCCTCTTCCGGCGATCGCGGTTTTGCCCCCCTGACTTACCTGGAAATTGATCCGAAGTTCGGCACCTGGCGCGATATACGCGCCATTGGAGGGAAACATGATGTTTTGCTCGACCTGATGGTGAACCACATATCGGCGCACTCCGCATATTTCAAGGATTTTCTTCGCCATGGGCGGAAATCCCGCTATGCCGATATGTTCATAACCATGGATAAGATCTGGCCGGACGGCCCTCCGCCACCATCCGAGGTGGAGAAAATATTCTTGCGCCGGAAGGAACCTTTCTCGGATTTCAAGATTCAAGATACAGGTGAACTTGAGCGGGTGTGGACGACTTTTGGGAAGGTCACGCCTTCCGAACAAATCGACTTTGATGTGACGGCGGAGATCACGCGCAGGCTGCTGGTTGAGTTCCTGGAGAATTTCAGCCAACACGGGGTTAAGATCGTCCGTCTCGACGCGATAGGTTATGTGATCAAAAAGGCCGGGACGAGCTGCTTCTTCGTCGAACCAGAGATATTCCAATTTCTGGATTGGATGACCGACGCATCCCGCCCACTGGGTTTGGTGCTTCTGCCTGAGGTGCATGCGGAGCACAAGACACAGCGCAAACTGGCTGAGCGTGGGTACTGGATCTATGATTTTATTCTGCCCTACAGGGTGCTTGAAGCACTCATGTTCCGAAACAGCACGCAGCTAGCAGCGTATTTAAGAGATCGTCCGTTCAAGCAGTTCACAATGCTCGATTGCCATGACGGCGTTCCATTGAAACCTGACCTCAATGGCCTTTATCAAAGCGATATAGCCAAGCGACTGGTTGAGATCTGCCTGGAACGCGGTGCCAATCTGAGCCTTATCTTTTCACCCAAGCACCGGGATCCCGATGGGTTCGATGTGCACCAAATTCGGGGGACGTATTACTCCTTGCTCGGCGAGGATGACGACGCGTACCTGGCAGCCAGAGCGATCCAATTCTTCACGCCGGGTGTACCCCAGGTCTACTACGTTGGTTTGCTGGCGGGAGAGAATGATTACGCCGGAGCCGAGCGGAGCGGCGAAGGACGTGACATCAACCGCCATAATTTCAGTCTGTCCGAGATCGAATCGGCGCTGAACCGAGATGTGGTCCAGCGCTTGCTGAAGTTGATCCGCTTCAGAAACGAGTATCCGGGGTTCAACGGGGAGTTTCACGTCCTTGATTCAAAGGAGAATAAACTCGTGATGCGCTGGGACTCGGGCGAGAAGGCGTGCACACTTTTCGTCGATTTGAAGACCTATCGTGCTGAAATTGAGTATCTGGAAGCCAGAGGCCAAACCGCTCGCTACGAAGTGTAAATGCTCGAGTGGAACTCATATGCTTTAAGGCGGTCATCGGCTGGTTGGCAATCAGTTGACGAATCCTTTTATTTTGGGCGTCAACCGGACGCAGTGCCGCTGCCGGCAGCGAGCTGCAAACTTCGACCTCGGCCACATTGTCCCACATCGTTTTTACCGAAGCGCTGCGTTCAGCGGCAGATGAGCAGCGGGATCTTGCTCTGGCGCAGCAGCCCTTCGACCGTGCTTCCGACGACGGCCTCCAGTACCGGGTTGCTGCCAAAGCCACCAACGAGGATTAGATCAACCCCGCGCTCCCGGGCATGTTCGAGAAGCGCGCGCTCCACGGGTCCTCGCAGGGCATGCGTCGTGCTGGCCACGCCGTGCTTCCCCAGGTATTCTCGCGCCCGGTCAAGGGTTTGCTCCGGGTCCACTCCCTCCTCGGCGACCGTGGCGACATCCAGTTGCATGCCCCAGTGTTCCCCCAGATACGCGGCGACGTAAAGCGCCTCAAAGGCATGATCGCTGCCGTCGAACGCCAGCAGGCCATGCTGCATTGGGCTCGCCTGATCCGGCACGACCAGCGCCGGGCGCGAGCAGTTGCGCAGCAACGTTCGGAAGCCCGAACTCAAGCGCTGCAGCGGGTTGGGGGAGGGCGGATGATCGAGCTTCAGGGTCACCAGATCCATCCAGCGGGCATATTCGCACAGGCGCCGGGCGATGCGGCCGCTGGCCAGGCGCAGCTCGCCCGAGACGCCTTCCGCCCTTAACCTGGCCTGGAAACGCTCATTCAGCTGGTGATTGCGTTCGTCCATTGATTTGCTGCCGCGCGGGATAACTCGCAACCCGTGGATGGCTGATCGCTCATGCCGGGCGACGATCAGCGCCTGGTCGAGCGCTTGCCAGCTAGATTCGCTCCCGCTCAGTGCGACCAGGATCTCGGGGAAGAGCCGGTCGACCGGGCGTGCTTTGACCCGCTCCAGCCGCCAGTGGCCAGGGCTGGGGCCGCGTGAGAGTTCATCCGGGGTGAGAATACCAGCCAGCCGTTCGCGCAGGCGGGCGATAAAGCGACTCGCCCGTGGGCTGAAGCGTTGCGCCAGATCGAGAGCGGCTGCATGCGTTTCTATGTGCAGGCCGAACTCGCTTTCAAGCGCCGCGCGGTGCTCGGAGATCCACAAATAGAGGTCGGTCTCTGTGCGCTGTGGAAAGTCGCGCAGCAGGCCGCGATCACGGATCACCTCCACGACCGGCAGGTAGATGTGATCGTACCAGTGGGCAACGGCCTCCGCCAGACTGATCTCGCGCCGCTGGTTGAGGCCCATGAAATAGCGGTGGACGCGGATGTGTTCCTCCAGCCGGGCATATTCTCCCGGGACGGTCACCGTCAGGTCGGCGCCGGGACGAAGCTCGTTCAGACGGGTGTGGTCGAGGAAATCGGCATATTCGGCTTTCAGGATCAGGTCTTCGGGCTGGATCTCCGGCGTCAGGGGGACATCGCTCTGGACCTCGGTCACGTACGCCTGAATGGTTTTGGCGCCCGCCTGGCGGGCAACCGAAACGCGGTGGTTGCCGTCTTTGACGAAGTAGGCCTCACCGATTTGGTAGACATCAATCGGGGGGAAGCCGGTCGCGCTCTCGCTGACGCCCTTCACGCGCGCCCAGCGTTCGCGTGAACTTTCAGAGATCGGCAGGAAGCTGCGGGTGAAGTCGTTGTAGCGACCGAGGCTTCCAACGATAGACGAAAGCGGAATCTCGCGCAGCTCATAGCGCGGCGTCTCGATCGCGTGCAGCTTGCGGCGCACTTCCTCGTAGGACAGCAGGTCAGGCGAGCGGCCGCTGAGACGGGAGAGGATCCGCTCGAAGGTCGCCCTGCGGCGCGCTGTGCGGAAGTCCTGCACGGCCGAGAATGTCAGGTCGCCCGGTTCGTTCATCGCAGGTCGATTCTACCCTGCAGCGAGATCAATGGATGCGAGGTTAAGGAGCGGATAAGGTTGTTCGAACACTATCGCAAGGTCAAGGCGCTGGCGTGGCTGTCGCGAGGTAGTCGCCTTGCAGCCAGCCCTCAAGCGTCTCCCCGAGCAGCGTCGTATAGCGAACGTGCCACCACCGTGATTCGGCGATCTGCAGCGGACCCTCCAGCACAAGCATCTCAGCCCCGTCGGCGACAAAGCCGACGTGGGGGGCGAGCGGGTCGGGTTCCACCCGCACCACGGCGCCCGTGCCGCCTGTGCGGGCAACGACGGCCGGCATCGGGGTAGGTGTAGCGGTGTTCGTTGGGGTCGGCGTGATCGTGGGAGTGGGCGTGAGGGTGGCTGTGGCGGTGGCGGTAGGCGTGGCGGTTACCGTGGGTGTGGCGGTAGCGGTAGGTGTTGCGGTTGGCGTCGGGGTCGGGGTGGGAAGCGCGGCCAGTACGGAGGCGCCCAGCCCTGCGGCGCTGACGATCGCCACCAGGCCCATCAGGGCTACGGCAGCAGCCAGCGAGCCGCTTGAGCCGGTCAGCGGCCGGAAGCCGTGCGCGGCCAGCACGGCCACCGCGACGACCAGCGCCCAAGCCAGATGCAAGCCAAAAGTGAGCAGCGCCCCCTGCCAGAGCTCGGGTTCAAGGCGCATCAAGCCAAGCGCTGCCGCGCAGAGTGGAAGCGCGACCTCGTAAGTGATCGCCGCGCTCGCCAGGTCGCTCAGCCGCTCCTCGCGCGCCATGACGGTTGCCATGTAGCCCGCGGCGATCATGATCAGGCCGAAATCGATTAAGTTCAGGCTGGTGTGGCCGAGGGCCATCAGGTAAGGGGTGCTGGCCGGTGCGGCGATGGCGCCGCTGGCGCCGCCGACCACGCCGAGCAGAGCAAGGGCAATAGCCACCGCTGCCAGCATGCGCAGGAAGAAGCGCAGCGCGCCGGAAACCGCGCCCAGCGCCAGCCCCATCAGTGGTCCCATCGTCGGGGCGATTAACGCGCCGGCGACAAGCAGTGCGCGCTGGTCGAGGCGAAAGCCAAAGCCGATCAAGAGGCCGGCGGCCAGTGCGCGCACGAAGAAAGAGACCTCCGGCGTGACGAGGTGCGCCAGGCCTTCGAGGTAGGCCTCGCGCTCGTCGGCCCGCAGTTGGGTGAGCATGCGCCGGGCGCGCCGGCGGCGGGCGGCGGAATTGCTGTCGAGCGGATCGTAGGGTTCGCTGGCCTGTGTGCTCATCGGCGTAGGGTTGCCACCAATCGCAGCGGGTGCTCGAGCAGGTCGAGTCCGGCAAGGATGTCTGGAACGAGTACATCAGCATGGCTTAACGCTTCGGTCGCCAGGCCTTCGCCCGACAGCACCGTGATGCCGATCGCGGCGGCCGCGAGCATGCCGGCGTCGTTGGCGCCCTGACCGATCGCAACCACGGCCTCGGCGCCGAGCTGATTGACGTAGGCGGCTTTCGCTTCGGCTTCGCCGCCGCGCGGGATGCGCACTGCCTGCAACCCGAGCTGGCGGTCGATCTCCGCTTGGCGGCCGTGCGTGTCGGCCGTGAGCAGGTGCAGCTCGAGCCGGTCGTGCAGTGCGGTCAGCGCTCGCGATACGTCCGGCAGCAGCGTACCGTCGAAGGCGAGCGTGCCATTGACATCGGAGACCAGGTGCCGCAGCTGGACCAGCCCGCGCCCGGGGATGTTGAGTTCGATCAAACCGCCTCCCGTACTTCCCGGGCGATTATAGCATCGAGGGCGTATGGCGTGAAAGGAAGGCGGTTCGCAGGGGTTCTGGATCGGCGGCCAATCGGGAACCGGCTTTATCTTGTTGGCTGGTATGCGCTCTGCTATAATCGCGCCACGCGGGCGCGTAGCTCAGCTGGTCAGAGCGCACGGTTCACATCCGTGAGGTCGATGGTTCGAGTCCATTCGCGCCCACTAGCAGCCGTACGGATCATCCGTGCGGTTTGTTTTTTAAGGCGCAAGGTGTTGGCTCTTCGGGGGAGAGAGCTGCTCACAGCGCTGCGGGGAACGGATTTCTTGCCAGCTTGACGCAAGTTTGACACCGCCAATGGCGGCGACGATACTGGATGCCTCATAAGCACACCGGACGGATGAGGCGAATACAGGACACCGTGAGGGGAGGATGGCGATGACCGCGGCATACGAGGACAGCTCCTTCTGGTTGAACACCTATGGGCCATATGAGCCAGCACCACCCCTACGGGGCTCGCTCGAAGCTGACGTGGCCGTGATCGGAGCGGGGTTCACGGGCTTGTCCACCGCCTATTACCTGCGCTGCGCAGACCCGGGCTTGAGCGTGGCGTTGTTGGAGGCGAAGGTCGTCGGCTACGGCGCCAGCGGACGCAACGGGGGTTTCAACATGACGCTCTTCGGCCTTGAGCCGGGCGTCACGAAGATGCTCTTCGGCGCCGAGCGCACGCTGGAAGCCCACCGCTATATGGAGCGGGCCGTCGACCACCTGCGGGACCTGGTGCACGAGCACGACCTGCAGTGCGACTACGAGCACCCGGGTTTCCTGCGCATTGCCACCACGCCGGCGTACGTGCAGCGTATCCAGCATGCGCTCGAGATGCTCAGCTCGATGGGGGTGCAGGATATCGAGTGGTGGGATGCGGATCGTGTGCGCTCGGAAGTGGACTCCCCGCTCATCCTTGGCGCTTGGTGGGAACCACGCTGCGGGCTGCTCAACCCGGCCAAGTTGGTGCGCGAGTTGAAGCGTATCGCCATGGAAGCAGGAGCGCAGGTGTACGAAGAATCGCCGGTCGAGCGTGTGGACCGCGGAGAGCGGTTCACGCTTCAAACACCAGAAGGAGAAGTCAGAGCGGAGAAGGTCGTATTCGCCACCAACGCGTGGTCGCACCTCTTCCCGCAGCTGCGGCGCGTGCAGGTCCCGGCCTTCACCCACATGCTCGTCACAGAACCCCTCAGCGAAGCGCAGCTCGCCCCCATTGGTTGGCAAAACCGGCAGGGCATCGAGGACGCGCGCAACCTGGTGCACTACTTCCGGCTCACAACGGACAACCGGCTGGCGATGGGCGGCAGCGACGTGTCGATCAGCTTCGGCGCGGATATGGAGCGCGACGAGAACCACCGCGTGTTCGAGGGCCTCGAACGTGACATTGAGCGCATCTTCCCCTCGCTGAAAGGCGCAGCGATCGAAGACCGTTGGGGCGGTCCAGTGAGCGTGCCGCTGGACATGGCGCCCGCCATCGGCTTCATCGGCGATCCGCGCGTTATCTACTCGCTGGGCTGCGTGGGCCATGGGGTCTCGATGGCAAATCTGAACGGGCGCACAGTAGCCGACTTAGTCCTCGAGCGGCAGAGCGATCTGACGCAAACCTGGTTCGTGGGCCGGCGGACGCTGCCCTGGCCTCCGGAGCCGCTGCGCTTCGCCGCCAGCCACGCGATCCGGGCCTACCTGCGGCTGGAGGACGCGTTCAACGAGCGCGGGCTACGGAGGTAATCTCCGCTGCTGTCCAGCCTGGTGCACGCGATAGCCCTGCGTGTAGGTACTGAGGCTTCTGTGGGCGATCCGGACTTAAGGTTTGCTTAATTCCAAGAATATCAGCTTATAAAGACAGGAATAGTCATAAATAGTTAATATGATTCAGGACTCGGGTTGACCGGGTGCTGGATATTCGCGTTCCTCGCCGTAGAACATCCTCCTATGGATAGTCCTCTTCAGAGACACTTGCGGCGGAATGAAGTTTCATTTGTGCTGAAAGCCACGGTCAAGCGGGATGTTCGTCCTTCGGGTTCAGGCCGCCCCGAGTGCATTTTGATGGAAGCATCCGAATTCATGATCCAAACAGCGAGAGGAGGTCGAACTGGTGCAGAATTACTCCGAGATTGTCGCAGGCTGGGAGACCCTGTATCTACTCGTGGGGACAGCCGCTGCCACACTTATGGGGTTACTGTTCGTCGCCATCTCAATCAACGTGGAGAAATTTCAGCAAGCGATGCGCATGGATCTCCGCAACTTCGGCGCGCTCACGTTCAACAGTTTCTTTTATGTGCTCCTGGTCGCGATTCTGTTCCTCACGCCTGGCCTTGGATGGAGAGGAACCGGCGTGGTCTTGCTGCTTCTGGGAGTGGTCGACCTGACCAACGCGCTACTGCAGCTTCGGCGGGCGAAGGGAGCTGGCAATGCTGACCGCCGAGAGGAGGTTGAGTCACGGTTCACCTTCCCGATTTTGTGCTTGGTCGCACTCGTGATTTCGGCCGTGTTGATCCTGTTCCGCGTTTCCGCAAGCCTGTATGTCGTGTCGTTGGCTGCTGTGCTCTTGTTGGGAGCCGCGTCGGTGAACGCCTGGTTGCTCCTGGTGCGAGCCGATGAAAGACTGGATGAAGTCGTGGAACAGGGTACGGCTCGCGAGAAAAGTTGAAAGGAGAAGCATGGTTTCATCTAAGAAAAACAGGGTTTTTATGAGCGCAGCTGCGCTGATCATCGCAGGGATAGGATTTGTACTGTATCCAGCCCTAAGACCGTTCTCGGACGAGATCTCGCTGGAAGGTGCAGCGGCTTTCGGATCAAGCGCGTGGATCCTGGCACACATGATCGCCATGGTTTCGTTCACCTTGCTACTGCCCGGATTGTTCAGTGTGTACGAGGTCCTTCGAGGCCTTAAAGTTGAGCGTGATGCATATTGGGCGTGGATCGCGGCCATGACCGGAATAGGTCTGACCCTGCCCTTCTATGGAGGTGAAGCTTATGGGCTGCATGCCGTCGGTATGGAAGCGGTCCGCCAGGGAAATGCAGCGTTGCTCGATCTTGCCACAACGATCCGCTCCGGTCCCGGATTGATCATGTTTGTCATCGCGCTGCTATTGCTGGCCGCAGGATCCATCATGTTCGCCGTGGCGTTCTGGAGGTCTGGAAAATTCTCAAAATGGAGCGGCGTTCCACTTGCCCTCGGTTTTGCCCTCTACCTTCCGCAGTTCTTCGGAAACCAACCAATCCGGGTTGCGCATGGAGTGCTCGTTGCACTGGGCTGTTTCTGGTTGGCGGGGCTTCTGTGGTCGTCGAGAAAGGCCGCCGCAACGGCGGTTTGATCATCTGTCAAAGTTGAGTTCGGAGGGTATGAAATGGAAACGGCACTAAGCCGGCTGAATTTGTCTCTGCGGGGCGTGATGGAATTTGGTGTGATCGCCGCCTTCGGGTACTGGGGGTATCACACCGGTACAACTGCTCTTATGAAAGTGTTGCTTACGATCGGTACACCGATCCTGGGTTTCGGTATCTGGGGTTTGATCGATTTTCACCAGCTGGGTGCGGCGGCCGAGCCGCTGCGGCTTATTCAGGAACTGTTGATTTCAGGGCTGGCCGCCGCTGCACTTTACGTTGCCGGGCAACCGGCATGGGGTTTGACGCTGGCTGCGGTGTCGATTATCCACCACGCACTGGTCTATGGCTTAGGCGAAACTCTGATCAAGTCCTCCTGATCTTGCCCGCGTTGCGGCTTTTGGGTCCATCCGCAGCGTTTTGCCTGGCGAGGCGGATCACTGTTCGGAGAACACAAACACCTTATTGGCTTTCTGGTCGGTGACGTAAAGGGCGCCGTCGGGCCCGAAGGCGAGATCGACCGGCGCCTGGAGCCAGCCGCTGCCAAAGGCGGCAAGGCCTTCACCCTCCGGCGTGGTAACCTCGACCTGCCCCGCCCTGTACTCGGTGATGAACAGGCGTCCCTCCATGTCCACGGCCAGTCCTTCCGGGGTACCGGGAAGCGAGCCTCCCTTACCGATGGTCCATTCGCGCAGGAATGTTCCTTCGTTGTCGAAGGCCTGCACCCGCCGGTTGGTGTAATCGGAAACATAAATGCGCCCTTCGGAGTCAAGCGTGATCCCGGTCGCGTGGCGGAACTGCCCCGGGTCCCCACCGTATCCGCCGAATTGTCGCAGGAAATTGCCATCCTCGTCGAATACCTGCACAAAGGGCACCGCGTCGTCGGTTACGAAGACGTTCCCATTGGGGCCGATCGCGATGCCGATGGCGCGCGTGAAGGTCCCGGAGCCCTCGCCTTTCTTGCCAAACGCCAGCAGGAAATTGCCCTCCGGATCGAACTTCTGCACCCGGAAGTTGCCGTTATCGACGACGAAGACGTTCCCCTGCGGGTCGAGCGCCAGGCTGCCGAAGCCGAGCGAGCTGAACTGACCCGGTCCGTCGCCTTCTTCACCCCATTCGAAGAGCGGTTCCATTGTGGCGTCGAATACCCGTACGCGCTGATTTTCTGTGTCGAACACGTAGACTTGACCATCCGGGCTGACGTCGATCCCATACGGTGCGGAGAACGGGCTGTCGCCGCCGTTGAAGTCGGCTTGATGTTCGAATTCGGGTGCTTTCATCACGACTTGCTCCTCGGTGGGGGTGGGCGGGGCGTTGGTCTCCGTGGGGGAAGGCGCTGGTGTCTGGCTTTGACATGCTGCAAGCAGCAGTGCCAGGGCTAGCAGGGTTGTTCCTGGATGGCGCATGGTCATTCGATCTCCTCCTGTCGGGTTCACCCATGTCATAGGTATACGATCCAGAGGACCGATGCGTTCAACGATTTTCGGGCCGACACGCAGGTCGGCCCATACGCGGACGGAGGTGGCCAATAACCCGGAGATGCGCACCCGTGTGCGCCCGGAGTTGGAAGGGGATTAATAAGAGCCGACACACGGGCCGGTCCCCGCGCGGATGGAGGATGGCATTTTTCCGTAGGGGCGCACACGCGTGTGCGCCGGATCGGGAGGGGGATATATGAGGGCCGACACGCAAGTCGCCCCTGGCGTTATCTACGACCCGCCGCCGGAAGGATTGACGCCATTGATCTCGAGAATATAGGCGATGATGTCGCCCATTTCCGTGGAATCGAGCAGGTTGTCAAAGCCGAAAGCGGGCATCATCATCAAGGGTCCAGATCCCTCCGGGATCGAACCTTCAGCCAGGTAGTCGTTGACATTTCCGGCGAAGACATCGGCATGGGGATCGGCGATCTCGGGGTCGATCGGATTTAACACGGGCACGCTGCCGTCGTCGCTGCCGGGGTTCGGTAGCCCCTGAACGCCCTGCGGTCCATGGCAGAAAGCGCAGTACTGTCCGAAAAGGACCTTGCCTTTCGAAGGGTCGCCCAGGGCTGGAGTCTGCGGTATGCCCGGTGTGGGTGTTGGTTCGCCAGCGGTGGGCTGGATCGCCTTGAGGTACACCGCAACCTGGTTGAGCTGCTCTTCCGTGTACGGCCCGCCGTTTGGCTGAGACCAGCCGGGCATCTCCGACCCCGAGAAACCCTCGGCGATCGTTGCTTTCAAACTGCCGAGGTCGGCGGATTGCACGTAGGTATTCGAGCGCAATCCGGGTCCATCAGATCCGTCGGCATCGATCCCGTGACACGGTGTGCAATCCTGCTCAAACAGGGCCACGCCGGCTGCGGCTGGATTCACAATTTCGGATCTGCCAGCACTCGTGGTTGGCGCAGGGCTGGTTGCGGTCGGCGTCGAGGCAGCCGGGCTGCAGGCCGCGGCCAGCAGCACAATCAGGATGACCGGTATGATGAAGGTCTGCTTGCGTCTCATGTCTTGCTCCTCACTATTCGCTCAGGCGACATCTCTGAAGCAGGCGGTTTCCGGACAAAACTTACTGCCCGTGCCGGGAAGAGAGAAACTGCACCAGCAGGTCGACTTCGCCCGAGCTGATGTTGCCGCCATAAGCCGGCATATTCGTCGCACCGTTCAGGATGCGGATGGTGATTTGCTGGTCCGTCAGGCGATCACCGACAGCCGTCAGATCCGGCCCACGCTGGCCTCCCTGACCGTCGATCGTATGGCAGTACTGGCAGCCCTTGACGGCAAACAACTGCGAGCCCTGCCAAAGAGGTCCGCTCTCAGCGCCAACCTGTTGCGGGTTGAGTGGCTTGGCGTTGAAATCGGGCGACCAGGGCGCTTTGGTCGCCATGTACCACAGGATGCCGATCATCATGACCGCCAGGAGCGCCGTTGCCATCGCCCATGGGCGCTGAAGGGGATGCCGCTGGCCTTTGCCGGCGATAAACGGAAGCAGCAGGAGTGCCAGTCCGAACAGCAGCGGTGCGCCGATGATCACGTACGGTTCCAGCCCTGGTGGAATCAGCGCCAACACGGCAAAGTACCACAGCAGGTACCAGTCCGGCCTGGGTTCTGCTTGAACGATGGAGGGGTCGGGTGGATTGGTAAGCGCCGGTGGGCCGACGATGATCGCCAGGATCACGATACCCACGACAACCAGGAAACCAAAAGCCACATCCCGCCAGGCGACGTCCGGCCAGAAGCGTTCACCTTCCCGCTGCAGAATCGCCTGGTATCTGCTGCGGTAGGTTTTAGGCTCCACAACCTGATCGCGCTTCACGGGTTCACTGACTCCATTGCGTATGACCAGGTAGAGGTGAGCGCCTATCAATCCAATCAACAGAGCCGGGATCATGAACACGTGATATGAAAAGAAGCGGCTGAGCGTTGCGCCGCCGATGGTTTCGCCTGCCAGCAGGAAGCGCCCCAGGATATTTCCGATAAGCGGTGCGCGGCCTGCCTGTTCCGCACCGACGACGACGGTCCAGATGGCGTTCTGATCCCAGCGCAGCAGTTGGCCCGTGAAACCCATGGCGATGGTCAGCAAAAGCAGGAAGCCGCCGGTCAACCAATTGAATTCGCGCGGGAATTTATAGGCGCCGGTGAGGAACACCCGCATCATGTGGATGCCGACGAAGAGCACCATGGCCGAAGCGCCCCAGAAATGGATGCCGCGCAACACGTTGCCCATGTAGGCGTCCTCGGTGATGAACCTCAGGCTCTCGTAGGCATTGCCGGAGGAGGTGGTGTAGACACTGGCCAGTGTCGCGC
Source organism: Anaerolineales bacterium (assembly GCA_037379555.1). Lineage (GTDB taxonomy): Bacteria > Chloroflexota > Anaerolineae > Anaerolineales > E44-bin32 > E44-bin32. Next base: position 24,472 of record JARRJK010000025.1, on the reverse strand, counting down.
CGGTGACAGCCTGAACGATGAATGTGAACAGCGTGGCGCTGCCAAAGACGTACCACCAATTGGTCCCAGGAGGCACCGGGTGTTCGGCTAAAGGCTTGATCGCTGCCCATATCCCGGTTCGCTCCTCGATCCAATCCCAGGCTCGTTTCGCTGATCGCATGCCCTTGTTCAGCATTTCAACCTTCCTCATTGTTCATCTGTGCCACCGTCAGGTAATTGGAAGTGGAGAGGTGCGAATCTCTACCCTGCCATCCTGGATGCGCACCGGATACTCTATGAGTGACTTGGGCGGCGGGCCGGCGGCCACGCTGCCGTCCTGATAGTAGACACCGCCGTGGCATGGGCACATGAAGAGATGGGCGTCATCGAGCCAGCGCACCGGGCACCCCAGGTGGGTGCAGTTCACCGAGAATGCCGTGAATTTGTCCTGGCTGTCGCGGCGCAACCAGGCTGCCGTGCGCGCGGTCACGCCTGCCCACGGCAGCGGCGAGGCATCCTCGAGCACGACCGAGGTCGTCTCTCCAACAGAGAAATCATCCACGTTGCCGACGGGGCGCCATTCGTCAGGCACCCGCTTGAGCAGAGGATTCAGCAGGAAGCCAACCATCGGAACACCGATCAGGATCGTGCCCAGCGCGCCCATGGCGATAGAAATGCCCGCCAGAAATCCTCGGCGGCTGATCTCCCTGCCCGCGATGCGGATCTGATCCAGGTTGCCTTCACTGCCTCTTTCGTTCACGCAGCACCTCTCCTATCCATCCGGCCAGTGCGAGACCCGTTAGCGTCAGGCCGATAACGGTGATTACAAGTGAGGCCACCAGACCCCAGAACACAAATGCGACTCCCAGGGCCAGCACAGCCGGCCAGTACGTCGGCCGGGGGAGAACCTCAGGTTTGGGTTCGGTCCATTCTCCCGCATGTTGAAAGCCGGTTTGATCTCTTGTTGGCTGGGTCTGCAATGACTCTCGATCCATACTGCTCCTCCTCACGTCCCATCAGCCCTGATGTTGAACTCTATGATGATCAGCCCTGGGCAGCGTGCGTTCGCACGCTCCGCCGGGTTAATCGGTTCCTGCTTCCTCGGGAGCAAGGAACATCTCATCTTCCAGCTTGCCCTCTTCCGCATACCAGCGCGTCAGGCCGACCAGCACCATCGACAAAAAGACCAGGCCTCCCGGCACCCACATCAGCAATCCGCCCACCTGCTGATCGATCTCGGCTGTCAGCCCCCAGCCCTGCCGTATCAGTTTGAGAATCCCGATTTCATCGGTTGGGTTTACATAGGCTGGATACAATCCGACCGGTGTGAAGGTGAGCAAGATGCCGAGGATGCTGTTCGAGATCGCTCCGGTGAACGCGTAGGGCACGACGGCCAGCGGTTGGATGCGCCGCTCGGGCAAAGGATTCAGGATGGGCCAGAAGAACATCAAGCCCGCCGCCAGCATCATCAGATGCTCGAGGATATGGACCCCCTCGCTCGCGAGTGCGGCGTTGTAGAGCACAGGCGCATGCCAGCCCCACAGGATCAGCGCCATGATGAACCAATCCAGAACCGGGTTCCCGAGGACATCCATGGCGCGGGCAAGGAATGTATGCTGCTGCGCGCGCTCGACCAGGGAAGCAGGCAAGCCTGCCACCATCATCGGAGCGGCCACCAGCATGATCAACAGGTGCTGCAGCATGTGCGCGCTGAAAAGATAGTCGTCGCCGAGCAGGTCGAGCGGCGATACGAGTGCGAAGGCCAGTACAGCGTCTCCGGCGGCAAATAGGAGCGACTTGGAGCGCGGTTCGCCATGCGTGAGCCACAGGTAGCCGGCCAGGAGCAGCAGGCAGCCTGTCAGCACACTGGGTTGAAGTTCCCAGAGCTGCGTGATCACATCCCAGGTCGTGGTCATGCCAGCGATCCCGCCACATACACCGCGCTGAAGATGACCACCCACACCACATCAACGAAGTGCCAGTAAAGGGACAGGGTCTCAATTCCGCCGCGTTTCGAGGTGGTCAGCATGCCCTTTTGCAGCAAGAAGAAGTAGATTCCGAGCATCAGCAATCCGGCCGAAACATGCAATCCGTGAAAGCCGGTCATGGTGAAGAACGTGGTGCCGAAGATGCTGGCTGAAATGCTCGTCCCCATCGCGAACAGGTGTCTCCATTCCAATCCCTCGCCAATCAGGAAGCCAAAGCCCAGCAATATCGTCAGGGCCAACCAAATGCGCGTGCGATTTGTAGTTGCCGAGCCCCGGTTGGCGGTCGCGCGCCAGATGGTGAAGCTGCTCAGGAAGAGCATGGCGGAGAAGATGCCTGTCTGGAGAGGATCGAGCCCCTCTTTGGTGACGATCCCTCCCAGCGGCCGGTTGAAGTAAAGGTACGCCAGGATCAACAACGTAAAGAATATGGCTTCCGAGGCAATGAACAGCAGCATGCCCATGCGGTTGACGTTGCGATTCATCGGGACTCGCTCCTCTCCCGGGCGGAACGCGAGGTCCCAGAGCGGCCTGCGGCCTCGAATGGGCGGAATGAGTTTGAAGTTATCCACTGGCGGCGGTGAGCTCGTGGCCCACTCCAGGGTCCAGGCGGACCATGGGTTGTTCCCGGCGGGTTCGCCCGACCTGAGACTGCGGATGACGTTGATGATGAACAGCAGCACTGCAGCGGCGATCAGGAACGCGCCGGCGGTCGAGATCAGGTTCATGCCGCCCCAGCCCGGGAAATCCGGATAAGTGTAGACGCGGCGGGGCATGCCAAGGATGCCCAGAATATGCTGCACAAAGAAGGTCACGTTGAAACCGATCAGCAGTGTCCAGAAGTGGGCTTTGCCCAGGCGTTCGGACAGCATCCGCCCGGTGATCTTCGGGAACCAGTAGTACACCCCGGCGAAAATGGCGAATATGGTCCCGCCGAAAAGCACGTAGTGGAAGTGCGCGACCACATAGTAGGTATCCGTCATCTGCCAGTCGATCGGCACGACGGCAAAGGTCACACCAGTGATCCCGCCGATGGTGAAGAGCACCAGGAATGCCGTGGCGAACATCATCGAGGTCGTGAAGCGGATGCGGCCACCCCACATGGTGGCGATCCAGTTGAAGATCTTGATCCCGGTCGGCACAGCGATGAGCATGCTGGCTGCGGAAAACGCCAGGTTGAATGGCATTCCGAGGCCCACCGCAAACATATGGTGGGCATAGACCGCGAAGCTCAAAACCCCGATGGCGACGGATGAACCAGCGACGAACTCATAACCGAAGATCGGTTTGCGCGAGAAGACCGGGATGACTTCCGAAATCATGCCCCACGCTGGCAGGATCATGATATAGACCTCCGGATGGCCGAAGGCCCAGAAGAACTGCTGCCAGAGGATCGCCGAGCCGCCGCTGTTGGTCACGAAGAAGTTGGCGTTCAGCAGCCGGTCCGCCAGCAGCATGGCCAGGGCGGCGTTCAGGGGCGGCAGGGCGAAGAGCAGGATGAACCCGTTGACCAGAACCATCCAGACAAACAGCGGGACGCGCGTCAGACGCATGCCTTCGGCTCGCAGGGCGAAGATGGTCACGATCAGGTTGATCGCCGCCGCGAGCGATCCCACGCCGACCGTCAGCAAGCCCAGCGCCCAGTAAGTCAATCCCTGGCTGGTCGAAAAGGTCGCGCCGCTCAAGGGTGCATAGCTGAACCATCCGGCGCTAGGTGCGCCGCCGGCGAGAAAGCTGTAGTAGAGGAGCAGGCCGCCGAAAACCAGCAGCCAGAAGCTCAGGGCGTTGAGACGTGGGAAGGCCATGTCCCGGGCACCGATCATCAAAGGGACAAAATAAGTGGCAAAGCCGATCAGCAGGGGCACGACGACCAGGAAGATCATCGTCGTGCCGTGCATGGTGAACAGTTGGTCGTAGGCATCTGGCGAAAGTAGGGAGTTTTCCGGTCTGGCCAGCTGCAGCCGCATGATCAGCGCCTCGATCCCACCGACTAAAAAGAAGACCAGAGTCGCAAGCAGATACATGATACCGATCTGTTTGTGGTCGACTGAGGCGACCCAACTGAGCAAACCCTCCGGTTCGCTCAACCTTGGCAGTGGCTTGCTTTCGGCCTGAAGCTGTGAAGCTTCCGTCATTTCAATGCCTCCAGATAGGCGACCAACTGATTGATCTGATCCCCGGTCAGATGAAGATTGGGCATATGGGCGCCCGGTTTGTACGCCTGAGGGTCACCGATCCACTGGGCCAGGTTTCCGGGCGAATTCTCCAGCACGCCCGCGGCCAGGGTTTCGCGCAGGCCGACATGGGTCAGGTCGGGACCGATCGTCGCGCCGGCATCCGTGCCGAGAATGGCATGGCAATTGCTGCAAGGCAGCTGCTGGAACAGGGCTGCACCTTCAGCTGCTTGACCGCTGTCGGGCGTGGCTGGGACTGCTACCTGCTGCTGAATCCATTGATCAAATGCATCCTGGGACTCGGCGATCACGCGGATTTGCATGTTCGCGTGCTGAACCCCACAGTATTCCGCGCAACGCCCCAGATAGGTGCCTGGATCGTCCGCCACCAGCCAGATCGTGGTTGGGTGGCCCGGGGTGGCGTCGATCTTCCGCCCCAGCTGCGGGACCCAGAAGTCATGGATCACGTCAGCCGATTCGATCTCGGTCAGCATACGCTTCCCGGCTGGAATGTGGATCTCGTTGGCGGTCACTGCGCCGGATGGCGGGTAGCGGACCTCCCACCACCATTGATGGGCGATGATCTTCAGATCTGGCGTCTGGCTGGAGGCGTGGGAGGGATCAGAAACGACCATCACCCGCAGGGTAAAGATGAACAACCCCACCAGCAGCAGGCCAGGTGCGACCGTCCAGGCGATCTCCAGGTTGCGGCGGCCCATGACCTGCGGCGGGTAGCCTCCCTCACCGCGATAACGGTAGCGAATCGAAACGTAGATCACCAGGAGCAGGACAAGGAGAAAAATCGCGCCGCCAATAATTAGCGTGACGCTGAACAATCCGGCAATGGCGCGTGCGAACTCCGAGACCGGAGCAAAAGGCGAGTTGTCAAATGGCATATCGAGTTCAGGCCTCTCTTACCGTTTTTCCGAAACCACAGGCAAAGTATATGAATTGTGCAGTCCAGGGAGGCTGAAAAAGGCTTCCCTTTGGCGAACCTAAGCAGCAATCCCGTTGGCCCGGGTGCTTACAGTGGCCGCCCTCGCGGATTGCTACCTTATGCTACCGACGCTGATGTTTAGGGTCTTTAAGGGCAATTTAAGCGCAGCTTAACCCGCGTGAATGTGCGAGCCGCCGCGCAGGCCGGTTCCGGCGCAGCGGGATGAGGGGCAGCGTAGAGGCGACCCCGTGTGTGCGCCCGGGATCGGAGCGAGGGAGGGTGGGTGCGAACCGATATACTGGCTGGCCCCTACGGTTTGGCGTTCTGCCTGGCGGAGCGTATCGCCCGGTTGTTGAGGGCCGGCTGCATGGTGATTCCGGCGATGGCTAGCAGAACACCCCCGGCCAGGAACGGCGTTGCCAGGTTCACCGTGCGCGCCAGCAATCCGCCGATAAAGGCGCCCAGCGGAAGCGCCCCCAGGACGACCAGCCGGTAGGCGCTGGCGACCCGGCCGAGCAGGCGCGGGGGGATGATCGCCTGGCGCAGGGAGATGATGATCACGTTGCCGAACATGTCGCTCATCGAGATCAGGACGAACATAAAGCCAACGATAACGGGTTGTGTCGTCAGGCCGATGCCGATGAACGCAAGTCCGCTCAACACAGCATCGAGGAACAGGATCCAACCGGCGCCGAATCTGTCGCTCAGCCGCTTGGCCAGCAAGCTGCCGAGAACACCGCCCACGGCACCGAAAGCCAGTATGAAGCCGTAGGCGGCATCATTGACCCCGAGCATATCCTGGGCGAAAAGGACGAATACGCTCATGGTGGCGCCATAGACCAGGTTGAAGGTCGCAGCGAAGAAACCGAGCGTACGCAGCAACCGGTGACGCCAGAACCAGCGGACGCCTTCTTTGATCTCCATGAGCAAGCTGTGATGCGGGCCATTGTAGGAGGAGTACTCCCCGGGGAGACGGTGGATCAGCAGCGAAGAAAGCCCATATGCCGTCGAGGCGAGGAAAAACGATGTCGATCGGAGAATGGAAAACAGGTAGCTGCCGAGCGGAGGGCCGATCAATTCATTCGCCACTGTTGCAGTCGCAAACAGGCGTCCGTTCGCCCCCTCCAGATCTTCTTCTTCCACGATGCGCGGCAGGATGGCCAAAGCGGCATTGTCAAAAAGTGTTTCGATCGAGCCGAGCAGGAAAAAGATCACGTACAGGATAACCAGGTTTGCCCTGCCGGTGAGCACGGTTGCCGCCAGGAGCGCGAGCAGGATGAACCGCCACAGGTTGGAACGGCCCATGACCGCCCGCCGGTCGAGGCGATCGACGAGAGCTCCGCTGATCAAGGTGAACAGGAACCACGGCAGCCGCTGCGCAATCGTCAGACCCGAAACGAGCAGCGGATCGCGCGTAAGAGCCGCCGCCAGCAGGGGAGCGGCGGTCAATCCGACGCCGTCGGCCAGGTTCGAGACGCCGCTGGCTACCCATAAGAGCCCGAATATTCTCCTGTCCTGTGTAGTTTGCTGGATCACCCTGGCGTCATGCATCGTTTGAATTCCTCTGTGGGATTGGAGACGAAGCCAGCATCACGCGTCAGGCTTCCCAGATATTGAACACGATTCCAAATGGATCCTGTGCATAGCAATCTCGTCCTTTCCCCTCCCAGCGCAAGATCGTGCAGCCATTGGCGATGAGTTCCAGCCGGGCTTGTTCAAGATCGTCGACGAACAGCTCCAGAACCGGGCCGCGCGGCTCGTGATCCGGTAAGACATAGAAGGTAAAAGGCGAAGCATCGAGGTCGGCTGATTGCGGATCTGTCGAGCGGTTGTCAAAACCAAGGACCCGGGTATAGAAATCGAGAGCATCTTCCACGCGATCCGTCCGCAGCGCGAAATTGGAACTCATTTTGAATTTCATCCATGCCTCCTAAGTGATTTTTCTTGCTGCTCCGGTTGAGTGGCTGCGATCGCCGCGCCGATCACCAGCACCCCGCCAAAGATCAAATCCGGCCCGAAGGCATCGTGCCACAGCACGACGCCAAGCAGCGTTCCGACCAGCGGTTCGAGGTTGAGGAACACGCCCGCTTTTGAAACCGGGATTCTCTCCACTCCCCAGTTCCAGAGCGCAAAAGCCAGCGCGCTGCAAAACAAGCCAAGAACGATCACGGAAATCCATGCGGTCGGCGAAAGATCCAGACGCGGGAACCCATCCTGCGCCAGAGCCAGCGGTGCCAGGAAGATTGTGCCAAAGAGCAGCAGGTAACTGGTTGCGTTCAGCGCGCCGTACTTCTCGCTCAGGCGCTTGTTCATCATCACCCAGGCCACAGATTCCACGCATGAGAGCAGCACCAGGCTGTCGCCTTGCAAGTTGGCTCCCGTTCCGTGCGTGCCGGTGATGATCACGATGCCGAGCATCGAGGCGGCGATAGCGGCCCAGCTGCGGAACTTCAGTCGCTCTCTCAGGAAAACAGCACTGCCGAGGGCGAGCAGCGGAGGCATCGAGCCGATGATCAGGGAGGCGCGGGAGATATTCGTGCGCGCTAAACCATGGAATTGGAGCAGATAGGTCACCGGAACCGCTAGCAGCCCTGCCACGCCAAAGCGCAACAGGTCGTGCCGCTCCGGCCAGACGCCCGAACGGATCAACACCACACCCAGCGCGGACGAGGCGATCAGGAAGCGCAGCAGGATCAGCTGCGAGACGGTGATTTCGTTCAGAGCGAGCTTGCCGAAGGCGAAGGCGGAGCCCCACAGAGAGCAGGCGAGCACCAGGGCCGGGATGGCCAGGCGTTTATCGGCTGCCGGGGCACGGGCGGTCTCGTGCGGAGCCGGCCTCAATCTCAGCGCTCGGCTGGAGAGGTTCACGGCGCCCTCTCCGGGCGGGTGAGCCGGCTCTGTTGGATCCCGCCGATAAGGCGTGGTTTGTTCCCTCCCGATTTATGATCATCAGACACCGACTTACGGGCTGAGACCGGACCTGCATTACATACCTGGCAGCCAGGGGTTGGTTTACAGTTGTGTTTGTTCTGATCGTCATCCCACAGAGCCCATAGGTTCATAATCAACCACCTGTTCGCGTCCCGATTGACGCGCCGCTTGTAACCTGCTAAAATAATTATGACGGTTAAAGAGTAGCACGAAAATTATAACCTGTCAACAATTGTATGAAGGTTATAATCATTGAGGAGTTGCATCAAGGATGGAGCGCATGGAGCAGGAGAGAACCTGGGATTTCGACGCCGGCCTGCTGCCGCTCGATTTCGCCAACACCGCGGAGTGGCATGCCAGCCCGCAGCCGGATGAGAAGCTGAATTCCTACCCCGACCTGATTGGTTGGTCGAAGGCAGCGGGATTGCTCACCGCTCGCGAGGCCGCGCAGCTGCTCGCTTCTGCCAATGCAGACTCCGCCGGGGCGGAGCAGGCGCTGGAAAGCGCCATCCGGCTGCGCGAGGCGATCTATCATATCTTCTCGGCCCTGGCGGCTGGTGAGCCAGCGCCGGCCGAATCGATCGCCATTTTGAACGCGAATCTGGCGGACGCGCTGGCCCAGTCCAGGCTCAAGTCCGCAGATGGTGGATTCGAATGGACCTGGTCCGGTGATGAGCGACGGTTAGACCGGATGTTGTGGCCGGTTGTGCAGTCCACGGCTGAGCTGCTCACATCGGAGGCGTTGGCTCGCGTCGGCGAATGCGCCGACGATCGCGGGTGTGGATATCTATTCTTCGATACCAGCCGCAATCACAGCCGGCGCTGGTGCAACATGGAGAGCTGCGGCAACCGGGCGAAAGCCCTGCGGCATTACAGCCGCAGCAAGAAAGGCTGAGCTGCGCTGGCCTGGTTGGGCTTCGCCTGAGCCCAGATGCCCTGATCACCTGCCGGTGTAAGGGCTGAGTAGTGCACAAGCGATGCAGGAACCTGAAAGATAAACCACCGGGTGCACTCCAGTGCCCCGGCGGTTTTTTAATGCGGAAACGGCTGTTCGGAGAAACGAGATTACTGACTGCTCGACGGGCAGGCCGCCCCGCCGCTGTGGCGGCCGAGGTTGATCGCTTCGGCTAGTTCAATCACGTGCTCGAAGTCATCGCTGTCCGCGTTGGAGTCGACCAGGATGGTGAGCATCTCGCGCAGCACCTCGGCGTACGGCAGATCATGTTTGCCATCGGCTTTCTGGATCATTTCGTCCCAATCCACAGAACCGTTGGTGAAGTTGAGCCAGGCGGTGATCAATTCAGCCCGTGCCCGGGCACTGAGTTCGACATCCTCCAGCACGAACGCTTCAAGGCGGTTGATCATGTCCGGGCGGAATTCGCCGAAGGACGAGGTGACGAAGGCGCTCAGCACGCTGAGATGGGCCTTCAGTTCACCCTTGTAAACATCATCACCCTCGTGCATGAAGCGCTGGATCCAATATCCAAGCGAAGTGCGGCATTGATCCTTGTTGCGCACGAGCACCTTGAGCCAGATCGAGCTTGAGCCACCGTCGTCGTCGATGACCTGCACCTTCAGGTAGCGCACGCCGGGCTTGTCGAAGACAGCCGTTGCGTTGTGGCGCACGCTGAAGGGATAGGTCCCCCACGGGCTGGGCAATGGATCAGGCGTATCCCCGGCGTTGTAGTAAGTCGTATCGCTGCCCGCATCCCAGGTGACTGTCAGGTCGTCTGAGCCGGCATCGTTCAAATCGATTTCGAAGGTCACCGGCTGACCGGCTGTGGCGATGTACCAGTCGCCGATCTTGCATGCTTTGGGCGGCTTGTTTCCATGGCCCTGGCTCTCAGACGCTTCGCACTCAGCCAGATCGATCGACTTCTCGGCGTGTGCGGATGGAGTCTGGTTCTTTACCTTGACCTGCAGCTGAGCGGTACCTGCCTGGCCACTATCGTCGATGACAACCACCTGCACGGGGAACTCACCGTTATCGCCGTATCTCCAGTCCAGTGTGAACGTGTTGCCATTCTGGATCGCCAGAGGCTGGGTGCCGCTCCCGTCGCCATAATCGACGCTGGCGGTCCAGCTCTCGGAGTCGGGGTCGGTAAATGACCCGCTCAGGGCGAGCGCCCCGCCCTCCTTCAGCGTTGTGTTTGTCTCGAGTTGCAGCGTGGGCGCGTTCCCCTCTCCTGGGGGTTCGCCGGTTGGCTCAGGCTCATCCGTTGGGTCTGGGGTCTCGCTTGGCAGAGGGGTCGGCTCGGCGGTCGGCTCGGCGGTTGGCTCCGGAGAGGGTTTTTCATCACAGAAGGAAATCGCAGCCAGAGCACCGCTGCTTTGCAGTTTCACATCGAGCCGGGCGACATTCTCCAAGCCAATCATGACCTCTTGAACGCTGTTGTTGCCAAGCGGCAGGGCCTGGAACATGCCCAGCTTGGTGCCGGCCGGGTCAAAGGCCACGATCTTCACCGTAGTTTCATTGATGTCGATATCCAGCAGCTGCACGGACACAACCCGGGCGGGCGTGTCGAACCGGAACTGGAAGGTGCCGCCATCGAAATTATCGTCCGGATCGCTTTGATCCTTGTCCTCGGAGATGATGAGCACATTCCCGAGCGGAGTCCGATTCTCGCCCGGCTGTCCTTCGCCGCCACCTGACCCGCGACCCGGCCCGCCGAAGTCCTGGTTGGGAGAGCCGAGATCCAGATCAAGGCCGGTGGGATGGGAGCTGTCGAAGATCATGGCCGGGTGGTTTTGAGGATCATGCGTCGTGATGTGGATGCCGAACGCAGCCCATTCGTCGTCGATGATTTGCCCAAGGGACAGCGGCTGGCCGGACGCATCCGTCTCGAAATCCAGGGTCCAGGAGCACGAACCCGGAGGTTCTGTCGGTTCGACGGTAGGCGTGGGCGATTCGGTCGGATCGACCGTCGGCTCCGGAGTGGATGTATCCGTCGGTGTCGGTGAAGGCTCGGGGGTCGCGGTGTCGGTCGGGACGGGCGTTGCGGTCGCCGTCGGCTCAACCGTCGCCGTTGGAGATGGTTCGATGGTGGCAGTATCCGTCGGCTCGGCCGTCGGTGTGTCCGTTGGCGTGTCAGTTGGTGTTTCAGTCGGTGTCTCAGTTGGTGTTTCAGTCGGCGTTTCGGTTGGAGTCGCCGTAGGCGTCTCGGTCGGCGGCGGTGCAGGCGGCTGGCCGCGGGCAAAGACGTCGCCTACTCCGTTGTCGTCGGCGTGCAGCAGATCTAGATTGTCGCCGTCTGAATAGAAAGCAAGGATCTGGCCGTCGGCGCTGACGGCGGGCGAGAAGCTGCCAGTATTAGCTTTGGCATACTCGGTTGAAACGCTTGCGAGCGTCGTGCCTCCCTGCCGGTCACGAATATAAACATCATCATCAGTCGTCTCATCAGCAGGAACCAAGTTGTTGGCTTTGGATCGGAAGGCGATGTAGCGGCCATCGGCCGAGATCGCGGGTTCGTCGCTCGGACCACCCATAGCCTGTTCGCCGGTTGCGGATACGTTCACGCGCTCAAGCGTTCCCGCCACACGATCATAGAGCAAAATATCCGCCACGTAATTCGTGTCATCTGGAACAAGGTTCATGGCATGGGATCGGAAAACCGTAAAGCGACCGTCCGCGCTGAGGGCCGGGATGTAGCTGGACATATTGCCGCCGTCGCCGGCCGGTGTCTGACTCAAGCGGACCAGACTTCCCAACCCAGGGCCCCAGAGGAAGACATCCCATCTGCCCTCGGTGTCGTTCGGTACAAGCTGTGAGGAGAGGGATGAGAACGCAACCCAATTTCCATCGGCGCTGATAGCAGGCTCGCTGCTGTCGGCATCGTTCACAAATCCGGATAATGGCCGGCTGACCCACTGCAGTGTGCCTGTCGAGCGGTCGAAGAGGAAAATCTCCTGCCTGCCGCTTGTTGCGACAGAGAATAGGTTTGTCGCAGTGGAAGCGAACGCCACGTGGCTGCCGTCACCAGAGATAGCCGGCTGTGTGCTTGGCCCGTTGGCCTCTGCTCCCGAGGCAGAGACGCTGATACGTTCAATACCGCCGTGCTGCAGGTCGACCAGAAAGATGTCCGTGACACCGTTCGTGTCCCCGGGCACAAGGTTGGATGCTGCGGAGGAGAAGACAACCCACTGGCCATCGGCGCTGATCTGCGGCCAGTTGCTGGAGCCGTTCGCCTCCTGGCCGCTGGCGTTGACGCTGATCCGCTGAGTCTGGCCGGTGGCCCAATCATGCAGGAAGATATCTTTAGATCCGTTGCCATCGCCTGGAACTAGGTTGTCGGCTTCGGAGGCGAAGACGAACCATCGGCCGTCGGCGCTGATAGCAGGAGTCTCGGAGACTCCGTTGCCCTCAATGCCCTCATTGCTGATGCTGACCCGTTCGGTCACCAATGAATCGGCCAGCGCGGGCTGGACAAGCATCGTAGGAGCGGCCATCACGGCAATGATGGCTGCATTCAGCAGCTTGCGGAACGTGTGGAGTTTAGGAGTGGACATTCATGCCGCCATGCCTCGATCCAGGAATCGAGAACTCTAATGTCGCCGGACAGACTCTGGCGCCGGCGATTGGCCAATATTCTCCACTCCAAGGTCGTTGCGGTAGTGCCTTTGTACCATCTTCGCCTGGTCGGAGATATAGCACTTCGTTCCTAGCCCGCCGGCAGTAAAAATGTGGAACGATGTATATGTCTGACCGGACGCCGTACTCGATACGGAGCGGTTCTTTGATGTCTTACTTTACGCTGAAAGTTCAACGTTGTGTTGCCTTTGTAAGGAGTCTGCAAAGTGGAATCGATGCGTTCGTTGCTATGCTACATACGCCGCATTATCAAGGCAGTCTTGGGCGGCTTATCCTGTCGTCCTGCCGCTGGAATCTGCAGATGAAATTTGCATCCCTATGGTCAGGGCGCAGGCGGCGATAGAGTCGGAGCATGTTCAATTGGAGTGATCGCAGGCTGGGGAAGTACATCCTCGTTCGCAAGATCGGCAGCGGCGGGATGTCCTCCGTATTTAAAGCGCTCGAGGAGGGAACCGAGACCGCGGTCGCCATCAAGGTCCTGCCCCCCGGCCTGGACGACGAAGAGAACTTCAAGGCGCGCTTCGAGCGCGAGGCGCGCATCCTGATGCGCCTGCGGCATCCGCATATCGTACCGATCCTGGATTTCGGCGAAGAGGACGGTGTCTTCTACATCGTCATGCCGCTGATGGAGGTCGGCACACTCCGCGAGCGCATCCGCAAAGGCCCGATCCGCCCGGAAGAGGGTGCGCACATCATTCGTCAGATCGCCGAAGCGCTCCAGTTCGCTCACGACAAGGGGATGGTCCATCGCGACGTCAAGCCCTCCAACATTCTGCTCGATGCGCATGCCAACGCCTGGCTTTCAGATTTCGGCACGGCGCACGTGGCCGATGCGACCGCCAGCCTGACTGGATCAAGCGTGATCGGCACGCCGCAGTACATGGCACCGGAGCAGGCGCGCGGCGAACCGGTCAGCCAGCAGACCGATGTCTACGCGCTCGGCATCGTGCTGTATCAAATGTGCACCGGCCAGCTGCCCTTCAACGCCGACACGCCGCTGGCGATCGCCATGAAGCACGCCAGCGAGCCCCTGCCTCCGCCGACGGCGATCAACCCCAACATCCCGGAGGAGATCGGCAAGGTCCTGATCAAGGCGCTCGAGAAACGGCCGGAAGACCGTTTCGCCTCCGCTCGCGAGCTGAGCCAGGCTTTCGACCGGGCGCTGCAGCTGGTTTACGATCCGAAAGCGGGGGCGTTAAAACCCGGCGTGCGGCGCGCACCGCCGCCACCGCAGGTTGAAACTCCATCCCCTGACCGCTTTGACCAGCAGACGGTACGCAGACCACCAGCCCGACTATCGACTGGAAGGCGACCGTCGATTCGCTCTCGACAGCTGTCGCCTTTGCCGCTGGGTCCGGGATGTCGGAGGAGCAGATCCAAACTGCGATCGTGGCCACGATGCAGGTTATGCTGATCGAGGCTGGCGAGCCGACGGATAGTTCGGTCCTCACCCCGGAGGCGGGAACGCCGGGGGAGCCAACCTCGACTTTGACTACGCTGCCGGGTGGGGGCACACCCAGCAACACTCCAACCAGGACTCCAACAGCGGCGGTGACGGCTTCCAATACCTCGATCTTGGTGCTGACCGCGACCGCCTCCCCCAGTGCAACGGCGACCATGACACCGACCCGTACTCCGACCCGCACGGCTACCCGCACGCCGACCCAGACCAGCACGCCGACTTCGACTTTCACTCCGACGGTGACCACACCGCCGACGAACACGCCCACACCGACCGTGGATGTCTGCTCCTTGATCAGCGTCGGTGGATTCTCACGGGCGAGCAACACCGCGAACTGGACGATCAATAATGGATCCGGATCCACAATCAGGGTGGATGTGGTAGATCTTGGGTGGCCCGCATCGAATGGCGGACTGTACTATCTCTTCCTGGGAGGAAGCATGGTATGGGCGGATGAGGATCTCAATCCTCCCACACACGCCTCGTCCTGGATCCCTCCCCTATCGGCGCGCGAGGTGGGCTCTTCTTCGAAGTTGGAGGCTGATTTTGGCCTGGCAGCCGCAGGGTCGGGATATTCGCTCCAGATTCAGTTTAGCAATGGCTGCCGGGTCTCGACCGGCAACTAGACGCTGGCTCCTGGTTTAAGATGACCTTCCCGCATCCAGAACTGACCACAGGAATAAATGGACTCGTTGCCTGGTTACAGGACATCATCGATGGGTTCCCGGACAAGGAGAGAGGATGAGTCGACGAACTCCTCGCCGGCCGCGACGGATGCCAGGCATGAAAGGACGGCAGCTTGGGATCGTGATCCTGCTGTTTTTCATGTTGATGCTTGTGGCGGGTGTCGTGCTGGGTTTCGCGTTCGGAGTATTTGACGGAGTTCTCGCCCCAGCCGAGGCCACGCCGCCGCAAGTGCAGATCTCTACTCCGGTTATCCAGGCAACCGTGAGTTACGCGCAGGAGACGGACGAGTCCGTTACAGAGCCAGCGCTTGTAACCGCAACTGCGAGTGCGGTCGTTGTGGAATCGCCGACTGCGACGATCTCATCACCGACACCCTCGCCCCATGTTTCTCCGACAGTGGCCCATATTGCGACGATCACGTCCACTCCCCCACCCAGTGTGTGTTCGCAGATCAGTCTGCAATTCCTGGGCGTGGTAAGCAACGTGGCACAGTGGCGGTTGCAGAACGCAAACGCATTCAGCTTGGAGCTTACACGAGCCCAGATCGACTGGCCGCAAACAAACGAGGCTTTCTATTACATCTTCCTGGATGGGACGATGATCTGGTCCAATGAGGATCTGGCGCCTCCCACAGGCGTCATCAACTGGATGGGGACGTCGGCCGATCGATTGGTGGATGGCGCTGAACGGCTTGAGCTCCTCTTTGGTTTCAGCGCAGCGCAGAGCGGTTACGACCTGCAGCTGTGGTTCAGCAACGGCTGCCAGGTCGCGGCCAGCCAGTAGCGGACGAACACAGCCTTAAAGGAGCAAAGCCCGGTTTTTCTCACCGGGCTTTTTCTGCGCGTTCTGGGATCGCGCGCTCCACTTCGGGGTTTCGATTGTGAACGAGATCGAAGGTCACCCCGTGCAGGCAGATCAGATCTGCTCGGAGTCCGGCGGTTCCTGTGACGGTTCCTGCAATTGCGTCTTCGAACCCCTGATGAATCCGCGCGCGAGGACCCAGACCCCGGCCAGGATGATGGCGATGGGCACCAGGTATTCCACGAGCTGCACCGACAGCAGCATGATCGCGCCGATCAGGGTCATGATGCCGCCCGGGATCAGCGCCCACCAGTTCGACCGGTCGCGTAGATAGACGAATAGGAAGGGGAGTGCGATGGCGAACATGACGTAGGCTGGAATCAGCATCTCGTTGACCCCCAGTTCAT
Source organism: Anaerolineales bacterium (assembly GCA_037379555.1). Lineage (GTDB taxonomy): Bacteria > Chloroflexota > Anaerolineae > Anaerolineales > E44-bin32 > E44-bin32. The sequence goes on along the minus strand of JARRJK010000025.1, from coordinate 8,521 downwards.
CCAACGGGATGATGGCGCTGATGCTGAACATGGCGTACGCAGGAATCAGGGCCCACCAACGGGTGCGATCGAGCAGGTAGACTGCCAGGAAGGGCAGTCCGATCGAGACGAGTACGAAGGTACCCACCAGGTAATCCGGCAGCCCGGCCGTCTCGGAGAAGAGGACGATCAAGGCGATGATCGCCATCACATACGCCGGGATCAGCGCCCACCACTGGTTGCGGTCGCGCAGGAAGACGACGACGAAGGGCAGTGCGATCGCCAGCAGCACGTAGGTTGCGATGGCATCATCGTACAGCAGCCCCCAACCGATGACGGCCAGCAGGCCGGCGATGGCGGCCAGGATGTAGGTCGGGATCAGCGGCCACCACTCAGAGCGATCACTGAGGAAGATGAGAAACATCCCCAAGCCGCCGGCCGCGAACAGGCCGGCCCAGATCTTTATATCGAGTTCGAAGTATATTTGGAGCAGACCAGCGATTCCGAAGAAGACCAGGAGCGAGCCCCACACGAGCGATTGCTTGCCCGTTTTTCTGGTGTCCATGATTCCCTCCAGGGTAGAAAAAGCGAGACCATAAAATCAGGCGCGTGTACCTCTATACGATAGTGGATTACTCTGGGTTTCACGAGTGAGCAAGCTCCTCTTCGTGCCTTCGAGCAGGTAAGCAGGATGTAGCTGCGCACGTGTTGCGCAGGAGTCTGGCGAGGTCCAGTTCCATCAGCGGTTCGAGGACTCCCGGCGACGGACCCCAAGAAAAACGGCTCCCACAACTGAGAGGTCCTCATCTATAATGGAGGGCGTCCCTCCCACCAGCCACGACATACACTCTCGAATGGGCTGCACCTGTGCCCGCCCAATCGGCAGCGCTACGCGCCTGCAATAGAACCACCTGGTCGACCCGGATGCAGGCGGCATGAGCAACGGGTTTCCAGAGCGGCTCGTTCGAATACTGAATGAATCAGGAGGGAATTTGAACCGTGGGTGGGAAGACGAGAGGCTGCCAGGGATGACGGATAACGGAAGTTCGCGCTGGTGGAATTGGCTCCTGTTCGCGCTTGTGATCCTGGCGTTGATCGCCATCATCGTCGCTGTCACTCTCAGCCAGCCCACGGATTCGGGATCGAAATCGACACGGCCGCAACACGAGTTTGACCAATTGGTAACCGATGTCCAGGCGCGGCTGGAGGAGTCGAACCAGCAGTTGACAGACCTGCGCAGCCGGGCGGAGAAGAGCAGCGATACTGACCTGATCGGTGAAATCGCGCAGCTCGAAGGGATGATCGCCGGCATAGAGCAGGACCTGGCCGACTTGCAATCCGGAACCTCGGGCGCGTGGGACAAGGCCCGGTCAAGGCTCGAAGCCGGCATGGCCGAGGTCGATGATTTCTTCCAGCAGCTCGGCGACCGGCTTGGCTCGGGCTTCCCGACCTTTGGGTCTCGAGCGCGGCGGATTGGCGTCTCGCCGATGGCGTATCGTTTAGAAACCAGGAATCTACATGCGGGCGTATCGCTTGCAAGTGCGACTCTTCACAGGAGTGCTTGATGACGATTTCTGCCCCCGATCGCATGCCAGGCCATGATCAGCTTGTCCGGAAATGGATTGTTCGAAGGATCGAGCGGTAATATGAAACTCGACACTGAAGGCGAACAGCGCCCCTCGTCCCATAGCTCCACAAACCACACCGCGGTGGAGCCGTCTCAGAAAGCCGGGGCAGGAAGCATCATCCGCGTGTCCCATTTGAGCAAGCGCTTCGGACACCAGTTTGCGCTTGACGATATCACGTTCACGGTTCCGCATGGTGTGATCCTGGGAGTGATCGGAGCAAGCGGGGCAGGAAAAACCACCCTCATTCGCTTGCTCACGGGTGTCTACACACCCACAGCTGGCGAAGTCCACGTCCTCGAGCAAAATCCAGCCAACTTCAGACGCGAAACTCGCACCCGGATCGGTTACATGCCGCAGCACTTTTCGCTCTATCCGCGGCTGACGGTCATGGAAAATCTTCACTTCGCGGCTTCACTACAGGGCATGAATCTGCGGCGCCGGGAGGTGATGGACAGCTTGTTGGAATTAATCGAACTTCAAGGCCATGGTCATAAGCCGGCCTACAAGCTGTCGGGCGGCATGCAGCGCAGACTGAGCCTCGGCGCAGCCCTGATCCACGATCCTGAACTGCTCTTCCTCGATGAGCCGACGGCCGGGATCGATCCGATCCTGCGCCATAAGTTCTGGGCGCATTTCCATGAGATCAACGAGCGTGGCAAGACCGTGGTGCTCTCGACGCAGTTCGTGAGCGAGGCCGAGAACTGCGACCTCGTACTTGTGATCGCCGCCGGCCACCTGATCACACTCGACACGCCGGAAGGGTTGCGCAAGCGGGCTTCGGGCGGCGATGTGGTGGAGATCCGCACCAAGCAGCCGATGCAGGCCGAAGTGCTGGCTGAGCTGAGTCACGAGGCGACCCTGGCTGAGGAGACAATCGAGCGCGATGGAAGCCGGATTCGAGTCGTCGTGACCGACCGGAAATCGGCCATTCCGTACCTGCTGGACTGGCTGCGGACGCGCAAGATCGCGGTCGAGGCGATAGAAATGATCCAGCCTCCGATGGATGATGTGTTTGTGGCGCTGATCAACCGCGTCAACCAGGAGGCAGGAAAGAATGTCTAAATCCCTGGTGAGAATCTCGGCTTTCGTCTTCAAGGAATTCGCCGATCTCATTCGCCAGCCGCGCTTGATCTTCGGATTGATCATCAGTCCCTTCCTGATCCTGCTTCTGGTCGGGCTGGGATACCATGAAAACCCTCCGGTCTTCAATGCCCGCTTCATTCTGCCCGAATCAAGCAGCTTGAGGCAGTTCACCACCACCGAGGTGAATTCCATCACGCCCCAACTGGTCCTGGAAGGCGTCGATTCTGAGCTCGACCAGGCGCTGTCGCTGCTCCGAGCGGGCCGGCTCGACCTGGTCGTTTCCGTTCCGGATGATCCAGCACAGACACTCCGTGAGAATCAGCAGGCGACGGTCACCTTCTACTTCAATGAAATCGATCCCCAGCTCACAGGGTACATGCCGTTCTTCGCCCGCATATTTATCGATGAGATGAATCGCAGGTTGGTTGAGGGAACTGCAAAGCAGGAGCAGAGTAGTTCGTCCTCGATCGCCGCGCGTGTGAAAGAAGCCAGGGATAGCACGGTCGCGCTGCGCGCCGCACTCGACAACCTGGATCGAGGGGCAACGATCGCCAATCAACAGAAGCTGACGGGTCAGTTAAGCGCGCTTGATCTGCTGCTGGCGGGGTTGAGCGGGGCGCAGGGATCCGTGGTCCCTGACCTCGGCGCACAACGGGCGCAGGTTCAATCGATCCAACCCACGACCGATCCGGCTCAGATCAAGCAGTGGGATCAGCAGCTGGCGCAGCTGCAAACGGATTTGAACGATGTCGAACAGCAGCTACAGACCTTCCAGCAGACTTCTCCTTCCGTCCTGCTCAGCCCGCTGAGCAGCGAGACGAAGAATGTCGCCAGGCTTTCGCCTTCAACAACGGACTACTTCGTCGGCCCGGTCATCGCGCTGCTGGTGCAGCACCTGGCCGTGACATTCGCCGCGTTATCCATCGTAGACGACCGGCGATTGGGTGTGCTCGAGCTGATTCGGGTATCGCCTTTGAGCAATCTGGAACTGATGACCGGGAAGTTCCTGAGTCATTTCATCCTCAACAGCCTGATCGTCCTGGTGCTCACCACGCTGGTGGCAGTGGTGCTTGGCACGCCGATGATTGGACGCTGGATCGACTTCGCCCTGGTGTTGGCGGTCATGATCTTCACCTCGACGGCGATCGGTTTTGTGCTGTCACTGCTCTCCGAGACCGACAGCCAGGCTGTGCAGTACTCGATGGTGGTCCTGCTGGCGAGCGTTTTTTTCAGCGGTTTCTTCCTTGAGCTGAGTGCCTTGCGGCTGCCGATTCAGCTGATCTCGTGGTCGCTGCCGGCGACCTACGGCATTCTGGAGCTTCATAACGTCATGCTGCGCGGCCAGCCCCCCTCCGCAATCCTGCTGTTGGCGCTGGCGGGAATCGGCTTGGCGTTGTTTTTGATTGCGCTCTTTCTGCTCCGGCGCCGGATGAACGAACTCTAAGGCTGTCTGGCCTCAGCTTTTTTTCGGTAGTCCGGACGGTGGAAGCCAGGGTCCCAGCGTTGAAACCACCCCATTTGAATGCAGGGTCCCCTATAATGCATGACGCACTTTTTCTAATTCCGTTCGAGATGTAAAAGAGGAGCGAATGACTTTATTAACCCCGGGATCGATTCTCTGGCAGATCGGCCTCGCAATTGGCCTGATCTTGCTGGGGCTGGCGGTGAGTGTCCTGTTTTCAGCGCTGCTGCAGCGCCGTCACCGACGCGAGCCGATTACGATCGCCGATATGCCGGTGCAGCTCGCCCACTGGCGCGGACCGCTGCGGGCGCTGCTGCCCGCGCTTACGCTGCGGGCAGGATTGCCATGGCTTGGCCTCGCTAACGGCGCGCTGACTTTCGTCGAGCACTCGCTCGTGCTGTGGATCATCGCCTCTGTTGGCTGGCTGGCCCGGCGCACGGTGAGTATGGCGCGCGAGATGATCATGACGCGCTATCCGGTCGATGTGGAGGACAACCTGCAGGCGCGCCGTGTGCAGACCCAGTTCCGGGTCATCGAGCGCGTGCTGGTGGCAGTGATCATCGTGCTCGCGCTGTCGGCGATGTTGATGACGTTCGATCAGGTGCGGCAGTTCGGCGTGAGCTTGCTGGCTTCAGCCGGCGTGGCTGGCGTCGTGCTGGGCTTCGCCGCGCAGAAGAGTCTCGGCACGCTGCTGGCTGGGATCCAGCTCGCCTTCAGCCAGCCGATCCGGCTGGATGACGTGGTCATCGTCGAGGGGGAGTGGGGGCGGGTGGAGGAGATCACGCTGACTTACGTTGTGGTGAAGATCTGGGATGAACGGCGGCTGATCGTGCCGATCACCTACTTCATCGACAACGCCTTTCAAAACTGGACTCACTCATCGGCTCAGATCCTTGGAACGGTCTATATCTATGCCGATTACCGGCTGCCGGTCGATGAGCTGCGGACGGAGTTGAAGCGCATTCTCGATGATAACCCGCTCTTCGATAATCGCGCCTGGGGCTTGCAGGTCACGAACGCAAACGAACGAACGATCGAGTTGAGAGCCTTGATGAGCGCCGAAGACGCTTCGAAGTCATGGGATCTGCGCTGTGCTGTCCGTGAAGCGCTTATAGCCTACATGCAGACGAACTACCCGGACAGCCTGCCGCGTATTCGCCTCGAGCAAGAGCCTCCCGCTGCTGATTGAGCGGACATTCAGCCGCGCAGGATCCCCCAGGTGAGCACGCTGATCACGAACCCTGTGATCAGCGTAAAGCGCCAGCTGCGTTCAGCCAGCAGAAAATACAATAGAGAGATCGCCACCCTGACGTAGGGGGTGAGCAGCAGCACGGCGATCCCGAGATTGAGCAAGTCGCGCGGTCGGGGTGGGTTGCTGACGAAGGCTGTCATATCATGGGTGAAGAACTGGAAGATTGTCGAGGCTGAGACCAGGTACTTAAAGGTAAGGTCTCGGTGAAGGTAGTAGTGCCAGCCAAGACCAGCGAGGATGAGCGCGGCGCTCAGCAACACGCCGCTGAGCAACACGCCGCCGATCAGGCGTTCGATCAAACCGTTCAGGCGAGCCTGGCTCGAGGACGGTCTCATTGAGTCCGGTGAACCTTGACCGGTCATGTGTTTGTCATCCCGCGCAGGATCATCGCCACGCCCAGGATCAGCAGGATCAGCAGGAAAACGCGCTGCGCGCTTCTATTGCTGAGGCGATTCAGCAGCCGGGTTCCCAGGAACGCGCCAGATAGAACGCCGAGAATGACCGGAGCGGTTGTGCCCGGATCGATCAAGCCGGCCGCCAGGTATACGCTTGAGCCAGCAAGCGCCGTGACGCCGATGATCAGGTTGCTCGTGCTGGTGGCGACCTTCGTCGGCAGTCCCATGATCTGCTCCAGCACCAGCACCTTCAAGGCGCCGGCGCCCACCCCAAACAGTCCGGCCGCGGCCCCAACCAGCAGCATGAGCGGCCCGGCGTATGCCGCACGTACCGGCTGGTATTCGACCTCGCTTTGTTCGGCCAGATCAAAGTAGGATCCACGCAAACCCAGAGTCGCCGTGAACCGGTCAACGGCAGCCGTCATTGCCGGAGTTTCTTTACGGCGGCGCCATGTGCTGGCGCCCCAGGAGAGGATCAGGATCACACCGAAGGCGATAAAAAGCGGCTGCCGGGGCATGGCGATCGTGAGCGAGGCGCCGGCAATCGCACCCAGGATGGTGAAGATCTCGAGGAACATCCCGGCCCTGAGGTTCGTCAGGCGATCGCGGACGTAGGCCGCCGCCGCGCCGCTGGAGGTGGCGATCACCGACACCATGCTGATGGCGATCGCGTGCTTGATATCCATACCCAGAAAGGTGAATGCAGGGATGAGGAGTGTGCCCCCGCCCATGCCTCCCAGGGCACCGACCAGGCCGGCCAGGCTCGAGATTGAGATCAGTGTGAGGAAGGACATCGGGCCTCGAGCTGCCGCGCCTACGGCTACTCGGGCTGGCCCACGGTTGAAGGCTGGGCCCAGCTGCGCCCATCCTGTGCGATCAGGAACTCCGCTTCCTCCGGTCCCCAGGATCCGCTGCTGTAGTTCGGGAAATCGACCAGCGCATTCTCCCAGGCCTCCAGCACCGGCGTCACGATGCTCCAGGCCGCTTCGACCTGATCGGCGCGCATGAAGAGTGTCGCGTCCCCGAGCATGGCGTCGAGCAGGAGCGCTTCATAGGCTTCGGGCGGTTCGGCTTTGAAAGCCTCCCGGTAGGTGAAGCGCATATCGACCGGGCTCAGGCGCACTTTGAGCCCGGGGCGTTTGGCCTGGAAGCGCAGCAGGATGCCCTCTTCCGGCTGAATGCGCAGCACGAGCCGGTTAGGGCCCCAGTTGCTGATGGACGAAGCCGGAAAGGATTGGTGCGGCACAGGTTTGAACTGGATCACTACCTCCGTTGCTTTCAAGGCCAGGCGCTTGCCGGTGCGCAGGTAGAAAGGCACATTCTGCCAGCGCCAGTTGTCGATGAACAGCTTCAAAGCGGCGAAGGTTTCCGTATTTGAATCCGCAGCGACATCAGGTTCCTGACGATACGCCGGCACCTGATCGCCTTCGATCCAGCCCTCCCCATACTGGCCGCGGGCTGCGTAGAGGTGCAGATCTTCAAGGTTGATAGACCGGATGGCATGCAGCACGTCGACCTTCTTGTTGCGGATCTCGTTGTCGTCGAACGAGACCGGTGGTTCCATCCCGATCAGGCACAGGATCTGGAGCAGGTGGTTCTGGATCATATCGCGCAGCGCGCCGGCGTTCTCGTAATACCCGCCGCGGTGCTCGACACCGACCTGCTCCGCAACGGTGATCTGCACGTGATCGATGTAGCGACGATCCCACAGCGGTTCGAAAAGCGCGTTGGCGAAGCGGAAGGCGAGGATGTTCTGGACCGTCTCCTTGCCGAGGTAGTGGTCGATGCGGAAGATCTGTTTTTCGGCGAAGGTCGAGGTGAGCAGCCGGTTCAGATCCTGGGCGGATTCGAGATCGTGCCCGAAGGGCTTTTCCACAACGATGCGTGCGTTATCGCGGTCGCTGGCTAGGCCGGCCTTTCCGAGCGCCGGTGTGACCACCGAAACCATCTCCGGAGGCGTGGCCATGTAGAAGACCCGATTGGCAGTTTCGCCCCACTGCTCCTCGCGGTCACGGAGCAGATCAGCTAGCTGAGAATACGTTTGATCCTGTTTAAAATCGGCGCTGATATATGCGCAGATCTTGTCTGAGAACGAATCCCAGGTCTCTGGATCCGCCTTGCCGCGGCGCGAGAAGCGGTCGACGCCGTCTTGGAGGCGTTCGCAGAATTCGCCCTCTTTCATTTCCTTACGATCCACGCCGATGATGGCGAATTGTTCCGGCAGCCAGTCGTCGAGGAAGAGGTTGTAAACCGCAGGTACGAGCTTGCGCCAGGTCAGGTCTCCGGCTGCGCCGAAGATCACGAGCAGTGTCGGTCCCGGGCGGGTAGTATCCATTCTTCTTTGCCTTCCTTTTCAAAGTTGAATTCGGTTCACCGCGTTGGGAGCTACCCCGGCGTGAGGTCATGCTCGGCAAATGCAGCCAACGTGCTTGGATAGCCGTGATGGACGATGCCGCGTACCTCAAGCGTCTCGGCAACCTCGACGAACATGGCGCGATCGTCGATATAGAGCACTTCCTGCGGCGGGGTCTGGGCGACGTCGAGCGCCAGCCGGTAGATGTCCAGGTCGGGCTTGCGGAAATGGACATAGCACGAACCCACGAAAGTGTCGATCCACTTGGCGAGTTCGAAATGCCTCACGCGGTATTCCATCAACTCGCGCCCCTCGTTGCTCACCGCAACGAGGTGGAGCCCGTAGCGCTCTTTCAGCCCCTGCAGAAGC